>CAZYPM010000042.1:0-4778 GCA_964649205.1 uncultured Steroidobacteraceae bacterium
ACCGCAGGCTCCATGATGAAGTTCAGGAACTCGTGCGCGTTGTTCGGGTGCGGCGCGTCGGCGGGAATCGCCAGCATGTCGAACCAGATGATCGCGCCTTCCTTCGGCACCGCGTAGGCGACGTTGACGGGGGTCTCGGCCTCGGCGCCGCGGTCGCGCGCCTGCAGCACGTCACCGCTCCAGCCGAGCGCGACGCAGATCTCGCCGGTCGCGAGGTCGTTGATGTACTGCGACGAGTGGAAGTACTTGACGTACTCGCGCACCTTCATCAGCTGCGCCTCCGCCGCCGCGAGGTCCTCGGCCTTCTCGCTGTTCGGGTCCCGGCCCAGGTAGATGAGCACGGAGTCCATCACCTCGGAGGGCGCGTCCAGCAGCGCAATGCCGCACTTCGCCAGCTTGGCGGCATTCGCCGGCTCGAAGATCGCGGCCCAGCTGTCGATCGTGTCGGTGCCGAGCGCGGCCTTGACCTTGTCCGGG
Source organism: uncultured Steroidobacteraceae bacterium (assembly GCA_964649205.1). Lineage (GTDB taxonomy): Bacteria > Pseudomonadota > Gammaproteobacteria > Steroidobacterales > Steroidobacteraceae > SCUD01. The sequence goes on from CAZYPM010000042.1 coordinate 478, forward strand.
TTGTAGCCGATGCCGGTCGTGCCCCACAGGTAGTTGATCGCATGCTCGTTGCCCGGGTCATGCAGGGCGACGCGCTTCGCGATCTCGGGGTCCATGTTCACCAGGTTCGGCAGCTTCGACTTGTCGAGCTTCAGGAACACGCCCGCCTTGATCTGGCGCTCGAGGAAGGAAGCCGAAGGCACCACGACGTCGTAGCCGGTGCGTCCCGCCAGCAGCTTGGTCTCCAGCACCTCGTTCGAGTCGAACATGTCGTAGGTGACCTTGATGCCGGTCTTGGCCTCGAAGTCCGCGATGGTGGTCTCGCCGATGTAGTCGGACCAGTTGTAGACGAACAGCACCTTTTCTTCGGGCTGGGCGGCGGCCGCCTCCTCGCCTTCCTTCTTGCCGCCGCAGGCGGCGAGTGACAGGACGGCGAGCCCGACGAGCCCGACCCGGAATTCACTGCGCATGATTGCCTCCATCGCCGGGCGTGGCCCGGATCCCTCTGTGTTGTTGCCCGGACGCCGGCGCCCGGTGCTTGTCCCCGCAATACTACAGCGGCCGCGCCGGGTGCGGCCACCCGCGCGTCGCCCTCAGCCGACGCCGATGTCCCGGGCGGTCAGGTCGAGGCACTTGCGGGCCTTGTCGACCAGTTCGTCCACGTGGCCCCGCTCCATGACGAGCGGCGGCGCGATGATCATCGTGTCCCGGACCGCCCGCATGACCAGGCCGTTGGCGAAGCAATGGTCCCGGCAAATCAAGCCGGTATCGCCACGATTTCGGAAAAAGGTTCGGCTTTTCTTGTGGGCCACGAGCTCGAGCGCCCCGATCATGCCGACGCCGCGCACCTCCCCGACCAGCGGGTGGTCGGCGAGCTCCCGCCAGCGCTTCTGGAGGTACGGCCCGATGTCCTCGCGCGCCCGGTCCACCAGCTTCTCGCGCCGCATGATGGCCAGGTTCTCGATCGCGACTGCGCAGGCGACCGGGTGGCCGGACCAGGTGAAGCCGTGGTTGAACTCGCCGCCCTTGCCGATCAACACCTCGGCCACGCGGTCCGCGACCATCGCCCCGCCGAGCGGCTGGTAGCCCGAGGTGATGGCCTTGGCGATCGTCATGAAGTCGGGCTCGAAGCCGAAGTGCTCGCAGCCGAACCAGCGGCCGGTGCGGCCGAAGCCGCAGATCACCTCGTCGGCGATCAGCAGGATGCCGTACTCGCGGCAGATGCGCTGGATCTCCGGCCAGTAGGTCTCGGGCGGGATGATGACGCCGCCGGCCCCCTGGATCGGCTCGCCGATGAAGGCGGCGACACGCTCCGGGCCCAGCTCCTCGATCTTTTCGGCGAGCCGGCGCGCGGCGCGCAGGCCGTACTCGTCCGGCCCCAGGTCCACGCCGTTCTCGTACCAGTACGGCTGCTCGATGTGCACGATGTCCGGGATCGGCAGCCCGCCCTGCGCGTGCATCGCGGCCATGCCGCCGAGACTCGCACCCGCCATCGTGCTGCCGTGGTAGCCGTTAATCCGGCTGATGACGATGTTGCGGCGCGGCTGGCCGAGCAGGTCCCAGTAGCGGCGGGTCATCCGCAGGATGGTGTCGTTCGCCTCCGAGCCCGAGTTGGTGAAGAACACCCGGTTGAACTGCGGCGGCGTCAGCTCCGCCAGCACGCGCGCCAGTTCGATGGCCGGCGGGTTGGCGCTCTTGAAGAAACTGTTGTAGTACGGCAGCTCCCGCATCTGCCGGGCCGCGACCTCCGCGAGTTCGGTGCGTCCGTAGCCGATGTTCACGCACCACAGCCCGGACATGCCGTCCAGGATCTGCCGGCCCTCGGAATCGTGCAGGTACACACCCTCGGCACGCGTGATGACGCGCGAGCCCTCCTTCGCCAGCGAGCGGAAGTCCGTGAACGGGTGCAGGTAGTGGCGGGCGTCGAGTTCCTGCCAGTCGCGGGTGTTGCGGTTCATACGTTCAGCAGCAGGTGCTCGCGTTCCCATGAGCTGATCACCCGCGAGAACGTCTCGTACTCGTTTTCCTTCACCGCGCAGTATGCCGCCACGAAGCGCTCGCCGAACAGCTCGACCAGCGGCTTGCAGGCGCGCAGCAGCGCGAGCGCGTCGGCGAGCGTCAGTGGCAGCGCGAACGGCAGGTCGTAGGCGGAGCCCGTGATCGGCTCGGTCGGCTTCAGGCTCTCCAGCATGCCGAGGTAGCCGCAGGCGAGCGAGGCGGCGATCGCGAGGTAGGGGTTTGCGTCCGCGCCGCCGAGGCGGTTCTCGACCCGGCGCGCCTGCGGCTCCGAGAACGGCACGCGCAGTCCAGCGGTGCGGTTGTCGAGGCCCCACTGCACGTTGATCGGCGCCAGGTTGTAGCGCGTGATGCGCCGGTAGCTGTTGACGTTGGGCGCGAACAGCGACATCGCGGACGGCAGGTACTTCTGCAGCCCGGCGATGAACGACTCGAACAGCGGCGAGGCCTTGCCCTCTGCGTCGCTGAAGATGTTCGCGCCGGTCTTCGCGTCCACGACGCTCTGGTGGATGTGCATGGCGCTGCCGGGCTCCGAGGCGAGCGGCTTGGCCATGAAGGTCGCGTACATCTTGTGGCGCAGGGCCGCCTCGCGCGCGGTGCGCTTGAACAGGAAGGCCTGGTCGGCGAGGTCGAGCGCGTCGCCGTGGTTCAGGTTGATCTCCATCTGCGCCGCGCCGGCCTCGTGGATCAGCGTGTCGATGTCGAGGTCCTGCGCCTCGCAGAAGGCGTAGATGTCGTCGAACAGCGGATCGAACTCGTTGACCGCGGCGATGCTGTAGGCCTGGCGGCCGATTTCGGGGCGGCCCGAGCGCCCGACCGGCGGTTTCAGCGGGTAGTCCGGGTCGGTGTTTGGCTCGACCAGGAAGAACTCGAGTTCGGGTGCGACCACGGGCTTCCAGCCGCGCGCGGCGTAGAGGTCGAGCACGCGGCGCAGCACGAAGCGCGGCGACATCGGCACCGGCCGCCCGTCGTCGTAGAAGCAGTCGTGGATCACCTGCGCGGTCGGCTCGGCCGCCCAGGGCACCACGCGGATCGTGTTCGGGTCGCCGACCAGGTCGATGTCGATCTCGGACGGATGGATCGCGCTGTCGTCCTGCGGGTACTCGCCGGTGACGGTCTGCAGGAAGATGGACTCCGGCAGGCGCATGCCCTCGTCCTCGGCGTACTTCTCCGCCGGCATGATCTTGCCGCGCGCCACTCCCGCCATGTCCGGGATGATGGCCTCGACCTCGGTGATGGCGTGGTCCTTGAGGAACTGCTGGATGTCGCTCATCGCGCTCGCCTCGCGGCCCGCTCGCGGCCGGCCCTGCCGAATTCCGCGAACAGGGCCCGTGAAAACGGGTTGTCCATGACTTTCCACTCCGGGTGCCACTGCACTGCCAGCGCGAACGCCGGCGCGCCTTCCACGCGGAAGGCTTCGACCAGCCCGTCGTCGGCCTTCGCCTCGACCGCCAGGCCGCGGCCCAGGCCGTCGACGCCCTGCGAGTGCACCGAGTTGACCCGGATGCGCCGCTGGCCCGCGAGCCGCTGCAGCATGCCGCCCTCGGCCAGTTCCACGTCGTGCGCCGGCGCGTACTGGACTTCCAGCGGCTGGGTCTTGTCCTCGCGGTGGTCCAGCAGCCCCGGCTGCTCGTGCAGCTTCTGGTGCAGCGTGCCGCCGAAGGCGACATTCATCTCCTGGAATCCGCGGCAAATGCCGAACACGGGCAGTCCCGCCCGCACCGCGCCCGTGATCATGGGCAGGGTCGTGGCGTCGCGCTCGGGGTCGTGCAAGGTCCCGGGGTCCGCGGCCGGGCCCTGATAGCGCTGCGGCTCGACGTTCGACGCGCTGCCGGTGAACAGGATGCCGTCGCAGGAATCCAGCCAGTCGCGCAGGTGATGCTCGCCGAGCGCCGGCAGCAGTACCGGCACCGCGTCCGCCGCCTGCACGACGGCCGCGATGTACTTCTCGCCCACGCAATGGAACCAGTGCAGGCCCAAAAGGCGGCGATCGGCCGGGATCCCGATGACAGGCTTGCGCATGGCTATCTGTTAATTATTTTGAACAGCTGCCGGCATGGCAGCCCGTTCAGCAGGCCGTATTCTCTCACAAAAGGGGGTCCCCGCGCCGCCTCGCCGGAACGTCACAAGGGCCCGAAGTGCGGCCATATTTGACTTTTCGCGTTTGCCATATTGCCGGGGGTCTGCCTTGCCGGCCCACCCGCGGGATGGTTATCCTGCCGGGCGGCCTCGTCGCTGCCGCGCCATAAAATCTTAAACGCCAGGTGGAACATGGCCCTGCTGCGGGACGACTATTCGAATGCCGA
>CAZYPM010000042.1:4878-13338 GCA_964649205.1 uncultured Steroidobacteraceae bacterium
ATGCTCGACCACGACGGTTCGCCGTTCTTCGGCGACCCGCGGTACGTGCTCGACACCGTGCTCGAGCGATTCGCGAAGCGCGGCTGGCGGCCGGTGGTCGCGGTCGAGCTCGAGTTCTACTTCGTGGACCCCGAGCGCACGCCGGAGGGGCTGGTGCAGGCGCCGCGCTCGCGCCTGACCGGCCGGCGCGAACATCGCACGCAGATCAACTCGATGGCCGACCTCGACTCCGTATCCGACGTCCTCGCCGAGATCACCGCCACTTGCGAGGCGCAGGAAGTACCGACCGGCGCGGCGCTCGCGGAATACGGCCCGGGCCAGTTCGAGGTCAACCTGCGCCACGTCGCCGACGCGCGCCTGGCCTGCGACCAGGCAATCCGTTTCAAGCGCATCGTCAAGGGCGTCGCGCTGCGCAACGGCCTCGAGGCCACCTTCATGGCCAAGCCCTACGGCGACATGGCCGGCAGCGGCCTGCACGTGCACGTGAGCGTGCAGGACGAGAGCGGGCAGAACGTGTTCGCCTCGGCGGATGAGCTCGGCAACGAGCTGCTCAAGCAGGCGGCGGCCGGCCTGCTCGCGACCATGGCCGATGGCATGGCGGTGTTCGCGCCGAACGCCAACAGCTTCCGCCGCTTCAAGCCCGAGGCCTACGTGCCGATGAATGCGACCTGGGGCTACAACAACCGCGGCGTCGCCGTGCGCGTGCCGGTCTCCGGGCCCGACGACCGGCGGCTCGAGCATCGCGTCGCGGGCGCGGATGCGAATCCCTATCTGGTCACGGCCGTGGTGCTCGCGGGCATGCTGCACGGCATCGAGAAGAAGCTCGCGGCGCCCGCCGCGCTCGCGGGCAATGCCTACACACAACGCCTCGCCGCGCCGCGGCTGCCGACCGACTGGCCGACCGCGCTCGCGCGCTTCGGCGGCAGCGCCGTGCTGCGCGAATGGCTCGGCGACCGCTTTGTGCGGCTCTACGAGGAAACGCGGCGCGGCGAGATGCAGGATTTCCAGTCGCGCCTGACCGCGCTCGACTACGCCTGGTACCTGGAACCGGTGTGAACCGCGAGCCGGCCCGCAGCTGGTACGAGGCCTCGGTCGCGCGGCCGGCCGCGCGCCCCGCGCTCGCGGGTGACGCGGACGCCGATGTCTGCGTGGTCGGCGGCGGGCTCGCAGGCGTCTCGACGGCGCTGCACCTTGCCGAGCGCGGCTACCGGGTCGTGCTGCTCGAAGCCGAGCGCATCGGTTTCGGCGCTTCCGGCCGCTCCGGCGCGCAGCTGCTGCCGGGCTACGCCAGCGGCCAGCAGCTGCTCGAGTCCCAGCTCGGCCGAGACGATGCGCGGCGGCTCTGGGACTTCACGCTGGAAGGACTCGACCTGGTGCGCGAGCGCGTTGCCCGCCACCGCATTGACTGCGACCTGGTGCACGGCCAGGCGCACGTCGCGATCAAGCCGCGCCAGGAGCGCGAGCTCGCGGCCTGGCAGGAGGAACTGGCGGGAAACTACGGCTACCGCTCGACGCGCATGATGGACCGCGGCGAGCTGCAAAGCCTGCTCGCGACGCAGCGCTACCGTGCGGGCCTGTTCGACTCGAATGCGGCGCACTGCCATCCGCTCAAGTACCTGCTCGGGCTCGCCGGCGCCGCGGAAGCGGCCGGGGTGCGCATCTTCGAGGGCAGCCGCGTGACCGCGCTGGAGCGCGGCACGGCGCCGCTGCTGCGGACCGCGAACGGGACCGTCAGGGCGAAGCAGGTGGCGCTGTGCGGCAACATCGGCCAGCGCGAGTTCGCGCCGGTGCTTGCCCGCAAGACGCTCGGCATCGCCACTTACATCGTCGCGACGCGCCCGCTCGGGCCGGAGCGCGCCGCGTCCCTGATCCGCAACAACATGGCGGTCACGGACATCAACTGGATCCTCGATTACTTCCGCCTGTCGTCCGATCACCGCCTGCTGTTCGGCGGCCGCGTCAGTTACTCCGGCATCGACCCGGTCGGCACCCGCCGCGCCACTCGTCTGCGCATGCTGCAGGTGTTCCCGCAACTCGCGGACGCGGAGATCGAGTTCGCCTGGGGCGGGTTCATCGACATCACCATGAATCGCGCGCCGCAGTTCGGGCGGCTCGACCCGAATGTCTGGTACCTGCAGGGATTCTCGGGCCACGGCATGGTGCTGACCGGCATCGCGGGCAAGGTGCTGGCCGAGGCGATGGCGGGCCAGTCCGAGCGCTTCGACGTCTATGCGCGGATCAGGCACCGGGACTTCCCGGGCGGCATGGCGCTGCGCCGGCCGACGCTGGTGCTCGCGATGCTGTGGTTCCGCCTCAGGGACCTGCTGCCCTGACGGCCGGTCAATTCCCTTCCAGCTCGTCCAGGGTCTTCTGCGCCGCCAGCGTGCGCGGGTGTTCCGGCCCCAGCGCCGCCAGCAGCCTGGCGTGGGCTTCGCGCACTTCGCGGGTGGCTTCGCCGGTCTTGCCCTGCGCCTGCAGGACGACGCCGAGGTAGTACTGGGCATTCGCCGCCCGCCAGTGATCCGGCCCCAGAGCCCTGGCGAAGGCGGCCCGCGCCTCGCGCATGAGCGCCTCGGCCTCGGCCGGCTTGCCCAGCTTGTTGAGCGCGAGCGCGAGCCCCATGCGCGAGGACGTCGTGTTGGGATGCTCCGGCCCGATCAGCGCCGTGCGCAGGTCGAGCGCGCGCCGGTGCACGTCGGCGGATTTCTGCCACTCCTGCGTCTTCAGGTAGAGCGCGCCGAGGTTGTGGTAGTTGGTGGCGACTTCCGGGTGCGCTACGCCCAGCGCCCGCCCCAGGATCTCGATCGCCCGCAAGTAGGCCTGCTCCGCCTCGCCGAACTTCTCCGGGATGTCCGACAGGACGTTGCCCAGGTTGTTCCAGGTGATTCCGTGCATGGCATGCCACTCGCCGTAGATGCGACGCGCAGCCTCGACATTCTGGCGCAGCAGCCGCTCGGCCTCGTCGGTCTTGCCGGCGACGACCAGCAGTTCCGCCAGGCCGTTGCGTACGTCCAGCGTGTCCTCGTCCAGCTCGCCCTCGAGCTCGAGCTGCAGTGCCAGCGCGCGGCGCAACGGCGGCTCCGCATCCGCCAGGCGGCCCTGCGCGGCGCGGACCCTGCCGACCAGGAACAGTGCGGTAACGTGCTCCGCGGACCCTTCGTCGTGCTTGTCGACTCGCGCCAGCGCGTCATCCGCGAGTGTTTCCGCCTCGTCGAGCCTGCTCGCGAGGCGCAGGATCTCGATCAGCTCGAGTTGCGCCTCGTTGCGCAGGTCCTCCAGGTCCGCTGCACCCGCCGCCATCGCCTGCTCGATGGTGACGAGCGCCTCGCGTCCGATCTGCGCCGCGCCCTCGAAGTTGCCCTGGTCGCGGCGCAGCGCAGCCAGGCGCAGCAGCGCGCCGGCATAGCCGGCCGGATCCTCAGCGGCCTGTTCCCGGCGCAGCGCGAGCGCCTCCTCGATCAGGCGCGAGGACTCCTGGAACTCGCCGATGCCGCGGTAGGCGTTGCCCGCGGCCTCGAGCAGCGCCGCCCGTGTCTCCGGCCGCTCGCGCGCCAGCTCGCCCTCCAGACGGCGCACGCCGGCATCCAGCAGTCCGCGCACCGAGATCTCGCTGTCGCCGCTCGCCTCCGGGTTCGCGAGTTCGAACAACCCGGCAGTGAACGCCGTGACCCGCTTCGCGATGTCGGCTTCGGCATTCGCGCGGTCGCGCTCGCGCGCGTTTTCGCGCGCGAGCCAGGCCATGCCGGTGCCGAACACCAGCGCGGCGACGAACAGGGTCGCCGCGGCCGCGACCGGCAGGCGGTGCCGGCGCACGAACCGGCCCGTGCGATAGACCCAGGAGGGCGGACCTGCGAGCACCGGCTCTTGGCGCGCGTGGCGCTCGAGGTCGGCCGCCAGCTCCTGCGGCGACGAATAGCGACGGTTGCGGTCCTTCTCCAGCGCCTTCAGCACGATCCAGTCGAGGTCGCCGCGCAGGCTGGCGTCGCGCGCGCTCGGCCGCAGTGGCTCGCTGCGCGTGATCTCGCCCGCGATCGCCTCGGGAGTCACCGCGCCGCGCGTGACGGCATAGGGGCGCGAGCCCGTCAGCAGTTCGTACAGCACGACGCCCAGCGAGTAGACATCGGTGCGCGCATCGACCTCGAGCGGCGACAGCTGCGCCTGCTCCGGGCTCATGTATTCCGGCGTCCCGAGCAGGTGGCCGATGCGCGTGTACGCCTCGGCCTCGCCGCCGGTGGCGATCGTGGCCTTGGCGATGCCGAAGTCGATGATGCGCGGCGCGGGCCGCCCGTCGATCTCGGCCACCAGGATGTTCGAAGGCTTGAGGTCGCGGTGGATGATCCCGCGCAGGTGGGCGTGCTGCACCCCCGCACAGACCTGGGCGAAGAGCGCCAGACGCTCGGCGCGCGGCAGCTTGCGCTCCTCGCAGTAGCGCGTGATGGGCAGGCCCGCGACGTACTCCATCGCGAAGAAGGGGCGGCCATCCTCGGTCGCACCCGCGTCGAGGATGCGGGCAATGTTCGGGTGCGCGAGCATCGCGAGCGCCTGGCGCTCGAGCCCGAAGCGCGCGATGACTTCGCGGGTCCCGACCCCGAACTTGAGCACCTTGAGCGCGACACGCCTGCGCACCGGGTCCTGCTGTTCGGCCAGGTAGACCTCGCCCATGGCGCCTTCGCCGACGCGTTCCAGGATCCGGTACGGGCCGATGCGGCGCGGCATCGCGAGCGACGGGGACGAGGCGGCGCCCCTCTCGATCGAGGCCGCGCCGCCGTCGTGCGCCGCCAGCAGCCGGCGCACGCGGGCCGCGAGCGTCGGGTCCGGGCAGGCGGCCAGAAGGCGCTCGCGCTCCGCCGGTTCCGCGTCGCGGCATGCGTCGAACAGCAGCTGTTCGGCGTCGAGATTCATCGCTGGCGCCGCGACTCGACGCGCTCGGCGAGCCAGGCCCGCGCGAATGCCCAGTCGCGCTTGGCGGTCGCGGGCGATACGCCCTGCGCCTGCGCGGCCTCCTCGAGGCTCATCCCGGCGAAGTAGCGCAGTGTCACGAGTTCCGCCAGCCGCGGCCGGTCGCGCGCGAGCTCGGCGAGGGCCGCGTCGATTTCGAGCACGTCCACACCTTCCTCGGGCGCGGCCACGTCGACGCCCGAGAGCGTGACGCGTTCCAGGCCGGCACCGCGCTTGCCGGCATGCCGCCTGCGCGCGTGGTCCACCAGGATTCGCCGCATCGCCTCCGCGGCAGCGCCGAAGAAATGCCGGCGATTCTCGAAACCCTGGGCACCCGGCGCGAGCCGCAGGTAGGCCTCGTTGACGAGCGCGGTCGGCTGCAGGGTGTGGCCGGGCGCTTCGCCGCGCATGTTGGCGGCCGCGACCCGGTGCAGCTCGGCGTAGACCGCGTCGTAAAGACGCGCGTACGCCGCCGTATCCCCCGTGCCGGCCGCCTGCAGGAGCATCGTGAGATCTTGTTGAATCAAGGAGTTACGGGCCCATGAGCCGGTTTCCCGCGATTCTACGCATGTATTGGGTGAAAGGGGCAGTTCCGCCCCCAACCGGAGATCGCAAAACATGAACGCCGTTGCCAGGGAAGTTGCCGCGGACACCGCCCGCCCTTCCCGCTATGCCCGGATCGTGAAGATGTCCAAGAAGGTCGAGTGGCAGATCGATCGCGACCTGATCCGCGGCCGCGAGTTCGACTTCACGCGCAAATTCCTGCCGGACGGCCTGTCCTGGGTGGACCGGCTGCCCTTCCTGACGGCCGACCAAGGCCGGCTGCTGTCGCAGGTGCAGGGCCGCACCTACGCCTACATCTTCGGGCTGGTCGAGCGCTTCATCAGCGCCAAGATGCTCGAGCAGAGCCGCGGCCACGTGCTGGGCGACCAGCTCGCGCTCGAGGGCCTGGTGCGCTTCTCCGCCGAGGAGATCAAGCACCAGGAGCTGTTCCGCCGCATGGAGACGATGATCGGCGGGAAGATGCCGCCGGGCTACCGCATGGTCGCCGACCCGAATGACGTCGCGCGCGCAGTGCTCGCGGCCTCGACCTGGTCGGTGCTGGCGCTGACCTGCCACATCGAGCTGTTCGTGCAGTCGCACTACGACCAGAGCATTGCGCCGCGGCAGGACATCTGCCCGCTGTTCAGGGACGTGTTCTTCTATCACTGGAAGGACGAGTGCCAGCACGTGATGCTCGACGAACTGGAATGGACCGCGGAGCACGCGAAGCTCTCCGACGCAGAGCGCGACCGCGCGGTGGACGACCTGATCGGGCTGGTCGGCGCGGTGGACGGCATCCTGCAGGCGCAGTCGGCTGCGGACGTCGAGTATTTCCTCGCGATCGCCGGCCGCGAATTCAGCGCCGCCCAGCGCGAGGCGCTGTCCGCAGGGGTGCTCGCCGCCTATCGCTGGCAGTACATCATCTCGGGCGTGCAGCACATCCACTTCGGCAGGCTGCTCACCTCGATGACGACGGAAGCCCAGATGGCGCGGATCCAGCAGGCGCTGGCGCCGATCATGCGGGGCTGATGACGAATCGTGTCAACCGGAATCACAAAGGAGGATCTCATGTTCGGGTTCAAGCGTCCGTTCGCGGCGGTCACGGCGGGACTGTTCACCGCCTTCATCGGGGTGTGCCTCGATGTGGCCTTCGCGTCGGCCTGGACGGCGCAGCATGCTGCGGCCGTCCTCTGACCGGTAGCCCCGGGGACTAGGGAGTCCCCGGGGCCGCCTGCAGGGCGACCCGGTCGATCCAGTCTTCGCAGAGCGCGATTGCCTCGGCGGGGCGGAAGCCCTTCGGATCAAGGCACCACTCCAGCCACAGCCCGTCCAGCATTGCGGTCAGCCCGATGGTCGCGATCCTCGACCGGAAGCGTGACCTTTCCGCCCCTTTCAGCACGTCCCTGATCAGCAGCCCGGGCAGGGCGCCGTAACCCCGACCTTCTTCGCGATGCGCGCGGCGCATCTCCGGCGACTGCCGGAACAGTCCCCAGAACACGACCCAGGCGGTCAACACCTGCGGGTCCAGGTTCGGCTTCGAGAACACGGCTTCGATGAATGCCGAGAGGCGCGCACGCGGTTCGCGCGGCGCCTGTTCCACGGCGGCCTGGAAGCCGGCCGACAGCTCGCGGCTGAACTGCCGGTAGCTCTCGGCGACCAGCGCGTCCTTGTTGGGGAAGTGGTGGTTGATCAGCCCGATCGAGACGCCCGCCCTGGCCGCGATCCGGCGCACCGACAGGCCCTCGTGGCCGTGGCGCTTGAGACTCTCGATCGCCGCGGCGACGAGTTCCTGGCGGCGGTCGCCGGCGCTGCGGCGCTCGTAGCGCACCTTGCGCGCGGCGCTCATGACGGCAGTGCCGCGCGCGCAGCCAGCAGTCCCGACAGGCCCGTGAGTCCCGGGCCGGGATGCGTGCCGGCGCCACAGAGATACAGCCCCGCGACCGGCATGGCATGGCGGCCACCGCCCGGCACCGGGCGCATGAACAGCAGCTGGTCGAGCGCGACTTCGCCGCGCGACGCCGCGCCCTCGGGCAGGCCGAAGCGGGCCTCGAGGTCAGGCGGTGCGAGCACCGACTGCTGCACGATGCGTGCGGTGAACCCCGGCAGTTGCCGCTCGACCGCGGCGATTGCGCGTTCCGCCACCGCGTCGCGGGCCGGTTCCCAGCCGCCTTCGCGCAGCCGCCACGGCGTGTACTGGACGCGCAGCATCGCGACGTGCATCCCGGGCGGCGCGAGATTCTGTTGCGTGACGCTCGGGAACCGCAGCTCGACCACGGGATCTGCGGAAATCCGGCCGTACTTGGCGTCGTCGTGCGCGCGCTCGACGTGACGGACCGAGGGCGCGATCCAGAAGCTTGCCGCGGGCGGCCCGGCGAAGCCCGGGATCTCGGGCAGGGCGTCCAGGCCCAGCAGCACGTAGCTCGTGACGCCGCGGTGGCGGATGTTGCGCACCGCCTCGATGAACTCGGTGTCGAGCTGCGCGGCGTCCACCAGCTCGAGCAGCGTGCGGCCGACGCCCGCGCCGGAGACGACGCTGCGGCAGGCGATTTCCTCGCCCGAAGCGAGCGCCACGCCGGCCACGCGGTCATCGCGCACCAGGATCCGCCGGACCTCCGCGCCCGTCTCGACTTGCGCGCCGCAGCTGCGCGCGCGGTCCGCGAGCGCGGTGATGAGCGCCGTCCCGCCGGTCTGCAGCCGCAGGCGCTCGCCGAACACGCCGGGCGCCGCGCCGACCTGGCGGTGCAGCAGCGCGAGTGCGGTGCCGCCCGCCATCGGTCCCTGCGGCAGGTCCGTGGTGCCGATCGCCGCGAGCAGCCCCTTGAGCCGGTCGCTCTCGAACCAGTCGTCCAGCAGGTCCGCGAGCGCCATGGGCAGCGTGCGCAGCAGCTCCGCCATGCCCCGCCGCCCGAGCGCGCGGTATCGCAGGCCGAGGGCCGCGAGCGACATCAGCTCGCGGCGGCCCGTCGCGTCGAACGCGAA
>CAZYPM010000043.1:0-9414 GCA_964649205.1 uncultured Steroidobacteraceae bacterium
CAGGCCCAGTCGTGCCTCGATCTCGGCGCGCATCGCTTCGCCCCAGGGCTCGGCGCCGAAGTTGCCGATCCGCAGCGACGATGCATCGGGATCCATGCCCTGGCGCTCGAATTCGTCCGCGATGTTCAGCACGTAGGACGGCGTGCACATGATGATGTCGGGCTTCAGGTCGTGGATCAGCTGTACCTGCTTCGGGGTCTGGCCGCCGGACATCGGGATGACCATGAGCCCGAGCCGTTCCGCGCCGTAGTGGGCGCCGAGGCCGCCGGTGAAGAGGCCGTAACCATACGCGACCTGGACCTTGTCGCCGCGACGGCCCCCGGCCGCGCGGATCGAGCGCGCGACCAGCCCGGCCCAGGTGTCGAGGTCCCGTTGCGTGTAACCGACGACGGTCGGCTTGCCGGTCGTGCCGCTCGACGCGTGCACGCGCACGACCTGATCGAGCGGCACCGCGAACATGCCGTAGGGATAGCCCTGCCGCAGGTCGTCCTTGACCGTGAACGGAAAGCGCGCCAGGTCGTCCAGCGACCTGAGGTCGGCGGGACCGATGCCGGCCGCTTCGCACTTGGCACGGTAGGGCGCCTGATTGCGCCAGGCGTGGCCGATCACCGCGGCCAGTCTTTCGAACTGCAGGCTGCGCAACTCGTCGACACCGGCCCGTTCGACGGGCTCCAGTTCGCTCGGGTCTGCCGGTCGCTGCGTCACGCGCCCGATGATAGTCCTCAGCCGCCCGCGAATCCCCGCAACGGCAGGGTCGGGCGCCGCAGCCAGTTGTCGGCCAGGTAGTCGGCGCGGCCATCGATCGCGTGGATCGTATAGGCGTGGCGCGGCTGGTCGCTGTGGTTGGCGCCGGACAGGTGCGGCAGCGCACCGTGCAGCAGCACCAGCGTGCCGCGCGGGGCCTCGAGCGGCACCAGTCCCGCCGTCGGGTAGGGTTCCGGATCCAGGATGTCCGTCTCGGTCGCCGTGCCCGCAGCGTTCAGGCGCGACCGCGCCTTCACCGGGATGCGGTGCCCGCCGGGCAGCGCCCACATGCAGCCGTTCGCGGTCGTCGCATCGTCGATCGCGAACCAGAACCCGGCCACCGAGAGCGGCTCGGTCCACAGGTAGGTGTGATCGGTGTGGCAGACCACCTCGCCGCCGATGCGCGCCTGCTTGAAGATGTACATGGACTGCAGCAGCAGCGGCTGCTCCATGCCGATGTCCGCGGCGACCGCGGCGAGTTCCGGAGTGCGGCTGAAGGCGTCGAAAACCGGATCGAGGTCGTGCATCGCGTGGCCGAGCTTGTTGAGGCAGAGATGCGCCTCGGCGCGCAGGCGGCCTTCGGCGTCGAAGGCGTCCTTCTCGAAAAAGCAGCGGATCGCCTCGCCGCTGGTCAGGAAGTACTCCGCCGCCGCGTGCGGCGAGGCGCCGTCCGCGCGGAATATCGTGGCCTGGCCGGGCGGCGGCAGGTGCTCGCGCGCGAGCTGCAGGGCGCGCTCGCGCAATTCCAGGCAGCGGGCGGCCGGGACGAAGCCGGGCAGGACCAGGAATCCGTCCCGCCGGTAACGCGCAAGTTGCGCCGCGCTGAGCATCCCCGCCATGGGGATCACTATCTCAGGCGCCGGCCGCCTCCGCCAGCAGCCGCACGGAGACGCCGCCGTCGGCGGTGAGTTCGAAGTCCCCGCCGCGAACCGCCTGCAGCCAGCGCGCGGTCTCCAGGATGCCGCCGAAGGAGAAGAAATGCGGCTGCACGAAGCGCCGCGCCAGTGCGCCCTCGCGCGCGCGGACGACGTGCACCAGCACCTCGCCGGTCGATGTGGCCAGGTGGCGGACCGAGGCGAGCGCGCTCAGGTTCGCCATCAGCGCGTTCAGCGAATTGCCGATGCCGCAGAGCATGGCGTAGCGGATCAGCACCTTGAGCGGCGCGGGACCCGCGATGCCGACGTGCACCGGCAGGGTCACGCCGTGCCCGGTGAGCTGTCGTTCCCAGGCGCACACGGCGCCCGGGTCGAACCCGAACTGGCTGACGATGTGCATGCGCGTGCCGGTGACCTCGGCGTATTCCTGCTTCTCCAGCAGGGCATTCCACAATGTCGTGGCGCCGATGCGCTTGTGCCCTTCCGGGTGGCCGGCAACGCCGAGCGTCAGGAATCCCGCGTTCACGAGCGCGCCGGTCGCGAGCACGTCCTGCGTGCCGGAGAACTTGCCGGCCGGGGTCGTCAGGTCGCCGGCGACCAGCAGCGCGCGATCGATGCCGGCGTCGCGCATCCTCGCGAGCGCGCCCTGCAGCGAGCGCTGGTCCGGGAGCCGGCGCGCGACGATGTGGGGGAAGGCGCGGAACCCCCGGTTCTCGATCGCGCAGGCGACGTCCGCCACGTCCGCCACCGTCGCATTGGGCGTGTGCGTCACGTAGACCGCCGTTCCCGGCGGCAGCAGCCCGGCGAGCCGGTCGGGCACCTGCCGCTCCTGCGGCGTCACCTCGAGGGAGGCGCGGCCCGCGAACTCGGCGACGCGGTCCCGCAGCTCGTCCATCTACTTCCGGCGCCGGCTGACGACGAAGGTCTCGTCGTTGAACCAGAGCCCGCCGTGCTTGCGCAGCACCGCCTGCGTGGCCTCGAGGTAGGCGCCGGTCGTCACCACCTCGTCGAGGCGCTCCTCCTCGATCTGGTTGACGTAGATTGCCGCATTCCAGGCCGCGAACAGCGTCGAGGTGCCGATGCGGTCGCCGATCTCGCTCGGCAAGGTGTGCATCTCGTAGCGGAAGATGGACTTGTCGTCGGGCGGCGCCGTCAGCGTGTAATCGGCCGCGTCGCGGCCGAGCTCGGCCTTCAGCGCCGCCAGCAGCTGGTGGCGGTCCACCTGGAACGGGTTCTCGTCGGGCCACAGCTGGCGGATGATCTCGAGGCCCGGGTCGCGGCCGTAGGACTGGATCGCGAGCAGCCGCCCGTTCGGCGCCAGGCTCCTCACCAGCGGCGCCAGCACCCGCTGCGCCTTGAATGCCCCCGACATGCGCGCGCGCCAGGGCTGCGAGGCGACGATCAGGTCGTAGAACTCGTAGGCATGGCCGGGCTTCGGGATCACCCGGTCGAGCAGGAACTGGTGGTCCTCGCGGTACAGCACCAGCACCGAGGGGCGCACGTACACGGGATTGCCGGACTTCGCGCTCAGCTTGGTCTGCCAGCCGACCGACAGCGCCGGCGCCAGCTCCTCGATCTGCTGCGCATACTCGTGCGAGGTCAGGCCGCGCAGGCGGATCTCCTGCCAGTTG
Source organism: uncultured Steroidobacteraceae bacterium (assembly GCA_964649205.1). Classification (GTDB taxonomy): domain Bacteria; phylum Pseudomonadota; class Gammaproteobacteria; order Steroidobacterales; family Steroidobacteraceae; genus SCUD01. The sequence goes on from CAZYPM010000043.1 coordinate 3,251, forward strand.
AGCGCGGCGGCGGACTGGATGTCGCGCGGCATCAGCCGGGGCGCCTCCGAATAGTTCATGTTGGTGATCACGACCACGGTCGCGGGATGCTCGACGAAGCGGTCGGGCATCTTCTCGAGACCGAGCCGCACGTCCTCCAGGCTGATCTCCTTGGCGACCACCAGCAGCGGCACGGTCGGCCACTGGTGGTGGGTGCTGCGCATGAGACGCGACAGCACGGTGGCGTCGCCCATGCCGGCGTCGAACAGGCGCACGGCGGGCGGTGTCGGGTGCAGATGGCGCAGTTCCGCCGCCGCGCGGTGCGCGACCGCCGACTTCTCGTTGCAGGTGTTGACGAATGCCAGGTACTTCTGGCGGTTGTCGTAGAAGCGGAATGGCGTCGCGGGCGCCTCGATGGCGGGGGCCGGCGCCGCGGAACTGCCAGCCTGTGTCTTCATCGTGCACGTCCTGCGACCAGGTCGCTGGTGATGCGCGCCACATGCTCGCCCTGGAATCGGCACATGCCGAGCTCGAGCGCGGACGGCATGCGCATTTCGTCGCCCGCGCCGGTGATGCTGCTCGCGCCGTACGGCGTGCCGCCCGTCACCTCGCGCATGGTGGTGATGCCGGGCGCGGTGTACGGCAGGCCGACGATGATCATGCCGTGGTGCAGCAGCGTCGAGTGGAAGGACGTGATGGTCGTCTCCTGGCCGCCGTGCTGGCTCTGGGTGCAGGTGAAGACGCTGCCGACCTTGCCGAGCAGCGCGTTCTTCGCCCACAGCGGCCCGGTCTGGTCGAGGAAGTTGCGCATCTGCGAGGCCATGTTGCCGAAGCGGGTCGGCGTGCCGAACAGGATGCCGTCGTAGTCGCCGAGCTCGAGCGGCTCCGCCACCGGCGCCCGCTGGTCGAGCTTGTAGCCCGCCTTGCGCGCGACCTCGGGCGGCACGAGTTCCGGCACGCGCTTGACCGTGACGGTGGTCTCCGCGACTTTCGCCGCGCCTTCGGCCTGCGCATACGCCATCTGCTCGAGGTGGCCCCAGCTGCTGTAATAGACGACAAGGATGCTGGCCATCGGATCTACCTCGCTTCAGGCGGCTGCGCGCGAACGGCGCTGCAGGAAGGATTGCAGGGCGGCAGTGTAGGCAGCCGGGCGGTCGAGCGCGGCGAGATGACCGGCGTGCGCCAGCAGCACGCGTTCCGCGTGCGGCAGCAGCGCGCACAGGCGCTCGCCGGCCCGCCGGCGGCTCTCCAGGTCCAGTTCCCCATTGATGACCAGCACCGGCATCGACAGGCGTGCCAGCCCGCGCAGGTCGGCCGCCGCCGGCGCGGTCGGCGCCGGTCCCAGCAGTTCGCGCCCGGGATAGCGCGCGAGCATCCGTTCGAGCCGCTGCGCCGCCTCGCTGTCGTCGCCGTGCAGGCGGGCCAGCGGGTGGCGCCGCCAGGCTTCGCGAAACGCCTCCAATCCTCCGTCGCGGGCGAGCCGCCGGAACTCGTCCAGTGAATAATCCCCGCCACCCTCCGCCGCGAGCCCGACCACGTCGCCCGGCAGTCCGTCGAGCACCAGGCAGTCGACCCGCTGCGGCGCCTGCAGCGCGAGGCCGATGACCGCGCGCGTGCCCTGGGACATGCCGACCAGGGCCGCGGCCGGAATCCGCAGCTGGTCCAGCAGCGCCGCGAGGTCGCCGAGGTCCGCCGCCGCATCCGGCCGGCCTTCCGAGAGCCCGAAGCCGCGGCGGTCGAGGCGGACCACGCGCATGCTGCGCGACAGCTCCGCGGCCTGCGCGTCCCAGACCTCGAGGTCGAGCGTCCAGGCGTGCACCAGCACGACGCAGCGCCCCTCGCCCTGGTCGCGGTAGCGCAGGCGGACGCCGTGGGCGTGGAAATACCGGTCGTCCCCCGTCGACATTGTTTCGGATACCGAAAAAAAATTCGCAATCAGGCTACCGGCTGCGCGGCGCGAGCGTCAAGCGCCGCGCCCGCCTCACAGCTGCGCGCTCAGCGCGAGGCCCGGGACGCGGGCCAGCTCCGCGGAAATTGCGCGGCTCGCCTGCTTCAGCATCGCGAGCCGGTCGCGCACCAGCTTCGACTTGCTGACGCGCCGCGAGTGGCTGGAGGAATTGAGGGCCGCAACCACCCTCCCCGACTGGTCGTGCACGGGCACCGCCACGGCGACCACGCCATAGGCGAGCTCGTCCTCCACCGCCGAGTAGCCGTTGCGGCGGCACTCGTCGATCAGCTGGCGGACCCTCCTCGGGTCGGTCACGGTCTGGTCGGTAAAGGCCGCGAACTTCTGCGTGCGGAAGTACTGGTCGAGGCGCTCCGGCGGCAACCCGGCCAGCAGCACGCGGCCCATCGAGGTCACGTGCGCCGGGAAGCGGCTGCCGACGTGCGCCTCGAGCCGCACCAGCGTGCGCACCGAGGTGCGCGCGACGTACACGATGTCATTGCCGTCCAGCACCGAGAGCGCGGCCGAGTCTCCGGTCTGCCGCGCCAGCTCCTCGAGGTGGGTCTGGGTCAGGTGCTCGATGTCCATGGACTCGAGGTAGGCGGCGCCGAGCTCCAGCACCTTCGGGCGCAACAGGAATGAGCGGCCGCGGCGCGTCACGTAGCCGAGCTCCTCGAGCGTCAGCAGGCAGCGCCTGGCGGTCGCGGCCGGCATGCCGGCGATGCCCGCGACCTCGGACAGCGTCAGCGCCGAATGGTCGCGCGTGAAGGCGCGGATGACCTGGAGTCCCTTGGCCAGCCCGCCCATGGCTTCGCGGCGCGCGGCGGGAGCGGGTCGTCTGGCCATGACCGCAGTCTATTTCGATATGCGAAGCAGCAACAGCCCGCGCACTTGACGCCGGGCGCGACCCGCCGCAGCATGTTCGCCCAGCGAAGCTGATTTCGCTATTCGAAACAATGGGATGCCCGGCGGAGGGGCGCGACGGCATGAAGATCGGCTCGCAGGACCGCAGCAGCTCGGCGGTCTCGGCTTCGAACGCCGAGACCATCGTGGTGCGCGGGCGCGACCTCTGCGGCGAGCTGATCGGCCAGGTCAGCTTCACCGAGCATGCCTGGCTGCTGGTCACCGGCGCCCTGCCCTCGGCAGCCCAGCGGCGCATGCTGGACGCAACCCTGGTCGCGATCGCCGAGCACGGGCTCGTGCCCTCGGTCGCGGCCGCGCGCATCACGCTGGCGGCGGCGCCGGATGCGCTGCAGGGGGCGGTTGCCGCCGGCATCCTCGGCTGCGGCTCGGTGATCCTCGGCTCCGCCGAAGCGGCCGCGCGGCTGCTGACGGGCATCCTGGCGCAGTCCGCCCAGGGCGGCCTCGAGCCGGCCGCGCGCGCGGCGCTCAGCGAGGCGCGCGCGGCGAAGCGGGCGGTGCCCGGCTACGGACATCCGCTGCACAAGCAGCAGGACCCGCGCGTCGCGCGGCTGCTCGCGATCGCGGAGGAAACCGGGCTCGCGGGCCGCCACGTCGAGGCGGCGCGCCTGGTCGAGAAGCTGCTGCCGGAGGTCACCGGCAAGCCGCTGGTGATGAACGTCTCGGGCGCGATCGCGGCGGTGATGCTGGACGCGGGCTACCCGCTCACCGCGATCAAGGGCGTACCCATGCTGGCGCGCACCGCCTCGCTGATCGCCCACCTGGTCGAGGAACAGGAACGCCCGATCGGCTTCGTGCTCGCCGATTCAGGCGCCTCCGCGATCTCCTACGATGGCCCGGCGCCGCCGGGTTTTGCGCCGACCGCATGATTCCGCATCCCGTGCTGCGCGGCGTCCGCATCGTCGAACAGGGCACGTTCATCACCGGCCCCTGCGCGGCGATGATGCTGGCCGACCTCGGCGCCGACGTCATCAAGGTCGAGAGCCCGGAGGGGGACCCCTACCGCGCTTACCAGAAGGGCGCCTATTCGCCGCACTTCCAGGCCTACAACCGCAACAAGCGCGGCCTGGCCTGCGACCTCAAGAAGCCCGCGGACCGCGAGGTCTTCGACCAGCTCATCGCCAACGCGGACGTCTACCTGCAGAACTTCCGCCCCGGCACCGCGGAGCGCCTGGGCGCCGGCGTCGAGCGGCTGCGCGGCATCAATCCCAGGCTGGTGTACTGCTCGATCAGCGGCTTCGGCGCCGACGGTCCGTACCGCGAGCGGCCGAGCTACGATTCCGTGGCGCAGGCGCTGTCCGGATTCCTGAGCGTGGTGGTCGACCCGGAGCGCCCGCGCTTCATGGGTCCGGCGCTCGCCGACGCCATCACCGGCATCTACGCCGCCTACGGCATCCTGGGCGCCCTGCTCGAGCGCGAGCGCAGCGGACAGGGTCGCCTGATCGAAGTGTCCATGCTGGAAGCCATGGCGCATTTCGCCGTCGAGCCGTTTGCCGCGTACTTCGCGCTCGGCACGGTGCCGAAATCGAGCGACCGCCCGCGCCTGGCGCAGGCCTACATCCTGCGCACCGGGGACGGCCGCCTGCTCGCGATCCACCTCTCGTCGCTGGAGAAGTTCTGGAACGGTCTGGTCACGGCGCTGGAGTCGGAAGAGCTGGCGAAGGACCCGCGCTTCGACAATCGCCTGGCGCGCATCGACAATTACGAGGCGCTCGGGGAGGAGCTGGACCGCCGCTTCCGCCGCCGGCCGCTCGCGGAATGGGCGGCGCGGCTGTCCGCCAACGACGTGCCGTTCGCGCCGATCAACGGCATCGACGCGGTGGTCGAGGATCCGCAGGCGCGCCACCTGGGCCTGATCGTGCCGGTCGAGGATGCCCGCGAGGGCGGCCGCCAGGCGGTGCGCCCCGCGCTGCAGTTCGACGGCCGGGCCGCGACCTCGGTGACGGCGGCACCGCTGCTCGACCAGCACGGCGACGCCATCCGCGCCGCGCTCGCGCGCGCGCGCGGCTGGCCGGAGCGCGATTCGGCGGCGCCCGCCCGGAGGGCCGCGGGATGACGCGCATGGCCGGCCTGCCGCTCTTTCCCACCTCGCTGGTCGGCAGCATGCCGCAGCCGGAATGGCTGATCGACCGCGCCAAGCTCGCCGGGCGCTTCCCGCCGCGGGTGCGCGCGCGCGAACTGTGGCGCGTGCCGGAGCCGTTCCTCGCCGAGGCGCAGGACGACGCGACCATCGTCGCGATCAAGTCGCAGGAAGACGCGGGCCTCGACATCGTCACCGACGGCGAGATCCGCCGCGAGAGCTACTCGAACCTGTTCGCGACCGCGCTCGAGGGCGTGGACCTCGACCACCCGGGCACCGCGCTCGACCGCAGCGGCCACCCGAACCCGGTGCCGCGCGTCACCGGGCCGATCCGCCGCCGCCATGCCGTCGGCGTGCGCGACCTCGAGTTCCTGCGCCGCCACACGACGCGGCCCGTCAAGGTCACCGTCCCGGGGCCGTTCACGATGTCGCAGCAGGCGCAGATCGACCACTACGGCGGCAGCCGCGAACTGGCCGCGATGGATTACGCCACGGCCGTCAATGCCGAGATCCAGGACCTGTTCTCGGCCGGCGCCGACATCGTGCAGGTGGACGAGCCCTACATGCAGGCGCGGCCCGAGGAAGCGCGCGCGTACGGCCTCGCCGCGCTCAACCGCGCGCTCGAGGGCGCGCGCGGCACCACCGCCGTGCACATCTGCTTCGGCTATGCCGCCATCATCCACCAGCGCGCCTCGGCCTATTCCTTCCTGCCCGAGCTCGCGGGCTGCGCCTGCCGGCAGGTCTCGCTCGAGACCGCGCAACCCGGGCTCGACTGCTCGATCCTGAAGTCGCTGCCGGGCAAGCAGATTATCCTCGGCGTCATCGACCTCGGCTCGCCCGAGGTCGAAAGCGCCGAGACCGTGGCGGCACGCGCCCGGCGGGCGCTGCCTTTCGTCCGCGCGCAGGACCTGATCCTGGCGCCGGATTGCGGGATGAAGTACCTGCCGCGCGAAACCGCGCAGGGCAAGCTGAAATCGATGGTCGCCGGTGCCGCCTTGCTCCGCGAGGAGATGGCGTCGCGTACCGGGCCTGTCAGGGTGCAATCGAGCTCATAGGGCCATTCGAAAACACGATGCCGGAGATCCACATGAAAACTTACGAGGGGAGCTTCCTTTCCTTGCTGCTGGCCGGTCTGCTGGGGATGGCGGTCGCCATGCCCGTGGGCGCCCAGGGCACGGAGATGGACGAGATCGTCGTCACCGCGCGCAAGCGCGACGAGTCCTACCAGGACGTCCCGGT
>CAZYPM010000043.1:9514-13186 GCA_964649205.1 uncultured Steroidobacteraceae bacterium
TGAAGGGCCCGCAGGGTGCGCTCTACGGGCGCAACGCCATCGGCGGTGCGGTCCTGATCCGCACCAAGGACCCGTCCGACGAGTTCGAGGCGAAGATCAAGGCGGGCTTCGGCAACGGCAACGCGATCCGCGCACAGGCCGGCGTCAGCGGGCCCGTCACCGACACGCTGTCCTACCGCGCCTCGGTCAACTACTACGAGACCGACGGCTACATCCCGAGCAGCTTCCTCGGCGGCAAGGCGGACCCGGTCGAGGACCTGGGCGGCCGGCTGCGCTTCCTGTGGAAGCCGAGCGACCGGTTCACCGGCGACCTGCGCCTGGCGGTCAGCGAGTTGTCGACGCGCGCGCTCTACTTCGTGATTCCGCGCGACGACGAGCTGAACCCGTTCAGTTCTTTCACGACGCCGCCCAATGCGAACGACGTGACCTCGCCGATCCAGATCGATCACGCAGGCATCAACGACCGTGACCTGTTCAACGCTTCGCTCAAGATGGACTTCGGTGCGGGCAGGGGCACGATCACCTCGATCACTTCCTACAACACCACCGAGGAGATCCTGACCGGCGACGCCTACGACTTCCGGCCGGCGCCCAACTCGGTGTTCAACGTGATCCTCGGCTTCGACCTGAACCAGAGCCAGTTCCTCGACGTCGACTACTGGAGCCAGGAGCTGCGCTACACCTCGCCGACCGAAGGGCGCATCCGCTGGATCCTGGGCGCCTACTTCGTCAGCACCGACCGCTTCATCTCGACCGGCAACATGGTGGATGACGGCACCGGCGTGTTCCCGGTGTACCGCGAGCCGCGGCTCAGCGGCAATAACCCGAGCGCGACATTCCTCGCCGACCAGCAGGACAACCAGGCCTGGGCCGTGTTCGGCAACATGACCGTCGAACTCTCCGATCAGTGGGAGATGGACGTCGCGCTGCGCTACGACGAGGACGAACGCGAGAACACGACGGTCACGCCGACCGCGTTCCTGCCGGATCCATCCGCGTTCACCGGCGAGGTGCGCACCAACACCTGGAGCGAATCGCAGCCGAAGTTCACGCTGCGCTACCAGCCCACGGATGCGCTCACCTTCTACGGCAGCTGGAGCCGCGGGTTCCGCAGCGGCGGCTTCAACCAGACCGGCGTCGGCGCGGTCGCGGACGCTTCCGGCATCGCCGGCGTCAACGACCTGTTCGAGGCGGAGGTCGCGGACACGGCCGAGATCGGCATGAAGGCGCAATTCCTCGACAACCGCGTCAATCTCGGCCTCAGCCTGTACCAGACGGAGTCGGAGAACAGCTATTTCTTCGTGTTCCTGGCCGCGAATTCCACGCAGAACCTCGGCAACCTGGACGCGGACTACGAGGGTGCGGAGATCGAGTTGAACGCGCGCGTGACCGACCGGTTCGACATCTTCGCGAGCTACGGCGTCACGGACAGCAAGATCACCGACATGGAGGACCCGAGCGTGATCGGCAACGAGGCGCCGCTGGTATCGGAGGAGACGGCCAACCTCGGCCTGCAGTACCGCCAGCCGATCGGCGACAACCTGGAGGCGACGATCCGCGCGGATTACCGCCACATCGGCCGCACCTGGTGGGAGCCCTACAACACGACCTCGCGCAACCCGGTGGACCTGGTGGATGCGCGCATCAGCCTCGAGGGCGGCAACTGGTCCGTGACGGCCTGGTCGAGAAACCTGACCGACGAGAAGTACAATGCCGAATTCTCGCCGGGCGGCTTCCTGTTCCGGGCACTGCCGCGCCGGTACGGCATCGAGTTCGGCTACAAGTTCTGAGCGGAGGACGACGATCCATGGCTACCCAGGCAAGACTCCCGAAGCGGCTGCATCACACGGCCTACGTGTCGCGCGACCTGGAGGCGACGCGCAAGTTCTACGAGGACGTGATCGGCCTGCCGCTGCTCGCGACCTGGTGCGAGAAGGACGTGCTGTTCGGCGCCGAACGCACCTACGCGCACTGCTTCTTCGGCCTGGGCGACGGCGGCGCGCTCGCCTTCTTCCAGTTCGCCGACCCCAAGGACCAGGAGCAGTTCGGGCCGAAGATGCCGTTCACGCCCTTCCACCACATCGCCTTGTACGTCGACAAGGACACGCAGGCGGACATCGAGCAGCGGCTCAAGAAAGCGGGCTTCAAGGAGCCCGAGTCCTTCGTGCTCGAGCACGGCTACTGCCGCTCGGTGTACGCCACCGACCCGAACGGCATGATCGTGGAGTTCTGCTGCGACAGCCCGGATGCCGCGAAGATCAACGCGGCACGACTCAAGGACGCGCATTCCGAGCTCAAGCGCTGGCTCGCCGGAGACCATCGCTCCAACAACCTGTATCGATGAGGGCCAGCACCGACCGCATCCTGACCACGCACGTCGGCAGCCTCCCGCGCTCGCAGGCGGTGACCGACGTGCTGTTCGCCCGCGAGCGCGGCGAGGTGGCGGATCCCGCCGCGGCGGCCGCGGTGATCGCGGACGCCGTGCGCGACGTCGTGCGCCGCCAGGTCGAGACCGGCATCGACGTCGTCAGCGACGGCGAGATGGGCAAGATCAGCTACGCGACCTACATCGCCGACCGCTTCTCCGGCTTCGGCGGCGACACGCCGCGCGAGCCGGGCCAGGACCTGGTCGAGTTCCCGCGCCTTCTCACCAAGCTGGCCGAGCGCGGCTCGACCGCCAAGTACCGCCGGCCGCGCTGCGTCGGCGAGATCCGGGTCAAGGACACCGGGCCGCTCACGCAGGATCTCGCGAATTTCCGCCGGGCGGTCGACGCCGCGAGGCCGGTCGAGGCCTTCCTGAACGCCGCCTCCCCCGGCGTCATCGCGCTGTTCCAGCCGAACGACTTCTACCCGACCCAGGATGCCTACCTCGAAGCCATCGCCGAGGCCATGCGATCCGAGTACGAGGCCATCGTGGGCGCCGGCTTCCTGCTGCAGATCGATGCGCCGGACCTCGGCATGGGGCGGCACACGATGTACCGCAACGCCGGCGTCGACGAGTACCTGAAGGGCGCGGCGCGCCACGTCGAGGTGCTGAACCACGCGCTGCGCAACTTGCCGCCCGACCGCCTGCGCATGCACATCTGCTGGGGCAACTACGAGGGGCCGCACCACCACGACGTGCCGCTCGCGCAGCTGCTGCCGGTCGTGATCAAGGCGCGACCGCAGGCACTGTTGTTCGAAGCGGCCAATCCGCGCCACGCGCACGAATGGAAAGTGTTCCGCGAGCAGAAGATCCCGGACGACAAGATCCTGGTCCCGGGCGTGCTCTCCTCCACCACCAACTACGTCGAGCACCCCGAGCTCGTCGCCGAGCGCATCCAGCGCTTCGCCGACATCGTCGGGCGCGAGCGCGTGATGGCCGGCTCGGACTGCGGCTTCAGCACTTTCGCGGGCTTCGGCCCCATCGATCCGGACATCGTCTACCTGAAGCTGGCTTCGCTCGCCGAGGGCGCGCGCCTCGCCAGCCGGGCACTATGGAAGCACTGACATGAGCGCCATCTCGACCGCCGATTTCGACGCCTGGCTGCGCGCCTATGGGGCGGCCTGGGAGGGCCGCGACTCGAAAGCTGCAGTCAAGATTTTCACCGAAGACGCCGAGTACTACTGGACGCCGCTCGACCCGCCGCAACGCGGCCATGCCGGCATCGCCGCGGCCTGGGACGGCGCGGT
>CAZYPM010000044.1:0-12661 GCA_964649205.1 uncultured Steroidobacteraceae bacterium
ACTCGCCTCGCTCGCGCCGGCCGCGCGCGTGGCCGGGCTCGCCGCGCGCATCGCGCATGCGCGGGCGCGCCTGCTGCCGGCCCTGCGGCACCGGCTCGCGCTGGCACGGGCGGGTTTCGACTCTGTCGCGCGCGGCCTGCATGCCGTGAGCCCGCTCGCGACGCTCGCGCGCGGCTATGCGATCGTCACGCGGGCGGAGGACGGGAGAATCGTGACCGACGCGGCTCGGGCACCCGTCGGCGCCGACCTCGCCATCCGGCTCGCGCGCGGACGCCTGCGTGCGCGGGTGACACGCCGCGACTGATCGCAGGCCTTGCTAGCGCCGGCGCTCGCGGGCCTGCCGCTCGCGCGTCCGCCGTTGCCGCGGCGTCTGCCGGTCGCGCCGGCCGGCGAAGGGGTTCTCCTCGCTGCGGAACACCAGGCGCACGGGCGTCCCGGCCAGGCGAAAGGCCTCGCGGAAGCAGTTCATCAGGTAGCGGCGGTAATCCTCCGGTGTGCGCTCGGCCTGCGCGCCGTGCACCACGATCACCGGCGGGTTGCGCCCGCCCTGGTGCGCGTAGCGCAGCCGGATCCGGCGGCCGCGCACCAGCGGGGGCTGGTGCTGGCGCATGGCCGCCTCCAGCACGCGCGTCAGGTCCGGCGTCGGCATCTCGCGCATGGCCGCGGCGAACGCGGCACGCACCGAGTCCATCAACTCGCCGACGCCGCTGCCGTGCAGCGCCGAGATGAAATGCAGCGGCGCGAAGTCGAGGAACCGCAGCCGCAGCGCGAGCTCGCTGCGCAATTCCTCGCGCCGCGCCGTGGCGACGTGATCCCACTTGTTCACCGCGATCACCAGCGCGCGGCCGCGCTCGGCGACGATGCCGAACAGCGTCGCGTCCTGCTCGGCGACCTGCTCGCGGGCGTCGAGCACGCCGATCACCACGTGCGCGTCGTCGATCGCCTGCAGGGTCTTGATGACGCTGACCCGCTCGACGCCCTCCTCGACCCGCGCGCGGCGCCGCATGCCGGCCGTGTCGATGAGCACGTAAGCCCGGCCTTCGCGCTCGAACGGGACCTCGACGGCGTCGCGGGTAGTGCCGGGCTCGTCGAAGGCGATCATCCGTTCTTCGCCGAGCAGCCGGTTGATCAGCGTGGACTTGCCGACATTGGGCCTGCCGACCACGCAGACGCGGATGGCGACGTCTTCGGCGGCCGGTTCCTCCGCGGGCGGCGCGCGCCCGGCGAGCGCTCGCTCGACCACGGCCTCCAGCCCCTGGCGGTGCGCGGCGGACAGCGGCAAGGGCTCGCCCAGCCCGAGCCCGTGGAACTCGGCGACCGCCACGCCGGGATCGCGCCCCTCGCACTTGTTGACGGCGACGGTGACGGGCTTGCCGCTCCGGCGCAGCAGGTCGGCGATGAAGCGGTCCGAGGCATCGAGGCCCGCCTGGCCGTCCACCAGGAACACGACGTGGTCGGCCTCCTCGATCGCGCGGCGAGTCTGCTGCGCCATGAGCTGCTCGATGCCACGCGGCGACTCCACCAGTCCGCCGGTGTCGACGACGATGAAGCGGTGCGGCTCGAACAGGCCGTACCCGTACTGGCGGTCGCGCGTGAGGCCGGGCACGTCCGCGACCAGCGCGTCGCGGGTTCCGGTCAGGGCATTGAACAGCGTGGACTTGCCGACGTTCGGCCGGCCGACCAGGGCGACGACGGGCAGCATGGCATGCGCGCCCGCGCCCGCTCAGCCGCTCGCGCGCGGCGCCGCGCGCCAGGCCTGGACTTCGCCCGAGTCGGTCTGCACCAGCGTCAGCCCGCCGGCATCCACCGGCGCGTTGCTGATGCGGCCGCCGCCCGACTTGGCGCGCCCGACCAGCCGCCCGGTCGAGATGTCGAGCCAATGCAGCCAGCCCTCGAAGTCCGCAACCACCAGGGTGCCGCCCGCGAGCGCCGGCGCGGTGAGTCCGCGGCGCATCATCTGGTCCTGACGCCAGATCTCGGTGCCGTCGCGGCGGCGCAGCGCCACCACGACGCTGTCGGAGGTCGTCACGTAGAGCTGGTCGTCGTCCGCGGCGAGCCCGCGATGGCTCGACAGGTCGCGGCCCCACCAGATCTGCCCGGAATCCCGCGCCAGCATCGCAACCCGGCCCTGGAAGCCGGCCACGTAGACGTCCTGGCCCAGCACGCGCACCGGCGAATCGATGTCCACCAGCCGCTCGATCTCGGTGCGCCCCTGTGGCGGACTGACGCTCGCAGTCCACAGCAGCTCACCCTCCGCCAGCGACAGGGCGATCACGCGGCCATTGTCGAAGCCGGCGAGAATCATGTCGCCGCTCACGACCGGACTGCCGTTGCCGCGCAACGAAAGCCGCGGCACCGGCTGCTCGTAGTTCCACGCCTCGCCGCCGTCCGCGGCCCGCAGGCCGAGCAGCCGCCCGGACACGGTGCGCACGATCACCAGGCCGCCCGCAACGGCCGGTGCCGCCAGCACCTCGCCGCCCACCGTCACCCGCCACCGTTGGACGCCGGTCTCCGCGTCGAGCGCAACCACGTCGCCCGCACTGCTGCCTACGGCCACCAGCCCCTCGCCGGCCCCGGGGCCGCCCGCGAGCTCGAGTTCCGTCGCGGCGCGCCAGATCACGCGCCCGCTCGCGAGGTCGAGCGCCTGCACATCGCCGCCATGGCCCGCGACGTAGGCACGCTCGCCAGCCACGGCGGGGCGCAGGCCGAGCCGCAGCACGTCGTCGCCACCCTTGGTTCCCGCGCTCCAGGCACGGGACACGCTGACCGCGGGCTCGAACTCGACCAGCTCCGCCGGCGGCTCGACCTCCTTCTCCTTGCTGCAGGCGGCGGCCAGCAGCACGGCCAGCGGCAGGATCCAGCGATGCGCCTTCATGCCCTACTCCGTCGCCGCCGCAGCGGCCAGTTCGTCGATCTTGAGCCCGAGCAACTGGGCGTCCACGAGTTCCATGCCTGGCCCGGCGGCGCCGGCCGCGGCCTGCGCCTGGCGGTAAGCCGCGAGCGCCGCCGCGCGGTCGCCCTTGGCCAGCAGCACGTCGCCGCGCAGTTCCGCGACCCGCGCCTCGACCGAGGCCTCGCCCGCACCCGCGAGCGTCGCCAGTGCCGCATCGTGCTGGGCCTCGGCGAGCTGCACGCGGGCGAGCCGCAGCCTGGCCACCAGCCGGAGTTCCGGGTCGTCCGAGGATTCCATGACCTGCGCCAGCCGCTCGCGCGCTTTGGCGAGATCACCGCCGTCGACGTCGATGCGCGCGAGCACCAGCGTGGCCTGATCCGCATACGGCGTGTCCGCGTATTCACTCGTGAGTTCGCCCGCGATTCGCAGGCCCTCGTCGCGCTGGTCGCCCGCCAGCGCATTGAGCATCGTGGTGAAACGGGCCTCGGCCTCGATCGAGCGGCCGGCCTGGCGCGATTCCCACCAGCGCCAGCCATAGAAGCCGCCGAGCGTCAGCGCCACGCCGGCGACCAGCCAGATCCAGTTCTCGCGCAGCCAGTGCCGGAGCTGTTCCGCCTGCTCGCGTTCAGAAAGGTATTCGTCGACCATGCACCCGTTTCCTCAGTTTCCGCGCAGCAGGCCGGCGACGCGCGCCGGCAGCTCGCCGATGGCACATTCCTGCTGGCCTGCTTCCGACCGCAGCGGCTTGATGGCCGCAACGCCGCGCGCGGCCTCGTCGTCGCCGATGATGACGGCCATTGACGCGCCGCTGCGGTCGGCGCGCTTCAGCTGCGCCTTGAAGCTGCCGCCACCCATGTTGACCTGCACCCCGGCGCCCGGCAGCGCATCGCGCAGGCGTTCCGCCAGCGCCATGCCCTCGCGCTGCGCCCGCTCTCCCGCCAGCACCAGGTAAACCGCCAGGGCGGCGCCCGGCGCCGGGCCGCCGGCCGCCTGCAGCAGGGCCACGAGGCGCTCGATGCCGAGTGCCCAGCCAATGGCCGGGGTCGGATCGCCGCCCAGCTGCGCGACCAGGCCATCATAGCGGCCGCCGGAACAGACGGCATCCTGGGCGCCGAGCGCCGGCGTGGTCCACTCGAAGACCGTGCGCGAGTAGTAGTCGAGGCCGCGCACCAGGCGCGGGTCCACCTGGTACGGCACGCCGCAGCTCCCGAGCAGCCCGCAGAAGCACTCGAAGTGCGCACGCGAATCCGGGTCGAGGTGCTCGGTGAGGACCGGCGCCTCGGCGATCAGCGGGGCGAGCGCGGGGTTCTTGGAATCCAGGATCCTGAGCGGGTTGGACTCGAGCCGGCGCAGGCTGTCGGCATCGAGCGCCGCGCGGTGGCGCTCAAAGTGCTCGACCAGCCGCGCGCGGTAGCCGCGCCGCGACTCGGGTGTGCCGAGCGAGTTGACGCGCAGCCGGACGTCTGCGATGCCGAGCCGGCGCCACAGCCGCGCCGACATCTGGATCAGTTCGACGTCGATGTCCGGACCCTCGAAACCGAAGGCCTCGCAATCGATCTGGTGGAACTGGCGGTAACGGCCCGCCTGCGGCCGCTCGTGGCGGAACATGGCCCCCGCAGTCCACAGCCGCTGCTTCTGGTTGTGCAGCAGCCCGTGCTCGATTGCGGCCCGCACCAGGCCCGCCGTGGCCTCTGGCCGCAGCGACAGCAGGTCGCCGCCCCGGTCCTCGAACGTGTACATCTCCTTCTCGACGATGTCGGTGTGCTCGCCGATGGAGCGCGAGAACAGCTCGGCGCGCTCGACCAGCGGCACCCGCATCTCCTGGTAGCCATAGTCGGCGAACAGCTCGCGCACGGTGCGCTCGACGTGCTGCCACCAGGGCAGCTCGCCCGGGAGCAGGTCGTTCATGCCGCGCACCGCCTGGAGCCTGCGATCCGTCATGCGTTTGCCGCCGTCCACCCCCAGAATGCGATCACCACCGCGAGGGCGAGCACGAGCGCCGCCACCGGCCAGGCCCAGCGCGCACGGCCGTGCGCGCGCGGCTTCAGGTCCATGGCGGGCAGGAAGCTCGGCTCCGGCACCTCGTCGACGCCGGCGCCGGCGATGACCTCGCGCTCGGGCACCCCCACCAGCAGCGCGTAGTTGCGCAGGTGCCCGCGCGCGAACACGGGCGCGCCGAGCAGCGCGAAACGGTCCTCCTCCATCGCCAGCACCAGCGCCGCATTCAGGCGCAGCCGGTCGGCAGCGTCCTCGATCGACAGACCGAGCGCCTCGCGGGCGGCGCGCAGGCGCATCCCCGCGGACGCGGCGCGGCCCGCGCTCATTCGCGGTTCCGGCGTTCCAGGTCGTCGAGCGCGCGCAGCTGGGGCGAGTCCGGGAATTCCTTGCGCAGGCGCTCCGCGAAGCCCGCCGCGGCTGCGGCGTCCTTCATCGCGGCCTCGATCTGGTAGCCGAGCAGCAGCACGTCGGGCGACGGCGGCGCGATCGCCAGGTAGCGCTCGATGAAGGCGCGCGCCTGCAGGTGACTGCCGCGCTCGTGTGATACGCCGGCCAGCTGCACGTAGGTCTCGGGATAGTCGGAGCGCAGCGTCAATGCCTGCCGCAGGTACTGCTCCGCGCGCTCGAGGCGCCCCGCGCTGCGCGCGCAGACACCCGCATTCGTGTAGGCCACCTCTGGCGTGCGGTAGACCGGGTTCTGTGCCGCCTTGAGGAACATCTCCACGCCCTTCTCATGCTGGCGGTTGCGGCAGAAGAACGCGCCCAGCGCGTTCTGCGCCTCCGGGCTGTCCGCATCCGCGCGCAACGCCTGGCGGAAATGCTGCTCGGCGCGCTTTTTCTCCAGCAGCCGCTCGTAGACGAGCCCCGCCGCCAGCTGCACGGTCACGTCGCGCGGATTCTGCAGCAGCGCCTTCTCGACCTTCTCGCGCGCGACCAGCAGCTGTTCGCGCTTCAGGTATTCCATCGCCAGCCGGGCGTTGATGCGTCCGGCCTGCAGGATCGGGTCCTGGAGGTCTTCCTGCGCCGCCGCCGGCAGCGCCAGCAGGCAGGCCACGAGCCACGCCGCGACGCGGGCGCTCATGCGCGCACCGCAAGCCGCAGCAGCTTGCTCCCCAGCCGCACCTGGGTGCGGTCCAGCACCTGCCCGCGCAGCTGGCCGCAGGCCGCCTCGATGTCGTCGCCACGGGTCTTGCGGATCGTCGCCATCACGCCCCCCTGCACCAGCAGGTCGCGGAACCGGCGGATCGCCTCGGGGGGCGAGCGGCGGAATCGCGTGCCTGGGAAGGTATTGAACGGAATCAGGTTCACCTTGGCGTCATGACCGCGCAGCAGACCCGCGAGTTCCCGCGCCTGCGCGGGCTGGTCGTTGACGCCGTCCAGCATCGTGTACTCGAAAGTCACGCTGCGGCCATTCTGGCGCTCCAGATAGTGCCAGCAGGCCGCGAGCAGCTCCGCGATCGGGTGCCTGCGGTTGATCGGCACGAGCTCGTCGCGCAGCGCGTCGTTCGGGGCGTGCAGCGAGACTGCGAGCGCGACGTTCACGTCCTCGGCGAGCCGGTAGATCTGGGGCACCAGCCCGGAGGTCGAGAGCGTGACTCGCCGGCGCGACAGGTCGTAGCCCAGGTCGTCCAGCATCAGCTGCATGGCCGGCAGCACATGGCGGTAGTTCGCGAGCGGCTCGCCCATGCCCATCAGCACGACGTTGGTGACGATGCGTTCGCCGTCCGGGTCGTAGCCGAGCTCGCGGTTGGCAAGCCAGACCTGGCCGATGATCTCGGCCGCGGTGAGGTTGCGGTTGAAGCCCTGCTGGCCGGTCGCGCAGAACGCGCAGTCGAGCACGCAGCCGACCTGGCTCGAGATGCACAGCGTTCCGCGCCCCGGCTCCGGGATGAACACGGTCTCGATCGCCTGTTCCGCCGCGACCGCCCCCGGCATGCGCAGCAGCCACTTGCGCGTCCCGTCCGCGGAGCGGCGCTCGGTGACGATCTCCGGCACGCGCACTTCGGCGACGCCGGCCAGCTGGGCCCGGAAGTCCTTGGCCAGGTCGGTCATGCGCGCGAAGTCGGACTCTCCGCGGCGATAGATCCACTTGAGCAGCTGCCGCGCGCGGAACGGCTTCGCGCCGAGGCCGGCCACGAACGCCTCGAGCTCGGGCCGCGTCAGGCCGAGCAGGTTGTGGCGCTGGCCGGTGACGTTCATCGTGACCTGCGGCCTAGCGGGTGCGCGGGCACAGCGCGATGTCGGCGAAGAAGAATGCGATCTCGCGCGCAGCGTTCTCGGCGCTGTCCGAGCCGTGCACGACGTTCTCCTCGATGCTGGTCGCGAGATCGGCGCGGATCGTGCCCGGCGCCGCCTTCTTCGGGTCGGTCGCGCCCATGATCTCGCGGTTCTTCGCGACCGCGGACTCGCCCTCCAGCACCTGCACCATCACCGGGCCGGAAGTCATGTAGCTGCAGAGGTCGCGGAAGAACGGGCGCTCGCGGTGGACTGCATAGAAGCCCTCCGCCTGGGCCTTCGACAAGTGCAGCATGCGGGCGGCGACGATGCGAAGCCCTGCGGACTCGAAGCGGCGATAGACGTCGCCGATCAGGTTGCGGGCGACGCCGTCGGGCTTGACGATGGACAGGGTACGCTCGAGCGCCATGGGTTCCTCTGCCGGCCGGGGGGACGAATCGGAGCGCGCATTCTAGCGTCCGGGGGCTTGCCGCGGCAATCCGCGCGAGCCCGGAAGTGCCCGCCGCCAAAGGAAAAATCAGACGCTGAAGCTCTCGCCGCAGCCGCACTCGCCGCGCACGTTCGGGTTCCTGAAGCGGAACGACTCGTTGAGGCCGTGGCGCACGAAGTCGACTTCCGTGCCGTCGATCAGCGACAGGCTGTCGGGGTCCACCAGCACCCGCACGCCCTGGCTTTCGAATACCCGATCGCCGGCCTGCTGTTCGTCGGCATAGTTCACGACGTAAGCGAAGCCCGAACAGCCGGTCTTGCGCACGCCGAGGCGCAGGCCGACGCCGCGGCCGCGCTCCGCGAGGAAGCGGCGCACCCGGTCGGCGGCGGCTGGCGTAAGCGTGACGGCCATGGCAAGCCTCATTGTACCGCACGCGCTGCCGCGAACAGCGCGGCCTGGGCGTCCAGAACCACCAGCAGGCGCCCCAGTTTCTCGGGTGGCGCGCCGATTTCGTGCGCCAGTTCACGCACCGCGGCCGGCGCGGCGCCGGCGGCGGGAGCGCCGCACAGCGCCCGCGCGACCAGCGCGGCCGCCGCCAGCGTATGCGGACAGCCCCAGGCGCGGAATGCGCTGTCCACGATGTGCCCATTCACGACCCGCGCCTCGAAACGCACCCAGGCGCCGCGGTCCAGCGCCGCCGCCTCACCGTGCACGGCGATGCCCTCGCCCGGCGCGAGCGCGCCGCCGCCGGGCAGCGTCAGGAATAGCTCGCGCACCCGCGGCGAGTACCGCACTGGCTCGCCGCTCATGCGATGCGCTCCAGCGCGCCCGGCGGCAGCACCGAACGCAGGCGGCGCACGGCTGCGACAACCTGCGCGGCCGCGCGGTCCACCTCCGCCTCGGTGGTGGCAACGCCGAGGCTGAACCGCAGCGAGGCCTGGATCGCGAGATCGGACCGGCCGAGCGCGCGCAGCACGTAGGACGGCTCCGCGACGGCCGAGTGGCAGGCGGCGCCGCTCGCCGCCGCGACCTCGCCGTCGAGGGCGAGCAGCAGGCTCTCGCCCTCGATGCCCGCGAACCCGACGTTGAGGATGCCGGGCACCGCGGGTTCCGGAACCCCGTTGCGCCACAGTGGCGCCGCGGGCTGCAGGGCCTGCCAGAGCCGCTCGCGCAGTGCGCGGACGCGGGCCGGCCCGTCCGCAAGCGCCGTGCGCGCGATGTCACAGGCAGCGCCGAAGCCGACGATCTGGTGGGTCGCCAGGGTGCCGGGGCGCAGCCCGCCCTCGTGGCCGCCACCCCACATGAGCGGCTGCAGCGGCGGGCGCGGCTGGCGCCGGAGGTACAGCGCGCCGATGCCCTTGGGACCACCCAGCTTGTGCGCGCAGAACGAAAGCAATGCGATGCCGTCGTCGGCGCCGACGTCGAGCGGCAGCTTGCCCGCGCTCTGCGCCGCATCCACGTGCAGCGGCACGCCGCGCTCGCGGCAGAGCCGCGCGACCGATGCGATGTCCGTGACCGCGCCGGTCTCGTTGTTGACGTGCATGAGCGTGACGAGGGCCGTGGCGGGTCGCAGCGCCGCCGCGACTGCCGCGGGATCGATGGCCCCGCCCGCGGCCGGCGCCAGCCATTCGACCTCGAACCCCTCGCGCTCGAGCTCGCGGCAGGCGCCGATCACCGCCCGATGCTCGACGCGCGAGCACACGACGTGCCGGCGCTCGCGGGGCGACGCCCGTGCCGCGCCGAGGATCGCCAGGTTGACGCTCTCGGTCGCACCCGAGGTGAAGATCAGCGCCTCGGGCGGCGCGCCGATGAGCCTGGCGACCTGCCCGCGCGCGCGCGCCACGAATTCCGCGGCTGCGCGGCCGGGGGCGTGTCCCGACGAGGGGTTTGCCTGCGCGGCCGGGTCGGCGAGGCAGGCGCACATGGCCTCGGCGACGCGCGCGTCGAGCGGCGCGGTCGCCGCCCAGTCGAGGTACACCGTGCCGCCGTCGCTCATGGGCCCGCCGCCCCCG
The DNA here is from genome assembly GCA_964649205.1 of uncultured Steroidobacteraceae bacterium. Taxonomy (GTDB): domain Bacteria; phylum Pseudomonadota; class Gammaproteobacteria; order Steroidobacterales; family Steroidobacteraceae; genus SCUD01. Next base: position 9,569 of record CAZYPM010000044.1, read on the forward strand.
GCGGCAGCCGGCGCTCGATGGCCGCGAGCAGCCCGCGCAGGATGCGCACCTCGCCGCCGTCCGGCACCGCACGCGCCAGCAGCCGGCGGATGCGCGGCGCGAGCTGTGCCGCATTGCCCTCGTGCATGAATCCGACGCGCGCCGCCACCGCGTCGAGGTGCGCCCAGAGCGCGGCCAGCTCCTTGACGCTGGCGGGCGGCTCCGCATCCGGCTGCGTGGACGCCGCGCCGGCCGCCAGGCGGATCTCGTAGCAGAGGATCTGCACGGCCTGGGCCAGGTTCAGCGATTCGTAACCGGGGTCGGCCGGGATCCGGACCAGCGCATGGCAGCGCGCGAGGTCCTCGTTCGACAGCCCGTTGCGCTCGCCGCCGAACAGCAGCGCCGCGGGGCGGGCTGCGGCTGCCGCCACCAGCTCGGCGGCCGCGGCACGCGCCTCGATCACACGGAAGTTCGCGCTCCGGGTCCGCGCGCTGGTGCCGAGCACCAGGCCGCAATCGGCGACCGCGGCCTCGACCGACGACTCGATGCGCGCGTTGCGCACCAGATCCGCGCCGCCGGCCGCGCGCGCCAGGGACTCGTCGTCCGGCATCACCTGCGGACGCACCAGCACCAGCGAGTCCAGGCCCATGTTGCGCAGCGCGCGCGCACTGGCGCCGATGTTGCCCGGATGGCTGGTGTCGACGAGCACGATGCGGATTGCGGCGGACATGGGGCTTCCCGGAGAATGGCGGGTATTCTACTGCCGGAGCGGGCATGCACCCCCTGGTCAACATCGCTACCGCCGCCGCGCGCCGCGCCGGCGAGTTGATTGTGCGCAATCTCGACCGCGCGGGCGGCGTCGCCGTCAGCGAGAAGAGCCGCAACGACTTCGTCAGCGAGGTGGACCGCGCCGCCGAGCAGGCCGTCATCGCGACCATCCGCAAGGCCTATCCAGGCCACGGCATCCTCGGCGAGGAAAGCGGGCACCACCCCGGCGACGAGTACACCTGGATCATCGACCCGCTCGACGGCACCACCAATTTTCTGCACGGATTCCCGCATTTTGCGGTCTCGGTCGCCTGCCGCCACCGCGATCGCGTCGAGGCGGGCGTGGTGCTCGACCCGATGCGCAATGAGCTGTTCACCGCCGCGCGCGGCGGCGGGGCGCAGCTCGACGGCCGGCGACTGCGCGTATCGGCCCGTCCGGGACTGGACGGCGCGCTGATCGGCACCGGATTCCCGTTCCGCGAGAACAAGCGCTGGCTCGGCCCCTATCTCGCGATGCTGCAGCACGTGATGGACCGCGCCGCCGGCGTGCGGCGTCCCGGCGCCGCATCGCTCGACCTCGCCTACGTCGCCGCCGGCCGGCTGGACGGTTTCTGGGAAGTCGGGCTTTCGCCCTGGGACACGGCCGCCGGCAACCTCATGATCACCGAGGCGGGCGGGCGCGTCGGCACGCTCACCGGCGGCGAGTACCGGGACGGCGGCAACGTGGTCTGCGGCAACCCGCGCGTGTACGCCGCTCTGGTCGAGTGCTTTGCGCAGTTCCTGACCGACGAGCTTCGCCAATAGCCCGGGGGCCGCGGCTCGCAATCACGCCGGTGCTGGGTTAGAGTCCGCTGAATTTTTCCGGGGGGAACCGCGCATGAACCTATTCCGCACCAAGCCGGTACAGGCGGTCATGGATGCCGACGCCGCCCAGCCGGGCGAAGTCACGCTGAAGCGCGTGCTCACCGCGCGGCACCTCGTGCTGCTCGGCATCGGCGCGGTGATCGGGGCCGGTATCTTCGTGCTGACCGGCCATGCCGCCGCCAACCACGCCGGGCCGGCGGTCGTGCTTTCGTTCGTGATCGCGGGCGTCGCCTGCGGCCTCGCCGGCCTGTGCTACGCGGAATTCGCGTCCATGCTCCCGGTCTCCGGCAGCGCGTACTCCTACGCCTACGCCACGCTCGGCGAATTCACCGCCTGGTTCATCGGCTGGATGCTGGTGCTGGAGTACACCTTCGCCGCGGCCACCGTGTCGGTCGGCTGGTCCGGCTACTTCACCGGGCTGCTCGACTCGATCGGCAGCGGCCTCGGCATGTCGCTGGCGCTGCCGCCGGCGCTCACCTCCGCCCCGCTCAACGTGGTGGACGGCCGGCTGGTGCCGACCGGCTCGCTGATCAACCTGCCCGCGGTCGCGATCGCGACCGCGATCGCCGCACTGTGCTATCGCGGCATCACGCAGTCGGCTTTCGTCAACTCGATCATCGTCGCGATCAAGCTGGTGGTGATCTTCCTGTTCATGGGCTTCAGCCTGCAGTTCGTCGATCCCGACAACTGGACCCCGTTCATCCCGGAGTCCGAGGGCCCGGAGCGCTTCGGCTGGGAAGGTGTGCTGCGCGCCGCCTCGATCGTGTTCTTCGCCTACATCGGCTTCGACGCGGTCTCGACCGCCGCGCAGGAGACCAAGAATCCGCAGCGCGACATGCCGATCGGCATCCTCGGTTCGCTCGCGATCTGCACGCTGATCTACATCGCGATGTCCGCCGTGATGACCGGCATCATGCCGTACCAGCTGCTCGGCACGCCGAAGCCGGTCGCGACCGCGCTCGAAACCTACCCGAGCCTGCTGTGGCTCAAGACGCTGGTCGAGATCGGCGCCATCGCCGGCCTGTCCTCCGTGATCCTGGTGATGATGGTCGGCCAGCCGCGCATCTTCTACTCGATGTCGCGCGACGGCCTGATCCCGCCTGCATTCGGCCGCGTCCACCCGAAGTTCCGCACGCCGCACGTCGGCACGGTGGTGGTCGGCGTGACCGCCGTGATCCTCGCCGGCCTACTGCCGATCGGCACGCTGGGCGAGCTCGTGTCGATGGGCACGCTGCTCGCGTTCGCGACGGTGTGCATCGGCATCCCGGTGCTGCGCCGCACCCGGCCCGACCTGCAGCGCGCCTTCCGCGTGCCGGCGGCGCCGCTGGTCGGCGTGCTGGGCGCCGCGGCCTGCCTGTACCTGTTCTGGCAGTCGTTCCAGGCCAACTGGCACTGGATGACGGGCTGGATCGTGATCGGCCTGCTGATCTATTTCGGCTACAGCCGGCGGCACAGCAAGCTGAACGCATAGCCGCGCTGCCG
>CAZYPM010000045.1:0-12600 GCA_964649205.1 uncultured Steroidobacteraceae bacterium
GGTGCGGGCGGGACTTCGGCTTGTGCTTCTCGGAGTAGATCAGCTCGACGTGGCGAAGGCGGCGCGCGGGCGGTGCGGGCGGGACTTCGGCTTGTGCTTCTCGGAGTAGATCAGCTCGACGTGGCGGATGCCGGAGGTGCAGCGCGCCACGCGCTTGACCGCCTGCACCAGCCGCAGCAGCAGGTTGTACTTCGCATGCGGGCCGCCGGCCGCGTACGCCTCGGCGACCACCAGGTGCAGCACGGTGATGCGCTCGAAGCTGTCGCGCACGTAGAGGATCAGCCCGACCGGGCGCGAGACCTTGCCATCACGCTCCAGCGCGAACAGGCATTGCGCCTCCGAAGGGCCGGCGACGCGTACGCGCAACGCATTTCCGTCGTTCACGATCTCCGGCGGGCCGTAGCGGTCGATCGCAGTGACGATGCCCTTGCGGACGCGGTCCTGGCGGCCGTTGAAGAACAGCAGGGCCTCGAGCTGGTGGTGATGCTCCACCGGCAGGCTCGAAACGAATGTCACCTGTCGCGTAATACGAGTCTCTCCCGGCAAACGACCCCCGCCCCCGCAGGGCCGGAACACCATACTTGGCCTTTTGGCCACCTGTCGAGATTCACATAATTCCGGGAAAATCGAACAAAAGGCTGCCCGTGTAGCGCGCCAGCAACGACCGGGCACCCCCCCGACCCCCCTTCGAGGGGGTTTTCCGCAAGTACCGGACGCCGTGGGGATTTTCGAAGTCCGTCACGCGGCCTGAAGCCGAAACGCGACCTGTGTCTCGTTCGCCACGACGCGTTTTGTCAAAGATTGCCCTTACCTGACGGTTACAGGCGGTGGTGCCCGTGCCGGGGCACTTTTGCGCGAGTTTCGGCCCGTGGAATCCATGAAGAAAGAGTTCGAAGACACGATCATCATCGATTACACGGACGTGCTTCCGGGTGATGACGCGCCCGATCCGCTCGCGCCGGAGGAAGTGGAGAAGCAGGAGAAGGCGGCCGCGCTCGCTGCGCAGTCAGCGGCGTTGTCTCTCGAGCCGCCTTCCAATCCTTTCGCGGCGCTCGCGGCGCCACCCGCTCCGCCCACCACGCAGCCGGCGCCGCCGAAAGCCGCAGCGCCTGCGCCCGCTCCCCGCATTCCTCCGCCGGCAGCGACCAGGACGCCTCCGGCTACGCTGCCGCCGAGGTTCGCGCCGCCACCGCCGAAGGCGATGCCACCGCCACCGCCGAAGGCGATTCCCGCGCCGCCGCCACCGCCGAAGGCATCACCGGCCGCGGTATCGCCGCCGAAATCCTCGCCTTCCGCATCAGCTCCGCCGCCGAAGCCTGCGCCTGCGCAGGTCGCGCCAGCGCCGGCGAAGGCATCGCCTCCGCAGACGGCAGCGGCCGCAGCGCCCGCGCCGCGGCCCACCAGCGCCAACGTCATCGTGCTCTCGGCCGATCCCGCGCTGATCGACCTGCTGCGCGATTCGCTGGCCGGCACCCACCGCGTCTGGCGCGCGGACGACGTCTCGCACGCGGCCGACCTGATGGTCGCCGCCGGCAACGCCGTGTTCCTGGTCGACGCGTCGCTCGCCGACCACGACACGCGCGACCTGGTCAACCAGGTGCACAAGCAGTTCCCGGACCTCGCGATCATCGTCGCGGGCCGCCGCGAGGACGAGACCGTGCTCGCGCCGCTGGTCTCCTCCGGCGTGATCTTCCGTTTCCTGCACAAGCCCGCCTCTGCCGAGCGCATCCGCAACTTCGTGGACGCGACGCAGCGCCGGGCGAACCTGGTCTCCGACCTGCCGGCCGCGGCAGCGCGCACGGCCGCCTCCACCGCGATCACCGGCACGTACCAGGCGATCGAGCACCCGAAACTCGACTTGCCGAAGCTGGAGCTGCCCAAGCTCGAGCTGCCGAAGCTCAAGCTCGATCCGGCCGTGGTGCGCCGCTGGTCGCGCCGCAGCCTGCTGCTGATCCCGCTCATGCTGGCGGTCTGGGGCATCGCCGAGTGGAAGCCCTGGGCGAAGGTGCCGGAGCTGCTCGCGAAGGAAGAGACGGCTCCGGCCGCCCCGGTGGGCGACGCCAGCCAGGATCCGCGGGTCCAGAAACTGCTCGATCTCGCCGGCGTCGCGCTGTCGCAGGGCAAGCTGGTCGAGCCGCCGGAAGACAATGCGCTCGAACTCTACCGCGCCGTGCTCGCGCGCGACCCCGGCAACCGCGTGGCGCAGCGCGGCATCGACAGCGTGGCCGACGAGCTGCTGGTGCAGGCCGAGCGCGCGCTGATGGAGCAGGATCTCACGCGGCTCGCGAGCGCCGTGGACGCCGCGCGCTCCGCGCGGCCCGACCATCCCCGCCTCGAGTTCTTCCGGCTGCAGCTCGAGCGCGAGCTCGCGCGCCAGGGACCGGCGCCAAAGGCGCCGGCCGCCACGGCCGCGGCGGGACGCGAAGCCGAAGCCGTCGCCCCGGAGACCACGGAGCGCGTGCAGAGCCTGGTGCAGCTCGCCAACGACCGCATCCGCGCCAACCGCCTGGTCGGCGGCAAGGACAGCGCCCACGCCTACCTGCTGTCGGCCCGCAAGCTCGACCCGGCGGATGCCGGCGTGCAGCAGAGCGTGCTCGCGCTGTCGGCGCTGCTGCAGAAGAACGCCGCGCTGGCCATCAAGGAAAACCGCCTGGACGAGGCGGGCAACTGGCTGACCCAGGCCACCGCGCTCGAGGTCAACCCGCAGGAGATCGCGGTGCTGCGCGCCGACATCGAGGCGGCCCGCGTCGGCAACGTGCGCACCGAGCGCGCCAAGCTGCTGGTGCTCGCCAACCAGCGCATCGCCCAGGGCCGCCTGATCGAGCCCGCCGGCGACAGCGCCCGGCACTACATCGACCTGCTGCGCGCCGCGGATCCGGCGTTCGACGGCCTGCCCGACACGACCGCGCTGTTCGCGACGCGCGCGCTGACCGACGCGCGGGCGCTGATCGCCGCGGGCAACCCGGACCGCGCCGAGACGCTGCTGCGCGCCGCCACCGACAGCGGCGCCCCGGCTTCCGAGATCGCCGCGATCACCACCGAGATTGCGGCGGCGCGCAAGGTGCGCGAGGCCGCGGCGCGCAAGGCCCAGGTGCTGCCGGACAGCGCGCTGAAGCGCACCAAGGTGATCGCCCCGACCTACCCGATGCGCGCGCTCGAAAAAGGCACCGAGGGCTGGGTGGACATCGAGTTCACGGTCGCGGCCGATGGCACCGTGCGCGACGCAGTGGTCAAGGCCTCCGAGCCCGCCGGCACCTTCGACCGCGCGGCGCTCAACGCGGTCGAGCGCTGGCGCTACGAGCCATACCTCGTCAATGGCGCCGTGACCGAGCCGCGCGTGTCCGCGCGCGTGCGCTTCGAGATCAAGGAATAATCAGGCCCGGTTCGCGCCTGCGGCCATGCGCTCGTGCGCGCGGCCGAGCATCCACGCGACCGCGGCCCACACCCCGGCGACCGCGGCGCCCAGCCAGGCGACCACCGAGAGGTTGGCCGCGAACGCGGCAACGAACGCGTCGTGCCCCTTCGCCACGACGTAGTCGCTGGTGCGGTACACGAGCGTGTCGTTGACGTTCTTCGCCTTGTACTTCGACTCGCGGTCCACCGTGGTGTAGAGCGTTTCGCGGCAGGGGCGCACGATCGCGTACTGGCCGACGCGGCGCGCGATGTAGACGCCGACCAGCGTGGCCAGGGTCGGCGACCAGGCGATCAGCAGGAAGCCCGCCACCACGAACAGCGGCACGACCACGATCATCGCCGCCACGCCCACGCGCTGCGTCAGGCGGCCGACCGCGAAGAACTGCAGCAGCAGCGTCGCCGTGCTCATGACCCATTCGATGCCGCCGAGGAAGGCGGTGCGCTCGGACCGGTCCGGGTAGTGGATGCTGAGCAGTTCCGCCTGCTGCAGGTACAGGAAGGTGTTCACCGCCGCCATCAGGAACACGAACGCGGCGATGCCCGAGAGATAGCCCGAGGTGAGGACGCGGGTGAGCCCGGCGAAGGGATTGCCGCCGATGGGCCGCTCGTCGAGCCGCTGGCCGCGGTCCTCGCGGCGCGCGCTCCAGCCGAGCAGGTAGCGCATCAGGGCGATGGTCGAGGCCAGCAGCGCCGCCGACACCAGCAGCAGGTTGACGTCGCCGACCGCCCGGGCGAGCAGCGTGGTGATGGCCGAGCCCGCGATCGTGCCGACGCTCGCGCCGGCGGTGATGAAGGCGAACAGCCGCTTGCCCTGCTCCTTGTCGAACAGGTCGGCCATGAAGCTCCAGAACACCGACACGACGAACAGGTTGAACACGCTGACCCAGACGAAGAACACCTTTGCGGTCCCGGTGATGTCCGCCTGCGAGGTGAACAGCAGCCAGAAGGCGGCCAGCTGCGCCACGAAGAACAGGTAGGTCCAGGGCAGGAACACGGCGCGACGGAAGCGCCCGCTCACCCAGCCGAACAACGGCATCGCCACCAGCATGCCGACCAGCGTCCAGCCGAACAGGTCGTCGAGATTCTCGACGCCGCCGGCAATGCCCATGCTGTCGCGCACCGGCCGCAGGATCGAGTACGCGGTGAACAGCAGGAAGTGATAGCCGAACGCGGCCAGCAGCCCCGGCATCTCGCCGGGACGGACGTTCACCGCGCGGCCGACCAGTGACGCGACCGCGCCGCCGGCCACCGCCTACTCCGCGATCCCGGACTGGTCGAGGATGAAGGCGTATTCCTCGGCGATCTCGCGGTAGCGCTGGAAGCGCCCCGACTTGCCGCCGTGGCCGGCCTCCATGGTGGTGCGATAGAGCAGCGGCGCAGCGCCGGTGCCGCGCGCGCGCAGCCGCGCGACCCACTTGGCGGGCTCCCAGTACTGCACCTGGCTGTCGTGCAGGCCGGTCGTGATGAGCATCGCCGGGTAGTCCTGCGCCGCCACGTTGTCGTAGGGCGAGTACGACAACATGTAGTCGTAGTACTCCTTCACCTTGGGGTTGCCCCACTCGTCGAACTCGTTGGTGGTGAGCGGGATGGACTCGTCCAGCATCGTGGTGACGACGTCCACGAACGGCACCTGCGCGACGATGGCGTGATAGTCCCCTGGCGCCAGGTTGGCGACGGCGCCCATCAGCAGGCCGCCGGCGCTGCCGCCCATCGCCGCGACCCGGCCCGGGTCGGCGTACTTCTGCGCGACCAGGAAGCGCGTCACGTCGATGAAATCCGTGAAAGTGTTCTGCTTGTTGAGCAGCTTGCCCTGCTCGTACCAGCGCCGGCCCATCTCCTGCCCGCCGCGCACGTGCGCGATCGCGAACACGAAGCCGCGGTCGAGCAGCGAGAGGCGCGAGACCGAGAACCACGGGTCCATCGCGTAGCCGTAGGAGCCGTAGCCGTACTGCAGCATGGGCGCCGTGCCGTCGCGCTGGAAACCGGTCCGGTAGACCAGCGACACCGGCACCTTCACGCCGTCGCGTGCCGGCGCCCACAGCAGTTCCGAGCGGTAGTTCGCCGGGTCGAAGTCGCCGAGCACCGGCATGCGCTTCATCAGCTGGCGCTCGCCGGTCCGGATGTCGTAGTCGTAGACCGACTCGGGCGTGGTCAGCGACTGGTAGTTGTAGCGCACGATGTGCGTGTCGATCTCGGCGTTCTGCCCGAGCAGGGTCGTGTACGCCGGCTCGTCCGCCGAGATGAAGAACTCGCTGCCGCCGCCCCAGGGGCGGATGCGGATCTTGCGCAGTGCGCCGGAGCGCTCCTCGATCGCGAGGAACTCGCGGAACACGTCGAAACCGTGGATGAAGGCGTCGTCGCGGTGCGCGAGCAGCTCGCGCCAGTTCGCGCGGTCGCCCTCCTCCCCGACCGTCGCCTCCAGCAGCCGGAAGTTCGGCGCCTGCCAGTTGCTGCGGATGATCCAGCGGCCGTCGAAGTGGTCCACGTAGTACTCGTGGTCGCGCTCGCGCGGCAGGAACACGCGGAACGCGAGCGCAGGGTCGGCCGCCTCCGCGTAGCGATACTCGGTGGCGACGGTGCTGCGCGCGTGGATCAGGACGTAGCGCTCGTCCTTGGTGACGCTGACGCTGGTGTAGAAGCTCTCGTCGTCCTGCTCGTACACCAGCGCATCCTCCGCCGGGTCGGTGCCGAGCACGTGGCGGCGCACGCGGTAGCCGAGCAGCGTCTCCGGGTGCTTCTCGACGTAGAGGATGCTGGCGCTGTCGGCGGTCCAGGCGAGGTACGGATCTACGTTCTCGATGCGGTCCGGCAGCGTCTCGCCGGTCGCGAGGTCCTTGATGCGCAGCGTGAACTGGCGCCGGCCGACGGTGTCCTCGGCCCAGGCGAGCAGCCGGTTGTCGGGTGCGATCGCCAGCGCGCCGATCTCGAAGAAATCGTGGCCTTCGGCCAGCGCGTTGCCGTCCAGCATCAGCTGCTCGGGCGCGTCCAGGCTGCCGGCCTTGCGGGCGTAGAGCGGGTATTCCTTGCCGGTCTCGAAGCGCAGGTAGTACCAGTGCCCGCGCTTGCGATAGGGCACGGTCGAGTCATCCTGCTTGATGCGCGCGACGATCTCCTCGTAGACCTTGTCCTCGAGCGGCTTGGTGTGTGCCGTCATCGCCGCCTTGTAGGCATTCTCGGCCTCGAGGTAGGCGATCACCTCCGGCTTCGAGCGCGTGTCGTCGCGCAGCCAGTAGTACTCGTCCACGCGCTTGCCGTGCGGCGAGTCGACCTCGAATGGCCGGGTGGCTGCGATCGGGGGCACCGGCGCGGTGGGCGGCATGCGTTCGGACTCCGGCTTCGGCCGCGCGCCGCCCGCGCAGGCTGCGAGCAGCAGCGCGGCCACGGCGGCGACGGAAAGCAGTGAATGGCGGCGGCTCATCGGCTGCCGCGCATTTTACCGGAGCCTGCGGCGCCGCGGGCCTCGGCAATCTCCGCGCCCAGGGCGTCGCCGGACTGGAACGCCGCCTCGACGCGCGCGTCCAGGCACCAGTCGCCGCAGAATCCGATCCCGGCCGCGCGGTCGTAGAGGCAGGGTTCGCCCAAGGGGTTCTCCACGCGGGCGTGGCGCCAGCGGTGGCTGTCCACCAGCGCCGGCCGCGGCAGGCTGCGTCCGGCCTGTGCGGCGAAACGCTCCAGCAGCGTGCGCTGCACGCGCTCCGGCGCGGCATCGAACTCGCGCCGCGACCATTCCGCGGAAGCGTGCAGCACCCAGGCCTGCCCGGCGTCGCGCCCCGGCTTGGAGCCGTTGCGCGCAAACCAGGGCAGGACCGCGTCGGCGGTGAAAGCTGCGTCCGGCAGGCGCTCGAGCGGCTCGGCGAAGGCGGCCATGACCGCCCAGCAGGGCGCCATGCGCACGGCATGCACGCGCGCGGCCAGCGGGGTGTGCGGGGCCGCGAGCTGGGCCGCGACCGGCGCCGGCACGGCCAGCGCGACGGCGCCGAAATCCGTGTGCGCCGCGCCGCGGTCGTCCAGCAGCGTCCAGCCGCGGCGCGCGTACTCGATGCGCACGATGCGCGCGGCGTACTCGGCGTCCTGGCCGTCCGCGAGCGCGCGCGGCAGCGCGCTCATCCCGGGCAGGCCGACCCAGAGCTCCTTGCGTTCCTGTTCGCCGCCCGGCCATTCGGGCCGCCAGCGTCCGGCGGTGCCGGCGGCGCCGGCTTCCTCGACGACTTGACGGAATCCGGCGCCGGACACGGTGAAGTACTGGGCGCCATGGTCGAAGGACGCCGCCTGGTAGCGGCGCGTCGCCATGCGGCCGCCGGGCGCGCGCTGGGCCTCGAACAGGCGCAGCGGCACGCCGGCCAGGCGCAGGCGGCGCGCACAGGCGAGCCCCGCGAGGCCCGCGCCGATCACCGCGACGGACGCGGAATTCATGCTAGCCTGCATTTCCGATGCGGATCGCAAATGGGTTCCTGCTGGCGGTGGCAATGGCAGCCTGCGCGGGGTGCGCCGCTGCGCCACCGCAATCCTACCCGGCGGGAACCGCGGAGCGCCTCGCCCTCTACGCCGAAGCGACGCCCTGCTGCGACGATCCGTCGGGCTTCGGCTTTGGCGCGCTGCCGCAGCGCGGATTCGCGGACGCGGCGATCGACCGCACCACGCCGGTATTCGACTTCCACAGCGGGCTGTCGCCATTCGCCGCCTTCGAGCTGCCGAAGTCGGACGCGCCGTACCGCGTGCGCGTGAAGAGCCTGTTCGATGCGCGCGACGGCGGCGAGGCAGGCGTGTTCTACCCGGTCATCGCCCTGCTCGACGATACCTTCATCGTCACGCACATGACCGGCCTCGACAGCCTGCGCCTGGAGCCCGCCCTGGCGACCGTCGGCGGCGAGGCAGGTCTCGCCGTCACGGTTGCCATCGACCCGAAGTCGCAACGCGGCCGCTACCTCGTCGTGTTCACGCCGGCGGTCCTGCTCGGGGCGCCGCCCGACGCGCGCCGCGAAGGCGACATCCTGACGCCGGCGTCCCTCGCCTGGATGGAACGGCGCGGCGAGACCGCACTGCCGGCGTCGCCCTACGGCCGGCTGCGCATCACGGTGGCGCCGGATGCGGCGGTGGCCGGGACGGCGCGACAGGAATAGAATCCAGTCCCCAAGCAGAACAATTCCGGGGGTCCCGCCATGTTCTCGAATCCTGCTCGTCATGCAGGGCGTTTCGTCGCCCTTTCATCGGGCGTGGTAATCGCGCTCGCGGGTTGCGGCAAGAAAGAACCGGAAGCGCCCGCGGCGCCGGTGCTCGAGGGCCAGGTGGACATTGTCGCGTGGCCCGGCTACATCGAGCGCGGCGACACCGACAAGGCCTACGACTGGGTCACCGGCTACGAAGCGAAGACCGGCTGCAAGGTCAACGTCAAGACGGCCGGCACTTCCGACGAGATGGTGTCGCTCATGACGCAGGGCGGCTATGACCTCGTCACGGCTTCCGGCGACGCTTCCATCCGCCTGATCCGCGGCGGCACGGTGCAGGCCGTGGACCTCGCGCGCGTGCCGAGCTATTCGACCGTGGACGAGCGCCTGCGCGACGCCGCCTGGCACACGGTGGACGGCAAGCACTACGGCGTGCCCTACCAGTGGGGCCCGAACGTATTGATGTACAACACCAACGTGTTCAAGGAAGCGCCGACCTCCTGGTCGGTCGTGCTGGAGCCCGGCAAGCTCCCGGACGGCAAGCCGAACAAGGGACGCATCCAGGCCTACGACGGCGCGATCTACATCGCGGACGCCGCGCTCTATCTCAAGAGCAAGCAGCCGGACCTCGGCATCCAGAATCCCTATGAACTGAACGAGGCCCAGTACACGGCGGCGCTCGAGTTGCTGCGCAAGCAGCATCCGCTGGTGCACCGCTACTGGCACGACGCGAATGTCCAGGTGCAGGACTTCACCAACGAAGGTGTGGTCGCCTCCGCCTCCTGGCCGTTCCAGGTCAACACGCTGAAGGCGAACGGCCAGCCGGTTGCGAGCGTGGTGCCGGCCGAGGGCGCCACGGGCTGGGCGGACACGACGCTGATGGCGACCAATGCCGCGCACCCGAACTGCGCCTACGAATGGATGGAATGGTCCATCAACCCGAAGGTGCAGGGCGACCTCGCGGCCTGGTTCGGCTCGGTGCCGGCGGTACCGGCGGCCTGCAAGGACAACGAGCTGCTCGGGCCCGAGGGTTGCGCGACCAACGGCTTCAACGACTTCGACAAGATCTGGTTCTGGCGCACGCCGGAAGCCGCCTGCGCGCAGGGCGAGTGCGTGCCCTACAGCCGCTGGAGCACCGACTACGTCGCGGTCATGGGCGGCCGCTGACGGGCAAACCCGCTCGGAGCTGGCGCCGGCGATCGAACTCGCCGGCGTCAGCCGCGCCTTCGGCGCCGTCCGCGCGCTCGACGACGTCACGCTCACGATCGCCGCCGGCGAGTTCTTCGCGCTGCTCGGCCCCTCCGGTTCCGGCAAGACCACGTGCCTGAGGCTGATCGCGGGCTTCGACCAGCCGACCGCGGGGACGGTGACGCTCCTTGGCGAGGATGTCACGGGCGTCCCGCCATTCAGGCGGAACGTCAACACCGTGTTCCAGGACTACGCCCTGTTCCCGCACATGAGCGTGGCGGAAAACGTGGCCTATGGACCGATGGTGCGGGGCGCCGGCAGGGACGAACGGCGCAAGCTCGCGCTCGAGGTGCTGGAGCTGGTGCAGCTCGCGCCGCTCGCGGACCGCGCCCCGTCGCAGCTCTCCGGCGGGCAGAAGCAACGCGTCGCGCTCGCGCGCGCGCTGGTCAACCGGCCGAAGGTGCTGCTGCTCGACGAACCCCTCGGCGCGCTCGACCTGCGGCTGCGCGAAGAAATGCAGATCGAATTGAAGGCGATCCAGCAGCGGCTCGGTATCACCTTCGTGTACGTGACGCACGACCAGGGCGAGGCGCTCTCCATGGCGGACCGCATCGCGGTATTCCGCGACGGGCGCGTCGAACAGGTGGACACGCCGCGCGGGCTCTACGTGCGCCCGCGCACGGCGTTCGTGGCGCGCTTCGTCGGCAGCGCGAACGTGATCGAGGGCGAACTGGCGCGCCAGCTCACCGGCCGCACGCGCGCTTTCGCGATCCGCCCGGAGATGATCGAGCTGCGCGAGCCAGGCGAGGCCGTGCCGGCGGGCCTGATCTGCTGCGAGGGCGCGCTGGAAGAGGTGCATTACCACGGCGCCACCAGCCGCTGGCACCTGCGCGTGGGCGATGCCGTGCTCACCGCGGTGCGCCCCGAGGGCACGGTCGGGGCGACGCCGCCCACGCACGGCGCGAGACTTCGTCTGTGCTTCGCAGGCGACAGCCTGGTCCCGCTCGAGGAGCGCTGAGTGGCGATGCTGCGTTCCGCCGCCGCCTTCCTCTACGGCCGACGCGGCTTCTACCTCGCGCTGCTGCTGCTGCCGCCGCTGCTGTGGCTCGGCATCATCTACCTGGGTTCGCTGTTCGCGCTGCTGGTGCAGAGCTTCTACGCGATCGACGAGTTCACCGCACGCATCGTGCCGGTGTTCACGCTCGCAACCTACCGGCAGCTCTTCAGCCACCCCGCGAACCTCGACATCATCCTGCGCACCCTGGCGATGGCCGTCGCCGTCACGGCCGCGGCCGCCGTGATCGCCTTCCCGGTCGCCAACTACATGGCGCGCTACGCGACGCCCCGCATGAAGGCCTTCTTCTACGTGGGCGTGATGCTGCCGATGTGGACCAGCTACCTGGTCAAGGTCTATGCCTGGCGCCTGGTGCTCGCCAAGCAGGGCATCGCGTCCTGGTTCGTGGACCTGCTCGGCCTCACGCCGGCGCTGGACGGGGCGCTCGCGACTCCCGTGATCGGCGGCCCTTCGCTCGCCTCCTCCTACATCGGCATGTTCATCGTGTTCACGTACATGTGGCTGCCGTTCATGATCCTGCCGCTGGTGGCTGCGCTCGAGCGCGTGCCGGGGTCGCTGGTGCAGGCATCGGCTGACCTCGGCGCGCGGCCCGGGCAGACCTTCCGCCACGTGGTGCTGCCGCTCGCGCTCCCCGGCCTCGCGGCGGGCTCGATCTTCACCTTCTCGCTGACGCTCGGCGACTACATCATCCCGAGCGTGGTCGGGGCACCCGGCTATTTCATCGGCATGATGGTGTACCAGCAGCAGGGCACGGCCGGGAACCTGCCGCTCGCCGCGGCCTTCTCGGTCGTGCCCATCATCCTGATCGCGGTCTATCTCGCGCTGGCGCGGCGCATGGGGGCCTTCGATGCGCTCTAGGCGCCTGCGCGCGGCCTGGGATCGCGCCACGCTCGGCCAGAAGATCGCGGCCTTCGCCGGGCTCGCCTTCCTGCACCTGCCGGTGTGGGTGATCTTCCTCTATGCATTCACGACCGAGGACCGCACCTACCAGTTCCCGCCGCCGGGGCTGACGCTGCACTGGTTCGAGGTCGCCTTTGCGCGCCAGGATATCTGGGCCGCACTCAAGCTCTCGCTCGCGGTGGCCTCGGTCGCGACGGCCATCGCGCTCCTGCTCGGCACTCTCGCCGCCTTCGCGCTGGCGCGCAGCCGTTTCCGCGGGCGCGAGCTGATCACGCTCTTGTTCGTGCTGCCGATCGCGCTGCCCGGCATCATCACCGGCATCGCACTGCTGGCGGCGTTCAAGATGGGCGGCATCCAGCCCGGGTTCTGGACCATCGTCGTCGGCCATGCCACCTTCTGCATCGTGATCGTGCACAACAACGTGATCGCACGGCTGCGGCGGATACCGCCATCATGGGTCGAGGCCTCCATGGACCTCGGCGCCGACGGCTGGCAGACATTCCGCCACGTGCTGCTGCCGCAGATCGCGACCGCGCTGCTCGCGGGCGGGATGCTCGCCTTCGCGCTGTCATTTGACGAGATCATCGTGACCCTGTTCACTGCCGGTCATGACAAGACGCTCCCGATCTGGTTCTTCAACGAGCTGTTCCGGCCGCGCGAACGGCCGATCACGAACGTGGTCGCGGTCACGGTGGTGCTGATCACGCTGGTGCCGATCCTGCTCGCATACCGCCTGACGCGCTCCAACGAAACGAGAGGCTGACATGCAGAAGAAGCTGCTGATCAACGGCAAGTTCGTCGCCGGCAAGGGCGAGGAGCTCGACATCCTGGACCCGGCCACCGGCAAGTCCATCGCGA
>CAZYPM010000046.1:0-5348 GCA_964649205.1 uncultured Steroidobacteraceae bacterium
CGCCGTCAGCACTCGCACCGCCCGGCTGCCACGACAAGCTGCGACGCAGTTTGCAGAATGTGCCCGTCCAAAGGATTGAACTGGCGGTGCCGGCACCCGTGGCCGGCGTGCCGGAGGGCAGCGATGCAAGGCGAGCGCCGCAACGCGAAACTGCTGGCCGTATCCGACGTGCGCGAGTTCTTCCGCGAGGCGCTGCATCTCGCGCTCGGGCACCAGCAGCTGAAGGTGCGCGACCACACCGAGCAATACGTGGTCAACCTGCTCGCCATGTTCGCGCGCGCCGACGCGCTGTTCGAGGCCGGGCCGGACGGCCACGCGCGCCTCAAGCCGCTCGCGCTCATGCTTGCCGAGGCGGTCGAGGCGCCCGACGACCGCCACCGCTACCGCACGCTGCAGCGCCTGGGTGACGTCGCGCTGTTCATTGCGGGCTTCCTGGCCGGCGGCTTCGCGCGCCGCACGGTGGACGTGGACTACCACATCGCCATGGGCGGGCGCGCCTATGGCGCGCTGGCGCAGGCGCCGCATCACGGGCCGCAGCGCGCGCTCGCGGAAGTGTTCGCCGAGCTCGAGGACAAGTTCCAGCCGCTGGTGGACGTGCTGCAGGAGATCGGCGACGGCGCGCAGCCCGATTCACCGCGCGACCTGCTGCGGCTCTACGAGCTGTGGCACAAGACCGGCAGCCGCCGCGCGCATCGCCTGCTGATGCAGCATGGCGTGCAGCCGGTCGCGGGCGGCGGGCGGTCGCACTGAGATGACCGCGGCCGTCGGGCGCCTCGAGGCGCTGCTGACCACCATCTACGACCTGCGCGTGGACTGCCGGGTCGCGGACTTCCTGGTCACCGACCGCCAGTCGCTGCCCGGGGAATGCCGCGACGCCCCCGGCGACGAGCAGCTGTTCGTCACGGCCGTGGACGACGAGCTGTGCATGTCGCTGTACCTCGACGCGGGCGTGCTGGAGCGCCTCGAGCGCCGCGACCCGCACGACGCGCTCGACGCGGACAACGTCGCCGACTGCTGGACCGCGCTCGAGGGCGTGAGCCATTTCCTCTGCGTCGCGCACCATGCCGGACACGACCGGCCGGTGTCCCGGCTGACGCTCGAGCTGCAGGCCGAGATCGACAAGTACGTTGCGAGCTTCCTGCTGCTCTGCCGTTCCGACCCGCGCCGCTTCCCGGCCGAGCTGCACGCGCTGCTGTTCCGGCGCGCGACCGTGGACCCGGTGCTCGCCGCCGGCCACGAGTCCCTGTACCGCCGCGCGAGCCGCTACGCCGCGCGCTTCTGCGGGCGACTGGAGCCGGCGCTGCGGGCGTTCTGCCGCCGCGAGGACGGCTCGTGGCTCGCGGACCTGCGGCGGTTCTACCGCCTGAGCGACACCGGAAAGCTGCGGCACATCGAGCGCCTCGCAGCCGCCTGAGCTAAGATCGCCCAGGCTCCACCGGGCGACTGGGCGTGCCGTCCAACCTCATCTACGAAGTCGAGTGCGAACTCGACCCGGACATCGTCGCGGACTACGACGCATGGCTGCCGGGACACGTGCAGGACGTGCTCGCGTGCGCGGGATTCCTGGGCGCCACCATCGAGGCGCCCGAGATGCCGCCCGGGACCCGCCAGCGCCGCATCATCCGCTACGAGCTGGAGAGCGCCGCCGCGCTCGACCACTACCTCGAGAACGAGGCCACGCGCCTCAGGACCGAGACCGCCCAGCGCTTCGGCGGGCGCGTGCATTGCGAGCGGCGCGCGCTCAAGCCGCGCCACGACCTGGTGCCGGCATCGCGTGCGCCGGTGACCTGCCTCGACTGCGGTGCGCCGGTCCCCGGCGCCCACTGCTCGCGCTGCGGGCAGTCAGCGGCCGTGCACG
Organism: uncultured Steroidobacteraceae bacterium; assembly: GCA_964649205.1. Taxonomy (GTDB): domain Bacteria; phylum Pseudomonadota; class Gammaproteobacteria; order Steroidobacterales; family Steroidobacteraceae; genus SCUD01. The sequence continues at coordinate 1,859 of CAZYPM010000046.1, forward strand.
TGCTGTCGATGAAGGAGGTCGCGGGCGACGTTACGCATTCGCTGCTGCACCTCGACAGCCGGGTCTGGCGCACGCTGCGACTGCTTGTGCGTCGTCCAGGCGAACTGACGCGCGAGTTCATCGCCGGCCGCCACCAGCGCTACCTGCCGCCATTCCGGCTGTACCTCGCGATCAGCATCCTGTTCTTTGCGCTGAACGCGCTGCTGCCGGGCACGGACATCGTCAAGACGAGCGCATCGGCCGACAGTGGCCGCGAATCGCTGGCCATCGGCATGCCCGAGCAGCTCAGGCGCGAGCTGGAGGCCGAGGGAGCCGCGGCGGCCGAGGTGGGCAAGGCAGTCGGCGCCGGCCGTGACTGCCGGATCGACTTCACGGACAGCCCCGCTTTCGAGAATCTCGAGCAATCGCTGTCGCGCGCCTGCGCGCAGATGAAGGCCGACGGCGGCAAGCGCTTCGCGCAGCAGTTCGCGACCACCGCGCCCAAGCTGATGTTCCTGTTCCTGCCGCTGATGGCCGCCGTGGCGCTGCTGTTCTACTGGCGGCCGCGGCGACTGTACGCCGAGCACCTGGTGCTGTTCCTGCACAATCACTCGTTCACCTTCATCCTGCTCGCCGTGACCGACGTCATCGACGCACTCGCGGGCTTGAAGCCGCCGTACACCACCGTGATCAGCACCGCGAACCTGCCGCTGTACCTGTTCCTGCCGTACTACGTATTCCGCTCGATGCGCGTGGTCTACGGCGAGGGCCGCCTGCGCACCTCGCTCAAGTTCGCGGCCATTGCCGTCATCTACCTGGTGCTGCTCGGGCTGACGATGCTCGCCGGGCTGGTGTACTCGATGCTGCAGCTGGCATGACGGGCCACCGCGCCATCCTGCACGTGGACATGGATGCGTTCTACGCGTCGGTCGAGCAGCACGACCACCCGGAGCTCGCCGGGCAGCCGGTGCTGGTGGGCGGCGCCGGCGGGCGCGGCGTGGTCGCGGCCGCGAGCTACGAGGCGCGGCGCTTCGGCGTGCACTCGGCGATGCCGATGCGCGAGGCGCTCAAGCGCTGCCCGCAGGCGGTCGTGGTGCGGCCGCGCATGAAGCGCTACAGCGAGGTGTCGCGGCAGGTATTCGAGGTGTTCCGCGAGTTCACCGACCAGGTCGAGGGTCTGTCGCTGGACGAGGCCTTCCTGGACGTGACTGCCAGCCAGGGGCTGTTCGGCAGCGCGGAACTGATGGCGCGCGAGATCAAGGCGCGCATCCGCGCGCGCACCGGCCTGTCCGCCTCGGTCGGCGTGTCGCACAACAAGCTGCTCGCCAAGCTCGCTTCCGAGATGCACAAGCCCGACGGGCTCACGCTGATCCGGCCGGAGGACGTCACCGCCACGCTCGATCCGATGCCCGTGGGCCGGCTGTTCGGGATCGGCCCGAAAACGGCGGCGCGGCTCGAGGAGCAGGGCATCTTCACGCTCGGCCAGCTGCGGCGCGCGCCGGACGCCGAACTGTGGCCGCTGCTGCGGCGCGAGACGCACAGGTTCCGCGACCGCGCCGCGGGCATCGACGACCGCCCGGTGGTGTCCGATGCGCCGGAGAAGCAGATCAGTTCCGAGGAGACTTTCGACACCGACATCCGCGACCACAAGCAGCTTCGGGAGCGTCTCGCGCAGCTTGCGGACCGCACCACTGCGCGCCTGCGCGCGCGCCAGTTCAAGGCCGGCATGGTGAGCGTGAAGATCCGGCGCCGCGACTTCGAGACCTACACGCGCCAGCGCAGCTTCAATCCGCCGACCCAGGAGACGCGCCTGATCGCGCAGGTCGCGACCGACCTGCTGGACCGCTGGCTCGAGGAGCAGCCGCGCGCGGCCGTGCGCCTGCTCGGCGTCGGCGTCAGCGACCTCGCGCCGGAGCAGCAGCTCGACCTGTTCGCGACGCCCGAGGCGGTCGAGGCGAGCCACCTCGACGACGCGCTCGACCGCATCCACGGCCGCTTCGGCGACGACGCCATCCGCCGCGGCAGCGACCGCTGAGCCCAGAAAAGGGTGTCAGACACCATTTTGGCAGCGCCAAAATGGTGTCTGACACCTTTTGGCCGGCATCAGGCATCATGAGTCACCGGCGAAGACCGGCCGTCACGCATAAGTACTTATGTACGCTAGCTTTTTCGGGCTGAACGAAAAGCCGTTCGCGATCACGCCGGACCCGCGCTACCTCTACCTCAGCGAGCGCCACGCGGAGGCGCTGGCGCACCTGGCCTACGGCATCAGCGAGGCCGGCGGCTTCATCCAGCTCACCGGCGAGGTCGGCACCGGCAAGACCACGGTGCTGCGCAGCCTGCTGCAGCAGCTCCCGGCCCACTGCGATGTCGCGCTGATCCTGAACCCGCGGGTGACGCCCGCCGAATTCCTGCAGTGCATCTGCGACGAGCTGAAGGTGCACGTGCCGGCGCAATCCTCCGGCAGCGTCAAGGCGCTGGTGGACCTGCTCACGCATTTCCTGCTCGACGCGCACGGCCGCGGCAGGCGCATCGTGCTGATGGTGGACGAAGCGCAGAACCTCGCGCCCGACGTGCTCGAGCAGGTGCGCCTGCTCACCAACCTCGAGACCGCGACGCAGAAGCTGCTGCAGATCATCCTGATCGGCCAGCCGGAACTGCGCGCGGTGCTCGAGCGTCCGGACCTGCGCCAGCTGGCGCAACGCATCACGGGACGCTACCACCTCGAAGCCCTGCGTCGCGAAGAGACGCTCGCCTACATCCGCCACCGCCTGCGCGTGGCCGGCGCGACGCGCGACCTCTTCACCAAAGGCGCACTCTCGGAACTGCACCGCCTCTCGGGCGGCGTGCCGCGCATCATCAACGTGATCGCGGACCGCGCGCTGCTCGGCGCCTACACGCGCGAGGAGCATCGCGTCACCGGCCCGCTGGTCCGTCGTGCCGCGGCCGAGGTTTACGGCCGGCCGGTGATGCCGCCGTGGCTGCGCGCGCTCGCCGTTTCCGGCGCGGCCGCGGCAGCGGCGCTCGCGGGATTCCTGGTCTGGCGGGCTTTGCCGGACGGCATTGCCTTGCAGGCGCCCGCGCCGGAGCCGGCTACCGCAGCCGTCGAGTCCGCGCCGCAGGCGGCGCCCGCACCGACGACGCCGCCGATCTCGCTCGCCGGCGAACTCGCGCGCCATGCGGGAACCACGACGATGGACGGCGCCTTCGGTCGCCTGTTCGCGCTCTGGGGCGCGGGCTACGAGGCCGGCACCGGCCGCGGCTGCGAGCAGGCCGAGGCGCAGGGGCTCGCCTGCGTCTGGCAACGCGGCTCGTTCGCACAGCTCAAGCTGATCAACCGGCCGGCCATCCTGTCGCTGGTGGATGCGGCGGGCACGACGCACCAGGTCGTGCTCGCGGCGCTCGGCGACGACGGCGCGCGGCTGCTGATGGGCGAGGCCGAGGCACGGGTCCCGCTCGCCCAGCTCGCGGATTACTGGTTCGGCGAGTTCCTGGTGCTGTGGCGGCCGCA
>CAZYPM010000046.1:5448-12541 GCA_964649205.1 uncultured Steroidobacteraceae bacterium
TCGATCGCGGAATTGCCGGTCGCGCGCGACGATCGCCGCCTGCCGGTGGCGCTGGTCGCGATCGGCGTGCTGCTGGCCGTGAACGTGGCCGTGCTGATGTATTTCCTGCTGCGCGATGATGCGCCGGCTGCACCCGCGCCGACCGCGGCCGTCGCGGCCGCTCCAACGGCCGCGGCGCCTGCAGCCGAACGCCCCGCGGCCCCGCTCCCGGCGCCGCCAGCCGAGAGCGCGCTCGCCGCGCAGGTCGCCGATACCGGGACGACGGCGGGAGCGGATGCATTCGAGGCACCGGAAGCGCCGGATCCCACGCTGCTGCCCGAGGCGCCCTATGCGCCGCCCGGCGGCGGCACCGTCAGCTACGGCCCGGCGCCGCCCTCGGTCGAGACGCTGCCGCCGCAAGCCGCGGCCGGGCTCACGGACCTCAGCGTCGATCTGCACATCTATTCCACCGATCCCGCCAAGCGCGCGGTGTTCGTCAACGGACGCCGCTACCTCGAAGGCATGACGCTCGCGGAAGGGCCGATGGTCGAGGAGATCACCCGCGATGGCGTCGTGATCAACCATCGCGGGCAGCGCTTCCTGCTGCCGCGGAACTGAGCGCCTGGCCCCCGGAAAGGCCTGCGCGGCCGGGCCGTCAGAGCCGCTCACCACCCCACGGGCAGTACTTCCAGCTGACGTGCGCGGTCTTGCCGTTGGGGCATATGCGAGGCACGAACAGCGAATCGATCGGCATCTCGATCGCGACATCGATGCGCTCGCCATCGTCCTTCGAAAGCGCGATCCGCAGGACATTCGTCTCATAGGGATCGATGATCCGCCGGTCATCGGCATCGCGGTCCGCCAGCACGAAGAAATGCATGTTCGAACCGAAATTGCCCATCGCGGCCGCGAGTATCGGCTTGAGCGCGCCAAGCATGGGTTGCAGGTCCGTGCCGACGTCCTGCAACGGCTCGAGCCGGGCCGTTTCGCCACCGGACTCGAGTGTGATCGCGAGCGACTTCGCGACGCTCTCCAGGTCGTAGTACCGCAAGGCGCCGAGCGGCCGGATCTCGGCCTGCACGACCGCAAGCAGCGAGTAGCCGCGCAGGACCCTGATCGTCGCCTCGCGCTGGCCAGCCGACATGGCCCCCTCGCGGCTGAAAGCGGCGGCCCAGTACTCGTGGGGGATCCACCACACGAGCACGAGGTGCGTGTCGTCGGTGCCCCCAGGCGTCGCCTGCGTGTCGGCGGCCAGGCTGTCGAGAGCTATGCGCTCGAATGGCATGCGCTCCTGCGCGCACGCGACGCCCGTAGCGGCCAGCAGTGTTGCAAGCGCCACGAGCTTCCGAATGTGCAACATGAGCACCTCCCCGGGACGCGGTCAGTCGGCCCGGGAAAGCCCGGGCGTCGCGCGAAAGAATACACTCTGCGCCGGACCGGATTCACGCGGCCGGGGCACGGCCTGGCCGCGGGCCATTGCGCAAGCAGCGGCGCGGCATGCCGTATCAATTTCGGGATTGCCGTGGTCAAATTGAGCGGGATTCGCGGGAACTGAAGAGTCACTGCATGGCACTCCTGATCCGGCCGGCGGAAATCCGCCAGGGGGCGACATGAAGCGCGATACCCGAGTCCGCCGTGGAGCGGCCCACTCCGCCACATGAATGCCGCCGTCCTGCCCGCCCTCGCGCTGAGCGGCACCGAGCTCTCGAACGCGCTGCGCGCCGGGATCTACCGGCTGATCTCGCGCGAAGAGGTGATCAACAAGATCAACGTCTTCCCGGTCCCCGACGGCGACACCGGCACCAACCTCGCGCTCACGCTGCAGGCCGTGCTCACGGCGCTGCGCAAGGCCGGCGACGCGCACGCGGGCCAGACGCTGACCCGCGTCGCCGATGCGGCGCTCGACGGGGCGCGCGGCAATTCCGGCGCGATCCTCGCGCAGTTCCTGCTGGGCGTCGGCGACCGCGCCGGCCACCTCACCGAGCTGACCGTCGAGGGCTTCGCGGACGCGGTCGGCGGCGGCGCGTCGTACGCCCGCGAGTCGCTCGCGGAACCGCGCGAGGGCACGATCCTGACCGTGCTCTCCGACTTCGCCGGAGCGGTCGAACGCGCCGTGCAGGGCGGCGTGCGCGACTTCCGCCCGCTGTTCCGCGACGCGCTCGCGGCCGCACGGCGCTCGCTCGAGGCGACGCGAGACCAGCTCGACATGCTGCGCCGCGCGAACGTCGTGGATGCGGGCGCGCTCGGCTTCGTCGAGCTGGTCGCCGGCATGAGCGACTACTTCGACACGGGCGTCGTGCCGGCCGACGACAGCGGCATCGAGATCGTGCGCGACGACGAGGCGGCAGCCGGCACCGAGCAGGACCTCACCCACCGCTGGTGCACCGAGTGCACGATCACCGGGCAGGGCATCGACCGGCGCCGGCTGCGCGAGGAAGCCTCCACGCTTGGCTCCAGCCTGGTGGTCGCCGGCACGCAGAGCAAGGTGCGCCTGCACCTGCACGTGAACGAGCCTGCGCTGCTGTTCGAGCTCGCCGCACGCTACGGCGCCGTGACGGGCGAGAAAGCCGACGACATGCGGCGCCAGCAGGAAATGGCGCACCACGAATCGCGCCGGCAGGTCGCGGTGGTCACCGACTCGGCGGCGGACCTCCCGGAACCGGTGCTGGAATCGCTCGACATCCACGTGGTGCCGGTGCGCGTGCACTTCGGCACGCAGAGCTACCTCGACAAGGTCGGCATGACGCCGGAGCAGTTCTTCGCGGAGCTGGCTCGGAACCCGCAGCACCCGAAGACCTCGCAGCCGCCGCCCGGCGACTTCCGGCGCGCCTTCGAGTTCCTCGGCTCGCACTACCGGGCGGTGGTCTACGTCGGGCTCACCGCGCGCGTGAGCGGCACCTACCAGAGCGCCGAGACCGCGGCCGGGCGTGCGCGGGCGCGCGCGCGCATCCTGACGCTCGACTCGGGCACCGCCGCGCTGGGCCAGGGCCTGGTCGCGATGCGCGCGGCCGAGGCCGCCGCCGCCGGCGGCGACGCGGAAACAGTGCTGGCCGCGGCCACGGCGGCGCGCGGCCGTACGCGCACCTGGGGCTGCCTGGTGACGCTCGAGTTTGCGGTGCGCGGCGGCCGCGTGCCGCGCTGGGCCGGCCGCATTGCCGACTGGCTGCGCCTCACGCCCATCCTCGCGGTGCGCGCCGACGGCAACGTCGGCGTCGGCGGGGCGCTCATCGGCCGGCGCAATCCCTACCGGCGCTTCGGCCGCTTCGTGCGCCGGCGGCTCGACCCGGCGAAACGCTGGCGCATCGGCATCTCGCACGCGAACGCGCCGGAGGCCGCGGCGCTGGTGCGCGAGGCCATCATCGAGGGCCTGAAGGAGCCGGAACTGCTGCCGGTCATCCCGCTCGGCACCGCGCTCGGCGTGCACGGCGGCCCGGGCTGCGTCGTGGTCGCGGTGCAGGAGCTCGACTAGCCGCGGGTGCGCGCGCGGCTGCGCCGCCAGAGCGCGACGTACACGACGAGGTTCACCGACATCACCAAAGAGCCCAGCACGAGCTGGACATTGCGCGTGAGCCCCGCGGGATAGATCAGCGGCAGCAGGTAGTGCGCAATGAAGCCGCCCGGGTAACCGGACTCGCCGCCCGCGACCCGCAGCCACTTCTCGAGCGGCGTCAACGGGCAGATCCAGCCGAAGAACTCGATCGCCGCGCCCCACAGCACGACCGGCAGGTGCAGCCATGCGAGCCTGGGCCAGCGCAGCACCAGCAACCCGCCCAGCACGACGAACAGGATGAATGCGAGGTGCGCGACCAGCACCGCATCGGCGAGGGCGCGCCAGATCATGCGTCGCGCAGCATCCGGCGCAGCAGCAGCCAGCCCGCCGCGCCCGCGACCAGCGAGCCGGAGAGGATGCCGATGCGCTCGAGCCCGAGATACGCGCCGCCGCCCTGCTCGAATGCGAGCGAGGCGATGAACAGGCTCATGGTGAAGCCGATGCCGCACAGCAGCGAGGCGCCCGCCAGCTGGCCCCAGCCGACGCCGCCCGGCAGCGTCGCGAGCCGCAGGCGCACGGCGAGCCAGGAGAGCGCGAGGATGCCGACCGGCTTGCCGATCACGAGCCCGCCGACGATGCCGAGCGACACCGGATGCAGGAGCTGCTCCGGGCCGATGCCGGCGAGCGGCACGCCAGCGTTTGCGAACGCGAACAGCGGCAGCACGCCGAACGCGACCCAGGGATGCAGTGCGCGCTCGAAATCGTGCAGCGGCGACGACGCACCGGGCCCCGGCGCCCGCAGCGGCACGAACCAGGCGAGCAGGAAACCGGCGAGCGTCGCATGCACGCCCGACTTCAGCAGCGCGAACCAGAACGGGATGCCGATCAGCACGTACGCGGCGCGGCGCGTGACGCCCGAGCGGTTCAGCGCCCACAGCAGCAATACCAGCCCGCCGGCGACCGAGAGCGCCGTGACTGACAGGCCGGAGGTGTAGAACGCGGCGATGATGATGACGGCGCCGACGTCGTCGAAGATCGCCACCGACAGCAGGAAGGCCTTGAGCGCCGGCGGTACGCGATCGCCGAGCAGCATCAGCACCCCGAGCGCGAACGCGATGTCGGTGGCCGACGGGATCGCCCAGCCCTTGAGCGCCGCCGCGTCCCCCCAGTTCAGCCAGACGTAGATCGCCGCCGGCGCTGCCATGCCGCCCACGGCCGCGAACAGCGGCAGCGCCGCATCGCGCAGGTTCGCAAGCTCGCCCTCGATCACCTCGCGCTTCAGCTCGAGGCCGACCAGCAGGAAGAACACCGCCATCAGTCCGTCGTTGATCCAGAGGATCAGCGGCTTGGCGATGCCGAGCGCGCCGATGCTGACCTGCACCGGCAGGTTGATGAACCCGTCGTAGCTTGCAGCCAGCGGCGAGTTCGCCACCAGCATTGCAAGCACGGCCGCGCCCATCAGCAGCAGGCCGCCGGCCGCCTCGAGCCGCAGGAAGTCCTGCAGGGATTCCAATGCGCGGCGGATCAGAGCCTCGGTGCGGGGCAGCATCGTCCGGACGGCGCCCGTGGCCCTAGGGCTGCGCCGGCGCCGTCACTGCCGGATGCTGCTCCGCACTCCAGCGCAGCCAGTCGCCCTCGAGATGGAACAGGCGCGTGAAGCCCGCCTCGCGCAGCTTCTCGAGCGCGATCGCGGAACGGCTGCCGCTGCGGCAGTACACGACGAGGTCCCGGTCACGCGCGTCGCCGAGCTCTGCGAGGCGCTCCGCGATCTGCGTATGCGGGATGTTGCGCGCGCCCACGACGTGGCCGGCGGCGTACTCCTCGGGCGTGCGCACGTCGAGCACGACCAGGGACTGGTCGCCCCAGGCGAGCCGCTCGAGGAGCGTGGCGGGCTCCACCCGCGCCGTGTCGCCGGCGAGCGCCGGCGGCGCGGCGAACAGCGCCAGCAGCGCCGCGAGCGCGAGCGCGTGCCGCACGTCAGCCCTCGAGCACGAAGGTGACGCGCATGCGCACGCGGTAATTCACGATCTTGCCGCCGTTGATCTCGACCTCCTGGTCCGCGATCCAGGCGCCGGTGACGTTCTTGAGCGTCTTGCTGGCGCGCTGGATGCCGCGGCGGATGGCCTCGTCGAAGCCCTTGTCGGAGGTCGCGGTGATTTCGGTGACTTTGGCAACCGTCATGACGTTCTCCTTGGATCAATTCCTGCAGTATTCCCTGCGGACGATGATACCCCTACGGGGTCGGCCCGCGGGGCGGTTATGATCGAATGATCATCGGCGCAGCCCTCGCGCCCGGAGAATACGTATGTTCCGCAGGCTCAGCGGTGCCATGTTGCGCGGCCTGGTCGTGGTGCTGCCGATCGGGCTCACGGTCTGGCTGCTGTGGTGGCTCGGCAGCTCCGCCGAGTCGCTGCTGCGCCAGCCCATCCTGCTGCTGCTGCCGGAGCAGTACTACGTGCCGGGCATGGGCATCGTCGCCGGGCTGGTGCTGCTGCTCGCGGCCGGCACGATGGTCAACGCCCTGATCGTGCGGCAGCTGCTGGCCTCGTGGGAGGCGTTCCTCGACCGCATCCCCGTGGTCAAGACGATCTACGGGGCGATCCGCGACTTCACCAAGCTGCTGCCCGCCGGCGGCAAGCGCAGCGACCTCAAGCGCGTGGTGCTCGCGACTTTCGGCGACGCGCGGCTGGTCGGATTCGTCACCCGCGACGATGCCTCGGAGCTCGGCATCGTGCCGCGCGCCGACGATCTCGTCGCCGTGTATTTCCCGATGAGCTACCAGATCGGCGGCTACACGGTCCTGCTGCCGCGCGACCGGATCGCGCCGCTCGACATGTCGGTCGAGACCGCGATGCGGCTGGTGCTCACCGGCGGCGTGTCCGGCGGCCACGGATAAAGGGGACGCGTCCCTTTAAAGTTAAAGGGACGCGTCCCCTTTATTTCTTGATCTGGGTGATCTTGGAACCCTCGAACGTCAGGTTGTACATCAGGCCCTTGTTCGAAAAGATGAAGCCGATGATCGGCTTCTTGGCCGTCTCGGTGTCGATCTGGCCGCCGGCGCCCAGCGTCGCGAGCGCGACGCTGCCGTCCACGCCGGCTTTCCAGCCCTCGCTCTTGCGGAACTTGTCGAGTTCGCTCTGCGTCATGAAGAGGATCACCTGGCTCTTCTGCTGCACGCCGAGCTGGAAGCCGATCGAGCCGGAGGCGATGTTGTAGTAGGCCACCGTGCGCCCGCCCACGAGCAGCGCGCCTTCGCCGTACTCCGCGCCGATGCCGATGCCGCCCTTGATCACCTTCGGGAACACCAGCATGCCCGCCGCGCGGCCGGCCAGCTCCTTCGCGGCGCTCGAGTGCTTGTACAGTTCCGCGGTCGCTTCGCTGACCTCGGCGTCGAGTTCTTCCTTCGAGGGATTCACCGCGTTGGCGCTGGCGCTCACGAGCAATGCGGACGCCAGCAGCGACTGCAAGATACGGACCATGGCGATCTCCTGAAACGGGGTGCGCTGGGATTCTAGCTGGCGTCTGATCTAAAGGGGACGCGTCCCTTTAGAGGTAAAGGGACGCGTCCCCTTTAGATCAGGCGTAGGCGGCGCGCGGGCGGTGCGGGCGGGCCATGGGCGGGTG
>CAZYPM010000047.1:0-1678 GCA_964649205.1 uncultured Steroidobacteraceae bacterium
CCACGTCGGCGACGACCGCAGCCGGACCTGGGTGATCACGCGCACGGCGGGCGGCCTGCGCCTGAAGCACGATCATCGTCATGCCGACGGCAGCGACGACGCGGTCACGATGTACGGCGGCGACACGACGGCACCCGGCAGCGCGGCGCGGCAGGAATTCCCGGTGGACCGCCATTCGAAAGAGCTGTTCGAACGCGAGGGCCTCGCGGCCTCGGTCACCAATGTCTGGGCGATGGAGATCGAGCCCGGACGGCGGTTCCTCTATGAGCTGCGCCGTCCCAGCGGCCGCCTGTTCCAGGTCGAGTTCGACCTGACCAGGCCGGTGGCGCCGCCACCGGCGCCGTGGGGCCACTGACCGCCGGCGGCGTCAGCGCCGCTCGTGCTTCCAGAGCACCTCGCTGCCGGTCTCATGCCGCGCCAGCACGCGCGCGATCACGAACAGCAGGTCCGACAGGCGGTTGAGGTACTGCAGCGGTTCGGCTGCGACCGTCTGCGCGCGCGCCAGCGTCCAGCAGCGCCGCTCGGCGCGCCGGCAGGTGGCGCGCGCGAGGTGGCAGCTGGCGGCCGCGACGCCGCCTCCCGGGAGGATGAATTCCTTGAGCGGCGGCAGGCCTTCGTTGAAGCGGTCGAGCGCCGCCTCCAGCGCCGCGACGTGGCGCGCCTCGATCGCGCGATGGCCCGGGATGCAGAGCTCGCCGCCGAGATCGAACAGCTCGTGCTGCACGCCGGTGAGGACGTCGCGGACCTGCGACGGAATGCCCGGCACCGCCAGCACCATGCCGATCGCGCTGTTGCACTCGTCCACGCTGCCGTAGGCCTCGACCCGCGGGTCGTCCTTGGCCACGCGGCTGCCGTCGCCGAGGCCCGTGGTGCCGTCGTCGCCGGTGCGCGTGTAGATCTTCGACAGCCGGTTGCCCAAGCGTCCCTCAGCGGAAGTCGTGCCGCAACGCCACGAACAGGCTGCGGCCCATGGTGTTGAAGCCGCGCGCCAGCTCGTAGTCCTCGTCGAACAGGTTCTCCGCTCGGGCGAGGATTGTAAAGCGCGGCCCGAGCGCGATCCTGGCCGAGAGGTTCGCGAGCCAGTAGGCGGGCATGGCGACCGGGTCCGGGAAGCCGAAATCGCGCCGTGCGCCGGCGTAGAGCAGGTCGACGGCGAACTCATGGCCGCCGACGCGGCGGGACAGGGCCAGCGTCGCGTTCTCCCTCGCGCGGCGCAGCAGCCGCGCCCCGGTGATCGCATCGCGCGGGTCCTGCAGCGTGAGCCCCGCGCGCGCCGACCAGCGCTCGCCGTCGTAGCGCCAGCTGGCCTCCGCGCCTTCGATGCGCGCCCGCTCGACGTTCCTGTTCTCGCCCTCGAACGTGTCGAAGTCCGTGACCACGAACTGGATCAGCTCGTCGATCTCGTTGCGGAACAGCGCGACCGACAGCGACTGGCGCCCGCCGATGCGCTGGCGCAGCGCGATCTCGTAGCTCTGCGACTCCTCGGGTTCGAGCGCCGGGTTGCCGCCGAAGCCGTAGAGGTCGGTTGCATCCGGTGCGCGGAAGGCAGTGCCTGCCGCCGCCGTCACCAGCGCACCCGTCCAGGGCTCGAAACCGTACTCCGCGTTCCAGGTGGCATGCCCGCCGAAGGTCTCGTGGTCGGTCCAGGCCAGGGCGGCGAGCAGCCGGTGCCGGCCGA
>CAZYPM010000047.1:1778-3966 GCA_964649205.1 uncultured Steroidobacteraceae bacterium
CGAACGCGGCGCTGGCCGCGAAGGCCGAGTTCTCGAAGTCCTGGTCCACCGGGGTCACGAAGAAGTCCGAGTATTCGGAGGTGCCGGAGGCATGCCAGCCGCGCAGGCCGAGTTCCACGGCCTCGAGCGTGGCGCGCGCGGCAGCGGTCAGCGACAGGTGCTGGTAGCCGCGATCCGTCGTGTCGCCCGTGCGCGTCGGAAAGCCCGCGCTGTCCAACCACGAGACGCCGAAGGACAGGTCCCGCTGCTCACCGCCGAATCCGCCCGTGACGCTCGCGCTCCTCGTGTCGTAGTCGCCGAAACCCGCCTGCGCGCGCAGGCCGGCGTCGTGGCCGCGGCGCGTGATCACGTTGATCACGCCGCCGATCGCGTCCGAGCCGTAGAGCGCCGAGCGCGGGCCCTTGACGACCTCGACGCGCTCGACCAGCTCGGGCGCGATGTTCTGGATCGCGGCGCTGCCGATGGTGCCGGGGTTGATGCGCAGCCCGTCCACCAGCACCAGCACGTGGTTCGACTCCGTGCCGCGCAGGAACAGCGAGGTCTGCTGGCCCGGCCCGCCGAGGCGCGCCACCTCGACGCCCGCGCGCGTGCGCAGCACGTCGCCCAGGTCGGCGGCGGGCTGGCGCTCGAGCTCGGAGGCCGCAATGACCTCCACATTCGCCAGCACGCGATCCGCGGGAACCTCCGTGCGGGTCGCCGTGACGACGACGGGGCCGAGGGCCTGGGCGGCGGACGCCGCCGGAGACAGGATCAGGGAAACGAGAATGAAAGCGGTGTGTCTGTTCACCGGTGCTCCTCCCGAGCTGGTGGATACGAGTGCCTGACGGGCCGGTCTCCGGACTCACGGCGGATCCGATCGGATCGTCCGCATCGCCTTCCCACCGGGGATTCCGGCAGTGGCTGCAGGCAGCGCCTGCGTGATGCGGCTTGCGCCGTTCACCGTTGCGGGGGCAGTGCCGGGATGGCGAGCGACTCGCTGCACCGGCTTCCCGTTTGGCCCGGGCTTGCGCCCGGGCACCCGTCATCGCCGGTCAATGTAGGCAGCGGGCCCGGCGCGGTCAAGCGGGCGTTGACGGCACCGCGCGCGCGCATCACCCTGCCGGCATGACGCACTCGACCAGGCTGCAGGCGGCGCTCACGGCCGCGGCCCGGGCGGCGGAACTGATCCGCAGCAGCTACCGCCGCAACGTCGCCGTGCGCGCCAAGGGCGACGGCTCGCCGGTCACCGAGGCCGACATCGCGGCCGAGGCCGCGATCCGCGAGATCCTGCTCGCGCGCTATCCGGGCGACGGTTTCTACGGCGAGGAGTCCGAGGCGCTGCGCATGGACGCCGAGTACCTCTGGATCGTGGACCCGATCGACGGCACCAAGTCGTTCGTGCGCCGCTACCCGATGTTCTCGACCCAGATCGCGCTGATGCACCACGGGCGGCTGATCGCGGGCGTCTCCTGCGCCCCGGTGTACGGCGAGACGGCCTGGGCCGAGGAGGGCGCGGGCGCGTTCATGGACAGCGAAAAGCTGGCCGTGAGCACGATCGCGACCATCGAAGAGGCGACGGTGTCGACCGGCAACCTGCGCTCACTCGCGCGCGGGCCGCATTGGGCGGCCTTCGGACGCTTGGTCGCGCGGCTCGACCGCATCCGCGGCTTCGGCGACTTTCTGCACTACCACCTGCTCGCGGCCGGCAAGATCGAGGCGGTCGTCGAATCCGACATCGGCATCCTCGACATTGCCGCGCTGACCGTGATCGTGGCGCAGGCAGGCGGCCGCGTGACCGACCTCGAGGGCGAGCCCATCGGGCTCGGGACGAAGAGCATCCTGGCCAGCAACGGCCGGCTGCACGACACGATCCTCGAGGCCCTCAGGGGCTGACGAAGACCCGGCCGCCGCGCCAGGCGATTTCCTCGACCGGCACGGCGTAGAGCGCGGAGAGCGCGCTCGCGGTCAGCACCTGCGCCGCCCCGCCGAACTGCCAGCGGCCGTCGCCGGACAGCAGCAGCGCATGGGTCGCCCAGCGCGCGGCCAGCGTCGCGTCGTGCAGCGTCGCGATCACCAGGCCACCCGCGTCCGCGCGCGCCCGGAACAGCGCGAGCACCTGGTGGCGGTGCTGCGGGTCGAGATGATTGGTCGGCTCGTCCAGCAGGCAGGCCGGCGCGTCCTGCGCCAGCAGCGTCGCGACGTCGAGCCG
>CAZYPM010000047.1:4066-6039 GCA_964649205.1 uncultured Steroidobacteraceae bacterium
CGATGTCGCGGCCGTCGAGTTCCACGGCGCCCGCGGCGGGCGCGCGCAGGCCCGCGAGCGTGTGCAGCGTCAGCGTCTTGCCCACGCCGTTGTTGCCGAGCACGGCGATGAAGTCGCCGCCCCGTGCCTCGAGCTCGAGCGCATGCACCAGCACGCGCCCCGCGACGGCGACGTCGAGCGCGCGCGCGGCGAGCGAAGGCGCCCTGACGTCTAAGGCTGCAGCCGCTGGTGCCGCCATGATTCGGCGTGGAAGCGTCCGCCGCCGGCGGGTGTCATCTCGCGCATCCAGCGCGCGCGGTCGTGCAGGCGGTGCTCGCCCTCGGCCCAGAGCTCGACGGCGGCGGCCCACAGCCGGTAGCCGCCCCAGTTCGGCGGGCGCGGCAGGCGCAGTCCCGGCTCCTCGTCGTCCTCTTCGGTGGTGAACGGATCCGGCGCACCGAGGCGCTCCGCCGTCTCGCGCAGGCGCTGCAGCAGCAGCTGGCGCGAGGCGAGCGGCGCACTCTGCTCGCTGGTGATGGCCGCGAGCCGGCTGCGCCAGGGGCGGCTCGCGAAGTAATCGTCGCTCTCGCTCGCGAGCGCGCGCACCACCGGTCCCTCGATGCGCAATTGGCGGCCGAGCGTGTCCCACTGGAACACGACGGCAGCCCAGGGATTCGCCGCGAGTTCATGGCCCTTGCGCGAGTCGTAGTTGGTGTAGAAGACCAGGTAGCCCGGGTCGGACACGATCTCCTTGCAGAGCACGACGCGCACCGACGGCTTGCCGTCGTCGCCGATCGTGGCGAGGCTCATCGAGTTCGGATTGGGCTGCACCTGCTCGTCGAAGGCCTGCCGCAGCCAGGTGGATGCAAGCGGCATCGGGTCCGCCGGGAGCGGGTCCGGAAGCGTCTGGTAGCGAGCGTGCATGGCGCGATGTTAACGCGCCCACCGCCCTCCGGTGTAACTTGGACCCGTGCACAGGCGGACGGTCAATGGCGTGCGGATCTGCTTCGCGGAGCAGGGACGCGGCGATGCGCTCCTGCTGCTGCACGGCCTCGGCGGCAGCCACGACGACTGGCGTCTGCAACTGCCTGAATTCGCGAAGCGTTACCGCGTGATCGTGCCGGACCTGCGCGGATTCGGCGCCAGCGGCCGGCGCGAGCCTTTCACCATCCAGCAGCATGCGCGCGACATGCTGGCGCTGCTGGCGGCGCTCGAAGTCTCCCGCGCCCACGTCGTCGGGCTGTCGATGGGCGGGTCGGTCGCGATCGAGATGGCGCTCGCCAGGCCGGAGGCGGTGGCGACGCTCGTGCTCGCGAATACGGCGCCGAACTTCAGGCTTTCGAACTGGGAACGCAGGCGCATGGCCTGGCTGCGCATCCTGGTGGCGTCCGTGCTCGGCGTTGGCGCAGTCGCGCGCCTGACCGGGCGCGGCTATTTCCCGGCGCGCGGCCAGGGCCGCTTGCGCCGCCGGCTGATCCGTCGCGCGAGCGAGACCAGCCGCTGGGTGTATCTCGCGACCCTGCGCGCCCTGGTGCGCTGGAACGCCGAGGCCAGGCTCAGGGCGATCCGGGCGCCGACGCTGGTGCTCGCCGCCGAGTTCGACATCACGACGATTGCGGAAAAGCGGCGCTGGGTCGCGCGCATACCGGATGTGCGCCTGGTCGAGTTGCCGGGCAGCCGCCACCACAGCGAACAGGACTCGCCCGAGCGCTTCAACCGCGAGGTCCTGGCCTTCCTGCGCTCGCAAGCCATTGATTAGCAGTCGTTTCCTCGATTAAGGCCCGATTCAGGTTGCCGGGACGAGACTGTCCCCACGCACCCTGAGGAGGAACCACGATGTTCAAGACCACACTGACCACCGCGCTGCTCGCCATGCTGCTCGCGGGGCCGGCGTTCGCGGACGACGACGATCGCCGCGGCCGGGGTGACGATCGCGACGACCGTTACGACCGCCGCCACGACGATCGCAACGACGACCGTTCCGACCGGCGCCA
>CAZYPM010000047.1:6139-12384 GCA_964649205.1 uncultured Steroidobacteraceae bacterium
TATTTCTACGACGGGCGCGACCGCCGCGACTGGCGCGACTATCGCCGCGACTATCGCGGCCGCGACTGGCGCTATGTGCCGCCGGTGCGTTGGAGCGCCAGCTTCGGCTACCGCTCCGGCTACGAGGCGGCCTGGGACGACTGGCAGCGCTACGGGCGCTACGACCGCAAGTGGCGTCGGCACTCGTTCCGCGGCGACCATGGCTTCCGCGCCGGCTACGAGGCCGGATGGCGCGACGCCGCGCGCTACTACGGCCACGGCTATCGCCCGCGCTCCTGGGCGCGCGACCCGCGCGGCAGCTGGTACTTCGGTTTCCATATCGACGGCTGATGCCTGAAATGCCGGCCCGCTTGCGCAGTCGCAGGCGGGCCGGTACACAGGGCGGTCCCTGACGAGGTATCGCCCCATGGAACTCGCACAACTGCGCGAACGCCTGACCCGCCTCGACGGCGAACTGCTCGCGCTCATTGCCGAGCGCCAGCGCATTTCCGAACAGGTGGCCCGCGCCAAGCGCGCCACTGGCCTCCCGACCCGGGATTTCCAGCGTGAACGCGAAGTGTTGCTGCATGCGCGTTCCAGGGCCGAGAGCCTCGGACTGCCGCCGGCGCTCGCCGACCAGCTGCTGCGCCTGCTGATCCGCAGTTCGCTGGCGACGCAGGAGCAGGCCCAGGTCGCGGCCCAGGGCCAGGGCAGCGGCCAGCGCGCGCTGGTCATCGGCGGGCGCGGCAAGATGGGCCGCTGGTTCGCCGAGTTCCTCGATTCGCAGGGCTACGAGGTCGAGATCGCGGACCCGGCCGGCCCGCTCGAGGGCTACACGCATCGCGCCGACTGGCAATCCGACGAGCTGTCGCAGGACGTGATCGTGGTGGCGACGCCGCTCGGCATCACGGCCGCCATTCTCGAGCAGCTCGCGCGCCACCGCCCGCCCGGCCTGGTGTTCGACATCGGCTCGCTCAAGACGCCGCTGCGCGCGGGACTTGCGGCCCTGGTGCAGGCGGGCGTGAAGGTCGCCTCGCTGCACCCGATGTTCGGCCCGGACACCGACCTGCTGTCGGGCCGGCACGTGATCCACGTGGACGTCGGCCGGCCGGACGCGGTCACGCAGGCACAGCAGCTCTTCGCCTCGACCATGGCGGAGCAGGTGATCACGACGCTCGACGATCACGACCGGCTGATCGCCTATGTGCTCGGCCTTTCGCACGCGATCAACATTGCGTTCTTCACCGCGCTGGCCGAGAGCGGGGAGGCCGCACCCCGGCTCGCGCGGCTCTCCAGCACGACCTTCGACGCGCAGCTTGCGGTGGCCTCGCTGGTCGCGGGGGAGAGTCCGGCGCTGTACTTCGAGATCCAGGCGCTCAACCAGTACGGTGGCGAGTCCCTGGCGGCGCTGGCGGACGCGGTCCGGCGGCTGCAGGAACTGGTCGCGGGCCAGGATGCGGCCGGTTTCGCGCGCCTGATGCGCCGCGGGCAGGCCTACCTGCAGGACCGTGCCAGCGCCCGCCAGACCTGATATGCTAATGCGAGTGATTCTCATTACCATATCGAGGCTGTCATGAGATCCATCGTTCTCAGGGCCCTTGGCCTGGCCGTGGCCCTGGGCCTGGGCTTCACCGGGGCGCTGGAAGCCAGGGCGTCTGGCGAGCCGCTCGTGGTCTACACCGCGCGCAAGTACCAGCTCGTGGACCAGCTGTTCCAGGAGTACGGCCGCGAGCGCGGCATCGAGGTCAAGTTCGTCACCGACGACGGCGCGCCGCTGATCGCGCGCCTCAAGGCCGAGGGCGCGAACAGCCCGGCGGACCTGCTGATCACCGTGGACGCCGGTGACCTGTGGCGCGCGACCGAGGCCGGCCTGCTGCAGCCGGTGAAGTCGCCGATGCTCGAGGCCGCGATCCCGGCGCACCTGCGGGACCCCGAGGGCCACTGGTTCGGCCTCGCGGTGCGCGCGCGCACCATCGCGTACTCGACCGAGCGGGTGAAGCCGGCCGAGCTCTCGACCTATGCGGCGCTCGGCGACGCGCGCTGGAAGGGCAGGCTGTGCCTGCGCAGCGGCAAGCACGCCTACAACCAGTCGCTGGTCGCGATGATGATCGGCGACCTCGGCGAGGAGGCGACCGAGCGCGTGGTGCGTTCCTGGATCGCCAACCTCGCGGCCGAGCCGTTTTCGAGCGACACGCTGATGCTCAAGGCGGTCGCCGCGGGCCAGTGCGACGTCGCGATCACCAACAGCTACTACCTCGGCCGGCTGCAGGCCGAGAATCCAGCGTTCCCGGTGCAGATCTTCTGGGCCGACCAGGGTGGCCGCGGCACGCACGTCAACATTTCGGGCGGCGGCGTGACCAAGCACGCGAAGAACCGCGCCGAGGCGATCCGCTTCCTGGAATGGCTCGCCTCGCCCGGCATCCAGCAGCGCTTCGCCGCGGTGAACTACGAGTTCCCGGCGAATGCCGGCGTCGAGCCGTTGCCGACGGTGGTGGCCTGGGGCAAGTTCCAGCCGAATCTCGTCAACGTCGGCACCATCGGCAGGACCCAGCCCGCGGCCGTGAAACTGATGGATCGCGCCGGCTGGCGCTGACATCATGCCCGGATGATGTCGACCGGGCGTTTCGCACCCGCGCTCGCCGCGTTCGCGGTGGCGCTGCCGATGCTCGCCGTGCTGGTCGCCGTCATCCAGGGCGCGACCGGCGCTGACGCCGAACTCTGGGCCCACCTGCGCGAATACGTGCTCGCGCGCGTCGCCTGGAACACCGTGCTGCTGGTCGTCGGCGTGGTGCTCATCGCGCTCGCGCTCGGCACCGCGCTCGCCTGGCTGACGGCCGCCTGCGAGTTCCCGGGCCGCGCGTTCTTCTCCTGGGCGCTGCTGTTGCCGATGGCGATGCCGGCCTACGTGCTGGCGTTCGTGGCGGTGGCGACCCTCGACTACTCCGGTGCGGTGCCGATGGCGCTGCGCGGCTGGTTCGGCGACGGGCTCTGGCTGCCGCCGATCCGCTCGACCGGCGGCGTGATCCTGGTGCTGGCGCTCGCGGCCTATCCCTACGTCTACCTGATGGCGCGCGGCGCCTTCCTCACGCACGGTGCGCGCGCGCTGGAAGCCGCGCAGTCGCTCGGGCTCGGACCCTGGGCCGGGCTGTTCCGCGTCGCGGTCCCGCTCGCCCGGCCCTGGCTCGCGGGCGGCGCGGCGCTGGTCGCCATGGAGACGCTCGCGGACTTCGGCGCCGTGTCGGTGTTCAACTACGACACCTTCACGACCGCGATCTACAAGTCCTGGTTCGGCCTGTTCTCGATCGAGACCGCGCTCGGGCTCGCGCTGCTGCTGATGCTGCTGGTGGCGGCAGCGCTCGGCGTCGAGCGCATGGCGCGCGGGCGGGCGCGCTATTCCGCCGCCGACTCGGGCGCGCGTGCGGCATCGCGGCTCGAGCTGCCCGGTGCGCGCGGCTGGATCGCCTGCGCCGTCGCCTCAGCCGTGTTCGCCGCCGGCTTCCTGCTGCCGGTGCTCGTGATCGCACGCTGGGCCTGGGACGTGGCGCCGTTCGACTTCGATGCGCGCTATGGCAGCTACGTGCTGCGCACGCTCGCGCTCGCCGCCATGGCCGCAGCCGCCTGCCTGGCGCTCGCGCTGGTGCTCGGTTACGCCACGCGCGTGTCGCAGGGGCGCGTGACCCAGGCCGCCGCGCGCATCGCGACGCTCGGCTACGCCGTGCCGGGGGCGGTGCTCGCGGTCGGCGTGGTGGGCGCGCTCGGCGCCGTCGACGGACTGTGGCGCGCCGCGGCGGGCGGCGAGGGGCTGTGGCTGCAGGGCACGGTGCTGGCGCTGCTGCTCGGCTACGTCGCGCGTTTCCTTGCGGTGGCGCACGGCCCGGTGCAGGGCGGGTTCGCCCGCATCCGTCCTTCGCTCGAGGAAGCCGCGCGCGGCCTCGGGCTGACGGCGCGCGAGGTGGTCGCGCGCCTGCACCTGCCGCTGCTCGGCGCCGGCATCGGCACGGCCCTGCTGCTGGTCTTCGTCGACGTCATGAAGGAGATGCCGATCACCCTGATGACCCGGCCCTTCGGCTGGGACACACTGGCGGTGCGCGTGTTCGAGATGACGGCGGAAGGGGAATGGGAACGCGCCGCGCTGCCGGCGCTGGTCATCGTGCTGGCGGGATTGCTGCCGGTCGCCGTGCTGACCTGGAGGATGGAGCGTGCGGCTCGAGCTGCGTGAACTGTCGAAGTCCTTCGGCGCGGGCGCCGCGGCCGCTGCCGTCGATCGCCTGACGCTCACGGTCCAGGCGGGTCACATCGGCTGCCTGCTCGGCCCCTCGGGATCGGGCAAGACTACCGTGCTGCGCTGCATCGCCGGCTTCGAGCGGCCGGATGCAGGCGAGATCCTGGCGGGTGGCGAGCGCCTGTCCGGGCCGGGCATCTGGGTGCCGCCCGAGCGGCGCCGCATCGGCATGGTGTTCCAGGACTACGCGCTGTTCCCGCACCTCGACGCGCTCGCGAACGTCGCCTTCGGGCTGCGCGATGCGAAGGCCACGGACCGGCGCCGCCGTGCGCTCGAGATGCTCGCGCTGGTGGGCCTCGAGGACCAGGGCGCCAAGCTGCCGCACGAGCTCTCGGGCGGCCAGCAGCAGCGCGTGGCGCTGGCGCGCGCGCTGGCGCCGCGGCCGCGCCTGGTGCTGCTCGACGAGCCCTTCTCCAACCTCGACGCCGAGGTGCGCATGGAACTGGCGCAGCAGGTGCGGGCGGCGCTGCTCGCCGAGGGAACCACGGCGCTGCTGGTCACGCACGACCAGCGCGAGGCCTTCGCGATCTGCGACGAGATCGGCGTGATGCGCGCCGGCAGGCTGGAGCAGTGGGACGCGCCCTGGAAGCTCTACCACTCGCCGGCGACGCGCTTCGTGGCCGACTTCGTCGGCGAGGGCACTTTCATCGAGGGCACGGTGATCGGCCCCGGCCGCGTGCAGACCGAGCTCGGCGTCATCGAGGGCCAGCTCACGGTCGAGCGGCCGGCGGGCGCGCACGTGGACCTGCTGCTGCGCCCCGACGACGTGATCCACGACGACGCCAGCGAGCTGCGCGCGGAGGTCATCGAGCGGGTGTTCCGCGGCGCCGAGTTCCGCTACAAGCTGCGCCTGCCGTCGGGCACGACCGCGCTCTCGTTCGCGCCCAGCCACCACGACCACGCGCTCGGCGAGCGCATCGGCATCCGCCTCGACGCGCAGCACCTGGTCGGCTTCCCGCGCGAATAAAGGGGACGCGTCCCTTTAGATAAACGGACGCGTCCCCTTTAATCGGGAAACGTTCCCAATCAGCCGCGCTGGCGGCGCATCAGCAGCAGGAACAGCGGCACGCCGATGAGCGCGGTCAGCGCGCCGACCGGCAGCTGGCGCGGCGCGACGATGGTGCGCGCCAGCAGGTCCGCGACCACGAGCAGGGTACCCCCCGCAAACGCTGCAGCGGGGATGACGGCGCGGTGCGAGGAGCCGATCGCGAGCCGCACCAGGTGTGGCGTCACCAGCCCGACGAAGCCGATGCTGCCGGCGGTCGTGACCGCGGCAGCCGTCAGGACCGAGGCCGCGACGTAAATCGCCATGCGCAGCCCACGCACTGGCACGCCCAGCACCTGCGCCTGCAGTTCGCCGCGCGCCAGCGCATCCAGCGGCCGCGCCGCCAGCAGGCAGAGCGGGATCGCGGCCAGCCCCAGCGCGACCAGCATCCATGGCGTGCGCACGTAGCCAAAGTCGCCAAGCAGCCAGAACAGCATGCCGCGCAGCCGCAGGTCGTCGGACAGCGACAGCAGCAGACTCACGATCGCGCCGCAGCCGGCCGCGACCACGACGCCGGTGAGCAGCAGCCGCGTCGTGGTCCAGCCCCCCGGGCCGTGCGCCACCGCGAACACCAGCAGCATCGCACCGAAAGCGCCCGCCACCGCGCCCGCGTCCACCGCGAGGCCTGCGAGTCCCGCCAGCATCACGGCGAGTGCGCCCACGGCCGCTCCGCCGGAGATGCCGAGCACGTAGGGATCGGCGAGCGGGTTGCGCAACAGTGCCTGCATCAGCACGCCGGCGAGCGCGAGCACCGAGCCGGCGCCGAAGGCCGCCAGCGCCCGCGGCAGCCGCAGCTCGAGCACGATGGTCCGCACCAGCGGATCCCCGGCCGCAAGGCGCTCCCAGGGCGCGTCGATGCCGGAGCTGCCGAACGCCAGCGACGCCGCGATCGCGAGGATCGACGCCACTGCGAGCAACCCGATCAACAGCGACGCCGGC
>CAZYPM010000048.1:0-4531 GCA_964649205.1 uncultured Steroidobacteraceae bacterium
GCGTGGCGCTCGATGTCCACCGCGCCCATGTACACGACGCAGGGCAGCCCGAGCCGGGCGCAGGCAGCGGCCGTCGCGACGCCATGCTGGCCGGCGCCCGTCTCCGCGATCACGCGCCGCGCGCCGAGCCGTTTCGCCAGCAGCGCCTGGCCGAGCGCGTTGTTGATCTTGTGCGCGCCGGTGTGCGCGAGGTCCTCGCGCTTGAGCCAGACCTCCACGCCCCAGGCTTTCGAAAGGCCGTCCGCGCGCGTCAGCGCCGTCGGCCTCCCGGCCCAGCCGTGCAGCTCGCGCGCGAACTCGCGCTGGAATTCCACCGCAGGCAGGAAGCGCGCGACTCCGTCGGTCAGCCGCTCGAGCGCGGGCACCAGCGTCTCGGGCACGTAGCGCCCGCCGAAAGGCCCGAAGCGCCCGCGCGCGTCCGGCATCCGTCCCGCGATCGCCTCCTCACGCAGGCGGCGGATATCGTCCACGGTGAGCACAGCGCTCATGCGCTGCGCCTCTGCCCGGCGCTGCGCGCCGCGGCCACGAATGCCCGGATCGAGGCCGCATCCTTCACGCCCGGACTGCGCTCGACGCCGCTCGAGACGTCCACGCCGTAAGGCCGCACCACGGCGACCGCGTGCGCGACGTTGGCGGCATCGAGGCCGCCCGCGAGGATCAGCTCGCAACGTCGCGCGAGCGCCGCGGCGCACTGCCAGTCGCCCGGCATTCCCCGGCCACTCTCGGCGGCATCGAAGACGGCGCGTCGCGGCAGGGCGGCCGTGGCGCCCGCGTGACGGAAAACGGGCCAGCGCTCGACCGATGCCGGCAGCTCGATCGTGCCGAAGTCGGCTGCGTCCGACTGCCAGGCATCTGGGACGAACTCCTCGAGTATCCGGGCGACAAGGTCGCGGTCCGGCTGCAGCGTGACGGCCACGCTCACGACACCGGCGGGCAGGCGTCGCGCCAGTGCGGCTGCCGCGCGCGGCGCGATGTTCCGCGCCGAGGGCCCATGGAACACGAAGCCGATCGCATCGGCGCCGGCAGCCACCGCAGCGTCCAGCGCTGCGGAAGTCGTGATCCCGCAGATCTTCAGCAACAGGTTCATGCCGCCGCCAGCGCCGCCGCGCGGCCGGCCGCCAGCATCTCCCGGATCGCGCGCACCGGGTCGGCGGCGCGCATCAACGAACCGCCGACGAGCGCGAGCCGGTAGCCGGCCTGCACCACCTCCGCGCATTGCTGCGGCGTCGCGATGCCGGACTCCGCCACCCGCGGCAGGTCCGCCGGCAGGAGCGGCGCCAGCTCGCGGAACCGGAACGGCAGGACTTCGAGCGTCGCCAGGTCGCGGCAGTTGACCCCGATCAGCACCGGCGCGGCGGATGCGACGCCGGCACTGCGGATTGCCCGCGTGACACGCGCGATGTCCGCGGCGTCGAAGGCTTCCACCAGCGTGAACAGCGCGGCCTCGCGCGCGCAATCGAGCATTTCGGCGAGCTGCGCGTCGCCCAGCATGCGCGCGATCAGCAGCACGCCGCCCGCGCCGGCAGCCCGCGATTCGTAGACCTGGTAGGGATCCTGCAGGAAGTCCTTGCGCAGCACCGGCACCGAGATGGATGCCAGCGCGGCGGCGGCCCGCGACAGCTGCGCGAGATCGCCGTCGAAGCGCGTCGGCTCGGTGAGCACCGAGACCGCGGCCGCGCCGCCGCGCGCGTAGGCGATCACCTGGCGTTCGATGCGCGCCTCCGGTCCCGCGAGCGAGCCGAGCGCCGGCGAGCGGCGCTTGTACTCCGCGATCAGCTCGAAGGCGTCGTCGAATGCGAATGCGGGCGGATCCGGCATGTCCGCGGCGCGCGCGCGCAGCGCGGGCAGCGGTTCGCGCGCCGCCGCGGCTTTCGCGCGACCGCGGCTGGCCTCGGCCATCTGCGCGAGGAAGCCGCTCATCCGGTGCGCCGTTCCGCGCGCAGGGCGATGCCGTCGAGCAGGCGCGCGGCACGGCCGTCGTCGATGGCCGCTGCAGCCAGCGCCACGCCTTCGCGCGGATCGGCCACCGCGCCGGTGACTTCCGCGACCAGCGCCGCCCCCATGACGAGTGCATCCCGATGACCGCCCTGCTCCTGCCCGCGCAGGACCGCCGCCAGGCGACGCGCGTTCTCGGCGGCGTCGCCGCCGAGCAGCTCTTCGGGCGCGCAGGACGGCAGGCCGAAGTCAGACGCGCTGCGGCGCGTCTCGCTGACCGCACCCGGCCGCACGTCAAACAGCGTGAAGGGCGATGCCGGCGTCGGCTCGTCCCAGCCCGAATCCCCGTGCACCACGAACATGCGCTCGATCGGCATGCCGGCGAGCGTCTCCGCCATCAGCCGCGCAACCTCCAGGCTCCAGGCGCCGATCAGGCCGTAGGGCGCCTGCGCGGGATTCGCGAGCGGGCCCAGCAGGTTGAAGATCGTGCGCACGCCGAGCGCGGCGCGCACCGGCGCGATCGCCTTCATCGCCGGGTGATAGTGCGGCGCGAACAGGAAGGTGAAACCCGTGCGCGCCAGGCAATCGGCCGCCGCGTGCTCGTCGAGCGGCAGCGGCAGCCCGAGCGCCTCCAGCACGTCGGCGCTGCCCGAGCGCGAGGACACCGAGCGGTTGCCGTGCTTGGCGACGCGGAGGCCGCAGGCGGCGGCGAGCAGCGCCGTGCCGGTCGAGAGATTGAGGCTGCCCGAGCCGTCGCCGCCCGTGCCCACGACGTCCACGACCGGCGATCCGTTCGGGATCTGCGGCCGGCGCGCCAGCGAGCGCATCGCGCCCGCGAAACCGCGCACTTCCGCCGCGGTCGCGCCCTTGATGCGAAGCGCGGCCAGCAGTGCGCCCGTCATTGCCGGCGGCATCGCGGGATCCGTGAGCGAGATCATCAACTCGAAGGCGGCGCCCTCGGAGAGGTCCCTGCGCTCGAGCAGCGCGTCGAGTGCGGCGCCGCCCGGCCGGCTCATTGCAGCGCTCCGCGCGCGAGGAAGGCAGCAAGCAGCTTCGGGCCTTCCGGCGTCAGGATGCTCTCGGGATGGAACTGCAGGCCTTCGACGTCGAGCTCGCGGTGCCGCACGCCCATGATCTCGCCTTCGCGCGTCCAGGCGGTCTCCTCCAGCACCTGCGGCAGGCTCTCGCGCTCGGCGATCAAGGAGTGATAGCGGCCGGCCTCGAAGGGATTCGGCAGCTGCGAGAACAGCCCCTGCCCGCGGTGCTCGACCAGCGAAGTCTTGCCGTGCATGAGCCGTTGCGCGCGCCCGACCCTGCCGCCGAAAACCTCGACCAGCGCCTGGTGGCCGAGACAGACGCCCAGCACCGGCAGCTCGCCCGCGAAACGCTCGATCATCCTGGTCGAGACGCCCGCGTCCGCGGGCGTGCCAGGGCCCGGTGAAATGCAGAGATGTGTGGGCTGGAGCGCCTCCGCTTCCGCGACCGTGATGCGGTCGTTTCGATGCACCAGCACCTCGGCCCCCAGCACCATGAAGGCCTGCACCAGGTTGTAGGTGAAGGAGTCGTAGTTGTCGATCAGCAGCAGCCGCGGGCTCATAGTCCCGCCCCCGCCAGCTCGAGCGCCCGGCGCATGGCCGCGCTCTTGGCGAGCACTTCTTCGTGCTCGCGCGCGGGGTCGCTGTCGGCGACGATGCCGGCGCCCGCCTGGTAGCTGTAACGGCCCTCGCCGAACACCATGGTGCGGATGGTGATGGCCTGGTCCATGTCGCCGCCCTTGCCGAAGTAGCCGACCGTGCCGCCGTAGAGACCGCGCCCGACGGGCTCCAGCTCGTCGATCAATTCCATTGCCCGTACCTTTGGAGCGCCGACCAGCGTGCCCGCGGGGAATGCCGCCGCGAACAGGTCGAAGGCGTCCTTGCCCGGCGCCAGCTCGCCGTCCACGCCGCTGACGAGATGCATGACGTGACTGTAGCGCTCGATCGAGCGGTAAGGACTCACGCGAATCGAACCCGCGCGCGCGACGCGCCCGAGATCGTTGCGCGCCAGGTCCACCAGCATCACGTGCTCGGCACCCTCCTTCGTATCGGCCAGCAACTCCTCCGCGTGGCGGCGGTCCTCTCCGGCATCGTCGCCGCGCGGGCGCGTGCCCGCGATCGGCCGCAGTTCCGCCCGCCCGCCGGAGAGCCGCACCAGCGCCTCGGGCGATGAGCCGACGACGGAGAGCCCGCCCGCCTCGACGAAGTACATGTAGGGCGAAGGGTTGAGCAGGCGCAGCGCACGATAGACCTCGAAGGGATCGTGCTCGCATTCGCCCTCGAAGCGCACCGACAGCACCAGCTGGTACACGTCACCGGCCGCGATGTGCCCGCGCACGCGCCCGACCGCGCCCTCGAACTCGCCGCGGACAAGGCTCGCGGCCGCCGGCGAATGGCGGTAGGCCTTCGGCCCGCGCGGCAGGGGCCCCGCGAGCGCCGCCACGATCTCGCGGCGCAGCGATTCGCGCTCGGTCTCGTCGCCGTCGTGCAACAGCGTCACGCCGCGCGAGACGTGATCGAACACCAGCAGCGACTTCGGCGCGACGTAGCAGGCTTCGGGC
>CAZYPM010000048.1:4631-12341 GCA_964649205.1 uncultured Steroidobacteraceae bacterium
ACCTCGAAGCAGTCGCCGAAGCCGATGAACGAGTAACGGCCGAGCCGCAGGCCCTGCTCCACGCTCTCCAGCAGGAAGCGGGGACGGAAGGGCCGCAGCTTCAGGTAAGCCGAAACCGGCGTATCGAGGTCCGCGGCGATGTCGAAGGGCAGTTTCACGTCATTTCACGCGCACGACAAAAAACCCACCCCGGGTGCGGCCGGAAGTGGGTCCTGGTTGATCCGAAAAACTAAACGGGAACTACGCGACCAGCGCCCACTCCGGAGAGCAGCGCCACCACCAGTTGCGGGCAACGGCCTTGCGGTTCGCGTTCATCTGGCACCGAGTATCAGCCGGCCGGGCGGCGGCGGTCAAGCGCGGCGTTGCCGGCCCTCCGCCGGACCCGGAATTGTTCAGAAGCTCGACCCCGGCTGCCTGAGGAACTCGACCTCCTCGGGAGTCGAAGCACGGCCCAGCGTCGCATTGCGGTGCGGGTAGCGCCCGAAACGGTCGACGATCGCCTTGTGCCGGAGCTCGAAATCGTAGTTCCCGGGCGGCGCATGCTCGCGATAGAGCCGCTCGGCGACGGCGTGGATTTCGCGCGACTCGCTGTGCATGTAGGGCAGGAACAGGAATGCCCGCTCCACCGGGACCAGCTGCAGGTGCACACCGGCGGCGACCGCTTCCTGCGCCAGCACCAGCGCCGCGAGATCCTGGGCAAAGGCGAGCGGCGAGCCGCGGAACAGGTTCCGCGAGAACTGGTCGAGCACGATGATCTCCGCGAGGCGCCCGCGCGGCTGCGCGCGCCATCCGTGCAGCTCGCCTCGCGCGGCCCTGTTCCAGGTGGCCGAAAACCGCTCGCGGATCGCTTCGTCGAAGGCCGGGTCCGCCTTCCACCATCGATCCGGACCGGCCTCCTCGAACCAGAACCTCAGGACCTGGTCTGGCATGGCGAACCGGACAGCGGCAGCTTGAGGTAGCGCCTGCCGTTCGATTCCTCGTCCGGCAGCCGCCCGGCGCGGATGTTCACCTGCACGGATGGGTACAGCAGGTTCGGCACGTCGAGGCCCGCGTCGCGCCTGGTTCGCAGGGCCACGAACTCTGCTTCCGTCGTGCCGTCGCGCAGGTGGATGTTGCCCGCGCGCTCGGCCGCGATGGTCGTCTCGCAGGCGACCTCGCGTCCGCCCGGCCCGTAGTCGTGGCAGACGAACACGCGCGTCTGCGGCGGCAGCGCGTAGAGCCGCTGGATGGAGGCGTAGAGCCGCTTCGCGTCCCCGCCCGGGAAGTCGCAGCGCGCCGTGCCGCCGTCCGGCATGAAGATGGAGTCGCCGGTGAACACCGCATCGCCGACCAGGTAGCTCAGGCTGTCGCTGGTGTGGCCCGGCGTCGGGATGGCGCGCGCGGCCAGCGAGCCGATCTGGAACTCCTCGTCGTCCGCGAGCAAGCGGTCGAACTGGCTGCCATCCACTGCGAAATCCGGTCCGAGGTTGAAGACGTCGCGGAAGGTGCGCTGCACCTGGCGAATGCCTTGCCCGATCGCGATCTTCCCGCCCGTTTCGGCCTGAAGGCAGGGCGCCGAGCTCAGGTGGTCGGCATGCGCGTGCGTCTCCAGGATCCAGTCGATCGTCAGCCCCCGTTCACGGATGAACGCAATGATCGTGTCGGCGGACTCGGTCCAGCAGCGCCCGGATTTCATGTCGAAGTCCAGCACCGGGTCGATCACCGCCGCGCGGCGCGTCGCCGGGTCGGCGACCACGTAGCTCCAGGTGCCCGTCGGCTGGTGCAGGAACGGCCGGACCTCGGGGCGCGACACGTTCACGCGCGCCGGCTCGCGATCCAGCGCTCCACCTCGGACTCGAGCACGGTCAGCGGCACCGCGCCGGTGCGCAGCACCAGGTCATGGAACTCGCGGAGATCGAAACGCTCGCCAAGCGCCGCGGCCGCGCGCTCGCGCAGCTCCACGATCTTGAGCATGCCGATCATGTACGAGGTTGCCTGCCCGGGATTGAGGATGTAGCGCTCGGTCGCGCGGATCGCCGCGTCCTCCCCGGTCGGGCTGTTCTCGACGTGGTAGCGGATGGTCTGTTCGCGGGTCCAGCGCTTGGCGTGCAGGCCGGTGTCCACGACCAGGCGCACCGCCCGATGCAGCTCGAGCGCGAGGCGGCCGAACTCGGAGTAGGGATCGGAATAGAAACCGAGCTCCTTGCCGAGCCGCTCGCTGTAGAGACCCCAGCCCTCGGAGTAGGCGCTGTAGCCGCCGAGGCGGCGGAAGCGCGGCAGCGTCTCCTCCTCGGTCGCGATCGCGATCTGCATGTGGTGGCCGGGGATCGCCTCGTGGTAGACCAGCGCCTCCAGCTCGTACTTCGGCATCTCCTTCATCTGGTACAGGTTGCCGTAGAACACGCCCGGGCGCGTGCCGTCGAGCGAGGGACGCTGGTAGAACGCCTTGCCGGCGGACTTCTCGCGGAATGGCTCGACCGCCTTCACCACCACGTCCGTCTTCGGCAGCGTGATGAAGAGCTGCGGCAGCTTCTCGCGCATGCCGTCGATGTAGCGGTTCGCATCCGCCAGCCACGCGGTGCGTCCCGCCTCGCTGTCCTCGTAGTAGAACTGCGGATCCGTGCGCATGAATTCGAAGAATGCGGCCAGGTCGCCCTCGAAGCCGACCTGTTTCATGACGCCGCGCATGGCTTCATGGATGCGCGCGACTTCGCGCAGGCCGATCGCGTGGATCTCCTCCGCCGTCAGCTTCGTGGTGGTGAAGTTCTCGAGCAGGTAGTCGTAATAGGCGGCGCCGTCCGGCAGCTTCCAGACGCCGTCGTCCTCGGTCGCCTGCTTCTCCGTCTCGCGCGCCCAGGCGATGACCGCATCGTAGGCGGGACGCACCGAGCCGAGCAGCGCGAGCTCTGCGCGCGCGAGCAGCGATTCCTTCTTCGCCTCCTCGATGGCAAGCGCCGTCACCTTGCCGCGGAAGTCCGCGAACAGCGGGCTGTCGGCGGGGCCCTCGTCGAAGGGACGGCCGCGGATGACGTTGCCGGCGTCCTCCACCACGTAGGCGAACACGAACTTCGGCGGCAGGACGCCGGTCTTCGCCGCGGCGGTCGCCCGTTCGAGCTGGCGCTCCATCAGTTCGCGCACGCCCTCGAGCCGGCGCACGTAGGCGATCGCGTCAGCCTCGGTCTCGACCCGGTGGGTATTGATCAGGAAGGCCGGCAGCGAGACGTGGCTGCCGTTCTTGTCGAAGCGGTAGTTGTGGTTGCGCCAGCGGTGGCGCGCGATGCGCCGCTGCTCGGCGAGCTCGAAGGCCTGCCACGAAAGACGCGTGGCGTCGTCGAGCTTCGCCGGGTCGATGGTCCGCAGCTCGCGCAGATGGCGCTCGGCCATCGCCAGGCGCTCCGCGTCACCCTGCTCCGTGGGGTCCGGCCAGCGGTCGTAACCGATCCGCAGGCCGAGGCTGGCCGCGAGCCCGGGATCGGTCTGCAGGCGCTCGTCGAGCGCGCGCTCGAAGAAGGCGCGGGCCGCCGCGTTCGGGTCGGCCGCCGGTTCCTGGGCGTGGGCGCAAAGAGCAGCGGCGGCCGCCACGGCCGCGAGGGTGGCTCGCATCATGGGTTTCGTGCCGTACATGGGTGGGCGGCCAGTATAATCCGGCGCATGAGCGACTTCGAAAAACTGGGCGCTTTCTACCTGGGCCGGGAGTACGACCCCGCCAAGGACGCGACCGCCACCGCGCCCCTGATGTACGACTCGAAGGACCTGACCACGCACGCGGTCTGCGTCGGCATGACCGGCAGCGGCAAGACCGGACTCTGCGTCTCGCTGCTCGAGGAGGCCGCGCTCGACGGCATCCCGGCGCTGGTCATCGACCCGAAGGGCGACATCGCCAACCTGATGCTCACTTTCCCGGATCTGACGCCGGCGGAGTTCGAGCCCTGGATCGACGCGGCCGAGGCGGAGCGCAAGGGCACGACGCCCGCGGCGCTCGCCGCGAAGACCGCCGAGACCTGGAAGAACGGCCTGGCGGAATGGGGCCAGGACGGCGCGCGCATCCGCAGGTTCCGCGATGCCGTGGACATCGCGGTCTACACGCCCGGCAGCACGGCCGGGCTCTCGCTTTCCGTGCTGCGGTCGTTCGCGCCGCCGGCCCAGGGATCCGATCCGGCCGCGACGCGCGACCGCATCTCCGCGACCGTCGCCGGGCTGCTCGGGCTGGTCGGCATCGCCGCGGACCCGCTCAAGAGCCGCGAGCACATCCTGCTGTCGTCGATCGTGGACGCCGCCTGGACGAAAGGGCATGCACTCGACCTCGCCGGGCTGATCGGCGCGATCCAGAAACCGCCGTTCGAAAAAGTCGGCGTGTTCGACGTGGAGACGTTTTATCCATCGAAAGAGCGGCTCGAGCTCGCGATGGCGATCAACAACCTGCTCGCCTCGCCGGGCTTCGGCGTCTGGCTCGAGGGCGAGCCGCTGGACGTCCAGCGCCTGCTGTTCACGCCCGAGGGCAAGCCGCGCATCTCGATCGTCTCCATCGCGCACCTGACCGACGCCGAGCGCATGTTCGTCGTGACCCTGATCGCGAACGAGCTGGTCGCCTGGATGCGCCAGCAGCCCGGCACCTCCGCGCTGCGCGCGCTGTTCTACATGGACGAGATCTTCGGCTTTTTCCCGCCCTCGGCGATGCCGCCGTCGAAGCTGCCAATGCTGACGCTGATGAAACAGGCGCGCGCCTTTGGCCTCGGCGTGGTGCTGGCCACGCAAAACCCGGTGGACCTCGACTACAAGGGCCTGTCGAATGCCGGCACCTGGTTCATCGGGCGGCTGCAGACGGAGCGCGACCAGCAGCGCGTGATCGACGGATTGTCGAGCGCGCTGGTGGGCCAGGGCTTCGACCGCGCCACGCTCGAGAAGCTGATGGCGGGCATTGCGCCGCGCGTGTTCCTGATGAGGAACGTGCACGACGACCAGCCGCTGCTGTTCCGCACGCGCTGGGCGATGAGCTGGCTGCGCGGCCCGCTGACGCTGCCCGAGATCACGCGCCTGATGGCGGCGCGCAAGGCCGCGGCTCCCGCCGCCGCGCCGGCTGCCACCGCGCAGGCAAAGCCCGCCGCGCGGCCGGTGCTGCCGGCGGGCGTGCAGGAAGTGTTCCTGGCGGCGAAGCCGGGCAGCGGCGAGCTCAGCTACCGGCCGCGCGTGGCGGCGACCGCCGAGCTGCATTACGCGGACAAGTCCGCGGGCGTGGATGCCTGGACCCGCAACGCCTGGCTGGCCCCGTTCGCCGACGGCGATGGCGCGCCCGCCTGGGCGGATGCGACCGCGGTCGCCAGCCTCGACGCGGCATTGGCCGACGGTCCGGTGGACGGCGCATCGTTCGCCGAGCTGCCGGCAGCCGCGCTGGCCGCGAAGAACTACGCGGAATGGGGCAAGGCGCTTGCCGCCCGACTCTACCAGGACGGCGCGGTCGAGCTGCTCTCCTGCCGGAGCCTCAAGATGACCTCGAATCCCGGCGAAAGCGAGGGCGACTTCCGCGCGCGCCTGGCGCTGGCGCTGCGCGAGCACCGGGACGATGCGGTCGCCAAGCTGCGCGCGAAACACGCCGCGAAGCTGCAGTCGCTGGAGAACCGGATCCGCGCGGCCGAGCAGCGCGTCGAGCGCGAGAAGTCCCAGTACTCGCAGCGCAAGCTCGACACGGCGGTCTCCATCGGTACCTCGGTGCTGGGCGCCATTTTCGGCGGGCGCAGCACCGCGGCCACGCGCGCGGGCTCGGCCGCGCGCCACGCCGGGCGCGTGTTCAGCGAGCGCGGCGACATCGAGCGCGCCGGCGAGAGCCTCGAGGCGCTGGCGGCGCAGCGTGATGAACTCCTGAAAGGCATCGAGCGGGAAGCGGCGGAACTCACCGCGTCGCTCGACCACGCGCAGGTGGAACTGGTGCGCCTGCGCATCGCGCCGCGCAAGTCCGACATCGCGATCGGGCGCGTCGCCATCGCCTGGGAGCCCTGGCGCGCGGGCGCCGACGGCTTCCCGCGCCCGGCCTCCACGCTGTCGTGACGCCGATGCCTGCTTCGCGCCGGCTGCCGTTGCTGTACGTCCTGCTCGGCAGCCTGCTGCTGGCCTGCGACGGCGGAAGTCCTTCGGCCGGCGCCCCGCCGCTCGGCAGCTACCGCGGCGTGCTCTCCGTCGCCGGCGGCGACCTGCCGTTCGGGCTGGAACTCACGCGCGAGAACGGCGCGATCGTCGCCTACCTCGTGAACGGCCCGGAGCGCGCGCGCGCACCGGACGTGCGCCTGGAGGGCGACCGCCTCGAGATCCGCATGCCGGGCTACCCGCACAAGCTGGAGGCGCGCTTCAAGGACGCGCGCTTCGAGGGCCAGATCAACTTCCTGCGGCCGCGCGGGGTGATCCGCACGGTGCGCTTCGTCGGCGTGCCGGGCCAGGACTGGCGCTTCTTCCCGAAACCGGATGCCGCGCCCGCCGATTTCTCCGGCCGCTGGGCACTCACCTTCCGCGACGACGAAGGCACCGAGCGCCCGGCCATCCTCGAGCTGACCCAGCAGGGCCACGTCGTGCAGGGCACGGTGTTGCGGCCCTCGGGCGACGACCGCTACCTCGCCGGCGAGGCGCGCGGCGACACGCTGTTCCTGTCGCGCTTCGACGGCGGCAGCGCGTACCTGTACCTCGCGCGGCTCGGCGCGGACGGCGTCCTGGCCGGCGATTTCCACTCCCAGGGCGGCACGCACGACACCTGGGTCGCGCGGCGCGACCCCGACGCGAAGCTGCCGGATCCGGCAACGCTCTCCTCGCTCAAGCCGGGGTTCGAGCGCCTCGAATTCAGCTTCCCGGACCTCGACGGCGGCATGCACGCATTTCCGTCGGAGCGCTACACGGGCAAGGTGGTGCTGATCACCATCGGCGGCAGCTGGTGCGCGAATTGCCACGACGAGGCGGTGTTCCTGCGCGAGCTGCTGGCGACCCGGCGCACGCAGGGCCTCGAGGTGATCCAGCTCATGTTCGAGTACACGCCGGACTTCGCGAGCGCCTCCTCGGCCGCGCGGGCGTTCGTGCAGAAGTTCGACATCGGCTACCCGGTGCTGATCGCGGGCACCACGAGCGATGACGATGT
The DNA here is from genome assembly GCA_964649205.1 of uncultured Steroidobacteraceae bacterium. Taxonomy (GTDB): domain Bacteria; phylum Pseudomonadota; class Gammaproteobacteria; order Steroidobacterales; family Steroidobacteraceae; genus SCUD01. The sequence goes on from CAZYPM010000048.1 coordinate 11,725, forward strand.
GCTGAAGAAGCTGCCGCAGCTCGCGGCGTTCCGCGGCTACCCGACCATGATCGCCGTGGACCGCACGGGCGTCGTGCGCGAGGTGCACACCGGCTTCAACGGCCCCGCGACCGGCGTGCACTATGAGGAGCAGAACCGGCACATCACGGCGCTCGTGGACCAGCTGCTCAAGGAGCGCTCCTGAAGGCCGTCTTCCTCGACTTTGGAACGGTCAGCAGCGGCGACCTCGACACCGGGCCGCTGGCGCGGGTCCTGCCGGGTGTCGTGCTGCACGAGCGCACGCCGGATGCAGAGGTCGCAGCCCGGATCGAGGGCTTCCAGGTCGTGCTGGCCAACAAGGCGGTGCTGGATCGCAGGGCGATCGCGGGCAACCGTCAGCTCCGGCTCATCGCGCTGACCGCGACCGGAACCAACAACGTGGACACGGCGGCCGCGCGCGAGGCCGGCGTCGCGGTCTGCAACCTGCGCGATTACTGCACGCCCTCGGTGGTGCAGCACGTGTTCGCGCTGCTGCTCGCACTGACGCACCGCCTCGCCGGCTACCAGGCGCTGGTTCGCTCCGGCCGCTGGCAGGAAGCGGGCCAGTTCTCCGTATTCGACCACCCGATCCGCGAGCT
>CAZYPM010000049.1:0-2931 GCA_964649205.1 uncultured Steroidobacteraceae bacterium
ATCGTGATCTTGCGCTGGCGCGGGCTGTCGGTGAGCGCCGCCATGCGGTCGCCGAGCCGGCGCGGCCATTCCGCCGCCTTGCGCGTCGCCTCCGCCGTCGTCAGCGTCAGCCAGCGCGACGCGGCGACCGGCAGGACGGTCATCGCGGTCAGCAACGACATCGCGATCGCGACCGAGATGGTGAGCGCGAGGTCGGCGAACAGCTGCCCCTCGACGTTCTTCATGAAGATGACGGGCAGGAACACGATGATGGTCGTGAGCGTGGAGGCGAACAGCGCCGGCCACACCTGGGTCGCGCCCTCCAGCGCCGCCTGCAGCGGTGACAGCCCGCGCTCGCGGCGCGTCAGGATGCTCTCGAGCACGATGGTCGCGGCGTCGAGCGTCATGCCGACCGCGAAGGCGATGCCCGCGATCGAAATGACGTTGAGAGAATGGCCGGTGACCATCATGACGAGCACGGTCGCGAGCACCGACACCGGGATCGCGACACCGACCAGCAGCGTCGAGCGGAACTGGCGCAGGAACAGCCACAGCACGACGATCGCCAGGATCACGCCGGCGACCAGGTTGCCGCCCACCAGGCCGAGCGCCTGGTTGATGAACACCGAGGGATCGAACGACTGCTCGATGCCGAGCCCGAGCTCGGCCAGCGGGCCGTCCCGCAGCTCGGCGATCTCGGCCTTGACGGCCTGGAGCGTCGCCAGCACGTCGGCGCCCGATTCCTTGATGATCTGGATCGCGATCGCCGGGTTGTTGTTCTGCACCGCAAGCGAATTGCGGTCGCCGCGCTCGACCGAGATGGTGGCGACGTCGGCGAGACGCACCGGCCGGCCGTCGCGCCAGTCGAGCACCAGCTCGCCGAGGTCCGCCGGCTGGTAGCGGCCGGCAAAGCGCAGCGTGTACTGGCGCCGGCCGAGCTCCGCGAAGCCGCCGGAGACGTCGTCGGCGCTGCCGGCGACGCTGACGATCGCCGGGATCGGGATGCCGAGCTCGGCCGCCCGGTAGGGATCGAACTCGATGCGCAGCTCGTCGGGTGCGCCGGCGTTGACGTTGACCGTGCCGACACCCGGGATCGATTCGATGCGCGAGCGGAACAGTTCCTCCACCTCGCGCCGGTAGTTCTCCACCGGCCCGGGCGTACCGGGCTTGAGCTGCACGAAGAACCAGGACAGCGTGTCGTTCGGGCCGTTGCCGCCGTTCTCGCCGAGCGAGATGCGCGGCGCGTCCGCGTCGCGCGGCAGCGGCGGCAGCTGGTTCATGCGCGCGATCACGTCGATCAGCGTGCGGCCCATGTCGGTGCCGATCGCGAACTGGAGGTTGATGAAGGCGCCGCCGGCGCCGGCGAATGACTGGATCTCCTGCAGCCCGGCGAGCCCGCGCAGCGCCTGTTCCTGCGGCTCGATCAGCTCGGACTCCACCTCGGTAGGCGCGGCCGCGCGCCAGCCGGTGAAGATCGTGATGACCGGCTCCTCGATGTCCGGGAACAGCTGCACCGGCAGCCGAATCAGCGCGACGATGCCCAGCACGATGACCAGGCCGACGCCGACGGCGACGCTGATCGGGCTCTTCAGCGATCTTTCGGTCAGGTTCACAGGCGCTCCCGATGGTGCCGGGTCAAACATTTCGAACATGTTCATCTTGGGTGGGTCGGCCACAAAGATGAACATGTTCGAAATGTTTGACCCGGCACCATTCTCCGGCAGGGAGGATGAGGTGGACGAACGCCCGGCCGCGGGCGTCAATCGCTTCGTCGCAGCGGCGCCGGGACGAGTAAAATTGGCGGGTGATCAGCGAATTGCCCCGCTCGGACGAGGTCGTGAGCGCAGCCGAAGTCCAGGCCGCGCTGGACCGCCTGGCGGTCGAGATCAGCGCCAGGCTCGCCGGCCATCACCCGCTCGTGATCACCGTGATGAACGGCGGCCTGATCTTCGCGGGCCAGCTGCTGCCGCGCCTGGCCTTCCCGCTCGAGCTCAGCTACGTGCACGTGCGCCGCTACGGCCAGAACACCAGCGGCGGCGAGCTGGTCTGGATCGCCGGTCCGCACGATCCCGTGCGCGGGCGCACGGTGCTGCTGGTCGACGACATTTTGGACGAGGGCCGCACGCTCGCGGCCATCAGGGCGCGCCTGCTCGAGCAGGGCGCGGTCGAAGTGCTGATCGCGGCGTTCGCCGTGAAGCGGCGCGGCGAGCGGCCGGCCGTGCAGGCGGACTTCACCGGCGTCGAGGTCCCCGACCGGTTCGTGTTCGGCTTCGGGATGGACGTCGCGGGGGCGTGGCGCAACCTGCCCTCGATCCGGGCGCTGCGCAAGGTTCAGGACTGAGGAGTTCCGCCGGCCGGCGCCGATTCAGCCGCCGACGCCGTGCGGCTCGATCCAGCCGAGCTTCCAGGTCATCCAGAGCACGATGAAGAGCACGATGGACAGGCCGACGCGGATCGAGAGCGCGCGCACCATGCGCCGCGTCTCGCCCTTGTAGTCGTGCACCAGTTGCACCATGGCCGAGACCAGGGACAGCACGATCGCGAAGAAGATGAGCAGCACCAGCCACTTGACGCCAGTCATGGATCCGCCCCGGTTGTCCGGATGGCGAAGTATAGCCCGGTGCTGATTCGGGGCCGATGGCGATTTGCGCCGCGCGCGCCGGCCACGGTGGCAACCGTGGCGGCCGTCAGCGCCTTTGTCGCCCTGGGCTGCTGGCAACTGGACCGCGGCGCCGAAAAGCGCGCGCTGGCCGCGGATTTCCAGAGCGCCGGACCAGCGATCGAGCTGCCGCCGGCCGGCGGCGCGCTGCCGCGGTACCAGCGCGTGGTCGCCCGCGGCAGCTACGACGCCGGCCACCAGTTCCTGCTGGACAACCGGATCCGCGCCGGCGTCGCCGGCGTCGAGGTGCTGACGCCGCTCCTGCTCGCCGACGGCAGCGCGGTGCTCGTCAA
>CAZYPM010000049.1:3031-5862 GCA_964649205.1 uncultured Steroidobacteraceae bacterium
GTGCCGCTCGCGGCGGCCACCTGGCTCTACTTTTCCTCCGGCTGGCGGCCGGCGCCTGGCGCGCAGCATGGCGAACTCGTCGACCCGCCGCGCCCGCTGCCCTCCGCGGCGCTGCGCGGAAGCTGGTCGCTCGTGCTGCTGCACGCCGGTCCCTGCGACCCGGCCTGCGTGGCGGCACTCGAGGAGTTGGGCCGCGTGCGCCTCGCGCTCGACAAGGACATCCCGCGCGTGCGGCGCGTGCTGCTGCATGACGGGGGCTGCTGCACGCCGGACATTGCGGTGCTCAGGGAGTCCGATGTCCTGGTGCTCGCGGCGACGGGCGCGGACGGCGAATTACTGCGTGGCCTGTTCCCGCGGGACCCGGGCGGCGGGCGCCGCATTTATATCGTGGATCCGCATGGCAACCTCGTGATGAGTTACCCTTCCGCCGGCGCAGGCCGCGGCCTGCTGAAGGATCTCGAGCGGCTGCTGCGCCTGTCGCGCATCGGTTAGGGAGTTCGGCAGCAATGGGCACCCCGGGTCTTGTCTGGTTCCGCCGCGCCGCGCTCGTGGCGACGGTGCTGTGCGCCATCGTGGTCGTGGTCGGCGCCTGGGTGCGGCTCACCAACGCCGGCCTCGGCTGTCCCGACTGGCCGGGCTGCTACGGCCACGTCCACCCCTCGCAGCTGATCGACCGCGTGGACGAAATCAACGCGGAAAACCCCGACCGCCCCTTCGATTACCAGAAAGCGCTGAACGAGATGGTGCACCGCTACATCGTGGGCGCGCTCGGCCTGCTGGTGCTCGCGCTCGCGGCGCTGTCGGTCTGGAACCGGCGCGATCCCGCGCAGCCGCGCGTGCTGCCGTGGGTTCTTCTCGGGCTGCTCGTTTTACAGGCGCTGCTCGGCATGTGGACCGTGACGTTGCTGCTGAAACCGCTGATCGTCACGCTGCACCTGCTGGGCGGACTCGCGACGCTCGGGCTGCTGTGGTGGCTCGCACTGCCCCCGGAGCGGCGCGAGCTGAAAGCTGCGGAACGGCCGGTGCGCCGGCTCGCGATCGTCGCGGCAATCGTCGTGCTGGCACAGATCTCACTCGGCGGCTGGACCAGCACGAACTACGCCGCCGCGGCCTGCGCGGACTTCCCGACCTGCCACGGAACGTGGTGGCCGGACATGGATTTCAGGAATGCCTTCGTGCTGTGGCGCGGGCTCGGCATCGACTACGAGGGCGGCGTGCTGGATGCCCCGGCGCGCGTCGCGATCCACTACACGCATCGGCTCGGCGCCTACCTCACCGCGCTCGTGTTGTTGCTGCCCATCATCGGCGCCTGGCGGCGCGCGCAGACTTTCGCCGCGCGTGCGGCGGCAACGGCGCTGTTCGTCGCGCTCGGCCTTCAGATCGCGATCGGGATGAATCTCATCTGGCAGGGTTGGCCGCTGTGGCTCGGCACCGCGCACAACGCGGGAGCCGCGGCGATCGTGCTGGCGATGGTGGCGCTGCTGCGCTACCTGAGCCCGCGTCCGGAAGTGGGCCGCTACCGGCCCTGATCCGCCCGCGGTCTCGCGCTCGCGGGCTTCAGGCGAACTGGATCAGGACCGGCAGGCCGGCGATCACGAGCGCCAGAACGACTGCGATCCCTGAACGATTGAAGAGGAACATGGGCGTCTCCCGTTGAACTCGGGAGAGACAGTACCGTCCAGAATTGTTCCGATAAATGGCCTAACATTGACTTTATTGTTCAATAAGAATAACTAATACGGGGTGGAAGACTTCCAGGCCATGCGCGCCTTCAGCCGGGTCGCGGAACTCGGCTCCTTCACGCGCGCGGCCGACGAGCTCAACCTGTCCCGGGCCATGGTCAGCACCCACGTGCACCGGCTCGAGAAGCGCTTCGGCCTCAAGCTCCTGAACCGCACCACGCGCAAGGTCGCCCTCACGCCCGCCGGCAACGATTACCTTGGCCACTGCAAGCGGGTTTTCGCCGAGCTCGCCGCGGCGGAGGAAACGCTGCGCCGCGGCAAGGAGCAGCCGACCGGGCGTGTGTGCGTGGACGTGCCCGGCTCCTTCGGCCGCCACATCCTGCTGCCGAGGCTGCCCGACTTTCTCGCTCGCTATCCCGGCATCGACATCGAGCTGCGCTTCAACGAGCGGGTCGTGGACCTGGTGCGCGACGGCGTGGACCTCGCGGTGCGCGCGGGCACCGTCACCGACCCCAACCTGGTGGCGCTGCGCGTTGCCGGCTCGCGCTGGATCACCTGCGCCTCGCCCGTCTATCTCGCGCGCCATGGGCGGCCACAGACCATCGCGGATCTCGCCGACCACGCGCTGATCGGCTCGATCCCGCCGGGCGGGACCCATCCGCGGCCGTGGCTGTTCGCGACCGAGCCGGACCCGCCGTTCGAGCCGAAATTCCGCATGAGCGTCAACGAGGGCGAGGCGGTGATGCTCGCGGCTGCGAGAGGCGTCGGCATCGCCCAGACCATGGACCTGCTGGCGGCGCGCGAGCTCGTCGAGGGCAACCTCGCGATCGTGCTGATGGAGCACACGCGCCACGGGCCGCCGCTCTCGATCGTCCACACCCCGGCGGCGCAGCGCCTCGCGCGCGTGCGCGTGGTTTCCGACTTCCTGCGCGGGCTGTGCGAGTACGTGGTGCAGCGGGCCGCGCTGCACACCGGCCTGCCGCCGATGCCCTGAGCCCGCCGTGGTAGCATCCCTTCACTCATGAGCGTGACCGACCACAGGGCCGAGGCCGTTTCCCCCACCCGGGCGACCGCACGCGACTACTTCGAGCTGACCAAGCCGAGAGTGGTCTCCTTGATCGTGTTCACCGCGATCGTCGGCATGTTCCT
>CAZYPM010000049.1:5962-12325 GCA_964649205.1 uncultured Steroidobacteraceae bacterium
TCTACACCGTCTGGCTCAAGCGCGCGACGCCGCAGAACATCGTGATCGGCGGCGCCGCCGGCGCCGCACCACCGGTGCTCGGCTGGACCGCCGTCACCGGCGGCATCCATCCCGATGCGCTGCTGCTGTTCCTGATCATCTTCGCCTGGACGCCGCCGCATTTCTGGGCGCTCGCCATCGCGCGCCGCGACGAGTACGCCCGCGTCGGCATCCCGATGCTGCCGGTCACCCACGGCGTCGAGTACACCAAGCAGTTCATCTGGTACTACACCGTGCTGCTGACGGTCATCACCGTGCTGCCGTTCCTGACCGGCATGGCCGGGTTGTTCTACCTGGCCGCGGCGCTGGTGCTCGACGCGCTGTTCCTGCGCTATGCCTGGCAGCTTCGCCATAGCGACCGCGCCGACCTGCCGATGCGCACCTTCCGCTACTCGGTGAATTACCTCGCCCTGCTGTTCGCCGCCTTCTTCATCGACCACTACCTGCCGTGGATCTGGGCTTCGTCGAGCTGATCGACTGGCACGCGGGCGCGGTGCTCGCGATCACGGTCGGCACCTTCTACCTGTTCGCCAAGGAGCGCCTGCCCGTGCAGAGCACGGCGCTGCTCGCGCTGCTGGCGCTGATGCTGCTGTTCGGCGTGTTCCCCTACCAGCGCGGCGACCGGCCGCTGGGACCCGAGCAGTTCCTGGCCGGTTTCGGCAACTCGGCGCTGGTGACGATCTGCTTCCTGATGGTGCTCGGCCACGGGCTCACCACGACCGGCGCGCTCGAGCCGGTGGTGCGCCAGCTCGCGCGCCTGTGGGCGTACGCGCCGCAGCTCGCGTTCGTCCTGATCCTGGTGTTCTGCTTCGCCGTCAGCGGCTTCGTCAACGATACGCCCGTGGTCGTGTTGCTCATGCCGGTGCTGGTCGCAATCGCGGCGCGCACCGGGACCAGCGCCTCGCGCACGCTGCTGCCGATGAACTATGCGGTGCTGATCGGCGGCATGGCGACGACCATCGGCACCTCGACCAACCTGCTGGTGGTCGGCATCGCGGCGAGCCTCGGCGTGCCTGCGTTCGGGCTGTTCGATTTCACCCACATCGTCGTGATCGCGGCCGCCATCGCGCTGCCCTACCTGTGGCTGGTGGTGCCGCGATTGTTGCCGAAGGATGCCGGCGGCCGCCCTCAGGGCGCGCCGCTCGCCTTCGACGCCGCGCTCGAGCTGAACCAGGGCGGATTCGCGGCCGGCAAGGCGCTCCAGCAGCTGGCGAAACGCGCGCGCGGCTTCCGGGTGCTCAGGATCGTCCGCCGCGGCATCGAAATCGCGCCGCTGCCGGACGTGGTGCTGCACGCCGGCGACCGGCTGCTGGTCCGCGCCACCCCGGAGGACCTGCGCGAGTACGGCGCCGTGCTCGGCGCCTGGCTGCATGCGCGCGAGCGGGACGAGATCCCGGGCGCCCCGGACCAGACCTTCGCACAGGCGCTGATCACCTCGGAGGCGGATCTCTCGGGGGCGGCCTCGAGCGCGCGCCAGTTCGCGGACCAGCACCGGCTCGCTGTCATCGGCATCCACCGGCCCGGACGCGAGCATCCCGTGGACCCCGACGACGCGCTGCTGCGCCCGGGCGACGTGCTGCTGGTGCGCGGCCACCGGGACCAGGTCGAAGCCCTGCGGGCCTCCGCAGGCGTGCTGATGCTCGATGCCATGGCGGTCCTGCCGCATACCCGCCGGGCCCCGGTCGCGCTCGCGATCATGGCCGGCGTGGTCGCGATGGCGGCGACCGGGGTTCTGCCAATGGTGCTCGCCTCGGCCGTGGGCGTCGCGGCCATGCTGCTGACCGGCTGCCTGGGCTGGCGCGAAGCCACCGACGCGCTCTCGTCGAAGATCGTCATGATCGTGGTCGCGAGCCTCGCGCTCGGCGAGGCGCTGACGGTGACCGGCATGATTTCGGGCGCGGGCACCGCGCTGGCCTGGCTGCACGAATATGTGCCAGCGGTCGTCATGCTCGCTGCGCTGATGCTGCTGATGACCGTGATCACGAACTTCGTCTCGAACAACGCTGCCGCGATCATCGGCACGCCGGTCGCGATTGCGATGGCGGCGACCATGGGCGTGGATCCGCGGCCCTTCGTGCTGGCCGTGCTGTTCGGCTGCAATCTCTGCTATGCGACGCCGATGGCTTACCAGACCAACCTGATGGTCATGTCGGCCGCGGGCTACCGCTTCCAGGACTTCGTGCGCGCCGGGCTCCCGCTCACGGCGCTGATGTGGGTCACCCTGACCTGGTTGCTGGCCCGGGAGTACTCGCTCTACTGATCGTGAGCTGCGGGAAGGGAATCTCGATGCCGCGGGCGTCGAACGCGGATTTCAGCCGCCTGAGGTACTCCCGGCGCACCGTCCATTGCTCGAGCACGCGGGTCCGGAAGCGGCAGCGGATGACGACGGCCGAATCCGCGAGGTTCTCCACCCCGGCGATCTCCAGCGGCTCGAGGATGCGCGCGGCGAACGCCGGGTCCTGTTGCAGCGCCGCGGCGGTCTCCCGCATCACCGCGAACACCTCGTCCAGGTCCTCGCGGTAGGCCACGCCGACGTCCATCACGGCGTAGGCGAAGTCGCGGCTCATGTTCGTCACCGTCGTCACCAGGCCGTTCGGGACGTAATGCACGTTGCCCGCAAAATCGCGCAGCCGGATGTAGCGCAGGGTGATGTCCTCGACCAGGCCGCTGCAGTCCGCGATGCGCACCACGTCGCCGCGCGCGACCTGGTTCTCGAGCAGCAGGAAGAAGCCGGTGAAATAGTCCTTCACCAGGCTTTGCGCGCCGAAACCCAGCGCAATGCCGACGATGCCCGCCGCGCCCAGGATGGGGGCGATGGACACGCCGAGCTCCGACAACACCAGCAGGCCCGCGATGAGCACGATGATCGCAGTCAGGAAGTAGCGCAACACGCGGAACACGGTCTCGACGCGCCGCACGTGCGCGGCGTCCTCCGTGGCCGCGGTCATGCGCTGGCGCAGCAGGCGCAGCAGCCGGCGCGCGCCGCGCTGGGCGAGCAATGCCAGCAGCAGGATCACGGCCACGCGTCCGGCCGCCATCAGCGGCGCCTGCCAGGCGTCGCCGAACCAGGCCTCGAGGGTGTCGATGAGTGCCTTCATGATGCTCGAGTGACATGATACCCACCTCACACACCGTTGCGGGGTGAATGGCCATGCGCTGGCAGGGCAGGCGTCAGAGCGACAACATCGAGGACCGCCGCGGCATGCGCGTGCGCCGCGGCCTGGTCGGCGGCGGCATCGGCACGGTCGCGCTCGTGCTGCTCGCGATGTACTTCGGGGTGGATCCCTCGGTCGTCATGCAGGGCGTCGGCACGACCCAGGTCGAGCAGGAACCCTATGTCGAATCCGCGACCGAGGCCGAGTGGCGCGGGCAGGTCGCGGTCGTGCTCGCAGACACCGAGCAGGCCTGGGGTGCCGTGTTCCGCGAGCTGGGCGGCGAGTACCGTGAACCGACGCTCGTGCTCTTCAGCGGCGCAGTCGAATCCGCCTGCGGATTCGCCGAGGCGGCGATGGGCCCCTTTTACTGTCCCGCCGACGAGCGCGTGTTCATCGACCTGTCGTTCTTCGGCGAACTCGACGCGCGACTGGGCGCGGGCGGCGATTTCGCGCGCGCCTACGTGATCGCGCACGAGGTCGGCCACCACGTGCAGAACCTGCTCGGCGCCTCGGGCCGCGTGCAGGAGCTCAGGCGGCGCGTCGGCGAGGTCGAGGGCAACCAGCTCTCGGTGCGCCTCGAGCTGCAGGCCGACTGCTATGCGGGCCTCTGGGCGCGGCACGCCGAGGCCGCGGGCGTGCTCGAGCCGGGCGACGCGGAGGAGGCACTGAACGCGGCGAGCGCGATCGGCGACGACACGCTGCAGCGCAACGCCGGCCGCGCGGTGGTGCCGGACTCCTTCACGCACGGCAGTTCGCAGCAGCGCGTGGGCTGGTTCCGGCGCGGATTCGAAGCCGGCAATACCACGGCCTGCGACACCTTCGCGGAGGGGGACGTCTAGAGGCCTCGTCCTAGAACGACGCCGCGAGCTGCAGCCAGAATTTCGTGGTGTCGGTGAACAGTCCGTCCGCCGAGTAGTCCGCGTACTTGACCAGCAGCTCGTAGCGATCGGCGAACTTGCGCGAGACCGAGAGATCCAGCTCGCTGCCGTAATCCGCGCTGGTCGCTTCGGCCGAGAAGTCGTGCCACACGGCCTGGCCGGTCCAGCCCCGGAACTTCACGCTGGCGCCGAAGTAGAGGTCCTCGATGCCGGCCGACGGCGTGGTCAGGAACTTGTCCGCCCAGCCCTGCCACTTGTGCAGCGTCGCGAGCGGCGTCTGGAACGCCGGATTCGTGGTTGCGGTGAACGTACCCTGCTCCCCGGAAAGGACCTCGCGGCCGGCGGTGAAGCCGGCCGACGAGGTTTTGAGTGCCAACTCGAGGAGGTTGTAGTACGCATCGATCCGGGCCGCATTGGCGCCGGCATCTTCCTGGCGGGCGTAGTCGATCGCCCACGCGAAGATCCAGTTCTCGCTGACCTTGTGGCTGCCGTCATAACGGGCGCCATACGTCGCGGAGGACGACTGCGGCGCATTGTCGAAATCGAGGTGCAGGCCGTAGATCGAGAGCGCGCCGACCGGCAGCGACGTGAGTCTGGCCGTCAGCACGTGGCTGGAGCCGTCGAAGTAGGCGGGCGGCGCGCCGCTGTCCGGCCCGAACACGCGCTGCACGCGGTCGATGTACGCGTAGTTGAGCGTGGCGCCGGGGATCGCTTTCGTTTCGACGCGGAACGCATCGAAAGTCTGCTCGTTCTGGCGCCAGCCGACGGCGCCGACGAAGCGCTCGTTGTCGAGCGCGATGCGCTGGCGGCCGAGCCGCAGGATCGTGTTGCCGGGGCCCGCGTACTGCAGGTACGCCTGGTTCAGGTCCGTGCCCTCGGGATCGGCGACGACCGGGTAACTGACCAGGCCGTTGCGCGTGTCGTCGTGATGCTCGCCGCCGACGGCCTGCAGGTGGTCGAACTCGGCGAATGCGGAGAAGCCGTTGACGCTGCCGGAAGCCAGGTTGAGCCGCAGGCGCAAGGTGTTGGCCCCGGCCGTCAGCGGCTTGTCGTCCTGCTCGACACTCTCGTAGCGGTAACGCAGCTCGAGGCCGGCCTTGCCGTCCTCGACCAGCGTCCCGAGGCCCTCGCCGGCCGCGGCCGGCGGCAGCAGGATCAGCCATGGCAACAGACGCTTCATCGGAATGGCCCTTTTGCGCAGGTGAATGATCCCGCCCCGCCGCGCCGACTGCCTTGATCTGCGTCAATCCGCTCCCCGCTCGCTAGAATGAGCCTCGTGACGGGCAGGCAGGCGGAGGTGGAATGATCGTCCACAAGCACCCGGTTCCAGCGGCGTTCGCGGCGCAGGCGAACGTCCGGCTGGCCGACTACGAATCCATGTACCGGGAATCGGTGCAGGACCCGGCGGGGTTCTGGGCCCGGATAGCCAGGCGCATCGACTGGCTGCGCTTCCCGACCCGGATCAAGGACACGTCCTTCGATCCGGACGATTTCCGGGTGCGCTGGTACGAGGACGGCGAGCTGAACGTCTCCGTCAATTGCCTCGACCGCCAGCTCGCGACGCGCGGCGCCAAGGTGGCGCTGCTGTTCGAGGGCGACGATCCGGGCGTTTCGCGCGCGGTGACCTACCGCGAGCTGTACCAGCAGGTGTGCCGCCTCGGCAATGCGCTGCGCGCGGCCGGGGTGAAGAAGGGCGACCGCGTCACCATCTACATGCCGATGATCCCCGAGGCGGCGGTCGCGATGCTCGCCTGCGCGCGCATCGGCGCGATCCACTCGGTGGTGTTCGGCGGCTTCTCGCCGGAATCGCTCGCCGGGCGCATCCACGACTGCGAGTCGGCATTCGTCATCACGGCCGACGAGGGCGTCCGCGGCGGCAGGAAGATCCCGTTGAAGGCGAACGTGGACGAGGCCATTGCCTCGCGCAAGCTCGCCGTGAAGCACGTCGTCGTCGTGCGGCGTACCGGCGCGCAGGTGGACTGGGTTGCCGGCCGCGACCTGCGCTACGAGGAGATCACCGCCGCCCAGCCCGCCGATTGCGAGCCGGAGCGCATGAACGCGGAGGACCCGCTGTTCATCCTCTATACCTCCGGTTCCACCGGCAAGCCGAAGGGGGTGCTGCACACGAGCGGCGGCTACCTCGTGTACGTGAACTTCACGTTCTCCTGCGTCTTCGACTACAAGGAGGACGACATCTTCTGGTGCACCGCGGACGTCGGCTGGGTCACCGGTCACAGCTACATCGTCTACGGGCCGCTCTCGAATGGCGCGACCTCGCTCATGTTCGAGGG
>CAZYPM010000050.1:0-2716 GCA_964649205.1 uncultured Steroidobacteraceae bacterium
AGGTGTTCCTCGAGGCGTTCGAGGGCCCGCTCGACCTGCTGCTGTACCTGATCCGGCGCCAGAACCTCGACGTGCTCGACATCCCGATTGCGGACATCACGCGCCAGTACATGGAGTACATCCACCTGATGCAGGAGCTCGACCTCGAGCTTGCCGGCGAGTACCTGCTCATGGCCGCGATGCTGGCCGAGATCAAGTCGCGCATGCTGCTGCCGCGCAGCGCGGAGGCCGGCCAGGAGGAAGAGGATCCGCGCGCCGAGCTGGTGCGGCGCCTGCAGGAGTACGAGCGCTTCAAGGCCGCCGCCGAGGACATGGACCGGCTGCCGCGCCTCGATCGCGACGTGCACCAGGCCCACGCGACGCTCACGCATCGCCAGGTGGTCCGGATCCTGCCGGAGGTCGCGCTGCAGGAGATGCTGGTCGCCTTCAAGGACGTGGTCCAGCGCGCGACGATGTTCGCGCACCTGCACGTCCGTCGGGAGACGCTCTCCGTGCGCCAGCGCATGTCCGACGTGCTCGCACAGCTCGAGGGTGCCGGACTCGTGGAGTTCGTCCGCCTGTTCCGTCCGGAGGAGGGGCGCATGGGCGTGACGGTCACGTTCGCAGCGCTGCTCGAACTCCTGCGCGAGGCACTGATCGACATCGTACAGGCCGAGCCGTATCAGCCACTGTACGTGCGGCGCGCGGAGCGCAATCCGGACGCGCCGGAGATCGAGGACGTCGAAATCACGACCGCCTGACGGGACGCACATGGACACCGGACAACTGAAGCATATCGTCGAGGCTGCCCTGCTGGCCTACGGCCAGCCACTGAGCATCGACCAGTTGCGCGAGATGTTCGAGGAGTACGAGCGGCCCGAGGCCGCCGCAGTGCGCAAGGCGCTGCTGGAGCTCGCCCAGGACTGTGAGGGCCGCGCCGTCGAGCTGGTCGAAGTCGCGAGCGGCTGGCGGCTGCAGGTCCGCAGCGCATTCGCCTCGCGCCTGTCGCGGCTCTGGCAGGAGCGGCCGGGCCGGTATTCCCGCGCGTTGCTGGAAACGTTGGCACTCATCGCTTACCGCCAGCCGATCACGCGCGGCGAGATCGAGGACGTGCGCGGCGTCACCGTCAATCCCAACATCGTTCGCACGCTCACCGAGCGTGGCTGGATCCGCGTGGTCGGCCATCGCGAGGTCCCGGGCCACCCCGAGCTGCTCGGCACGACGCGCGAATTCCTCGACTACTTCGGGCTCAAGAGCCTCGACGAGCTGCCCACGCTCGCCGCACTCAAGGACATGGACGACGTCGGCATCCAGCTCGAGTTCAGCGGGACGCCCACGGTACAGGCCGCGGCGGCGGGCTTGCCGGCGGCGAACGACGCCGACGCGGCGAACTGACGCGGTGCGGCCGTAGCCGCCGGTCCCATGCGTGAACGCATCCAGAAGGTGCTCGCGGCGCGCGGCGTCGGCTCGCGCCGGCAGGTCGAGGCCTGGATCTCGGCCGGCCGCATCACGGTCAACGGCAAGCCGGCGGCGCCAGGCCAGCCAGTGGACGAACGCGACGACGTGCGCCTCGACGGCCGCAAGCTGCGGCTCGTCCTGCGCGGCGACGGGGCGCAGCTCGGCATCGCCTATCACCGGCCGGCGCAGGAAGGGGTGCGCGCCAGCGCCGACGCGGCGACGCCCAGTTCGCTGGAAAAGCTGCCGAAATCCGCGGGCCGGCGCTGGATCCCGGTCAGTCCGCTCGCGGCCGTCGATGGCGGTCTGGAGCTGTTCGTGACCGATGGCGGGCTGGCCGCCGCGTTGGCGCGCCGGGGCCACGAGATTTCCTGCGAGTACAGCGTGCGCGTGCGCGGCGACTTCGACGAGGCATCCGTGCCGCGCGTGATGCAGGCTGCCGCAGCCGAGGAAACGGCGGCCGGCCGCCTGACCGAAATCGCGATCGCGGGCGGAGAGGGCAGCAATCGCTGGCTGCAGCTGTCCTGCGTCGGCCTGCGGCCGCGCGACCTGAAGGCGCTTTTCGAGCACTGCGGATTCGAGGCGAACCGCGTGCTGCGCACGCGCTTCGGGCCCATCGTGATGGACCGGGCGCTGGCGCGCGGCCGCAGCAGGGCGTTGACCGAGGGCGAGCTGCGTGCCTTGCACGAAGCCGCGGGCATGCAGTTCCCGCCAGGTGACGCAGGCGGCCGTGAGGCCGCGCGTGTCAGGCCTGGCAGTCGAAAGACATCCCGTTGACGCCCTGGCTCGCTGGCCCCAGCAGGTAGACGAAGGGGCCGACCACGGCAGCGGGTTCGGGCAGCCTGGCGGAATCTTCCGCCGGATAGGCCTGGCGGCGCATCGCCGTGCGCACGCGCCCGGGATTGACGCTGTTGACGCGGACGCGGGACTGCTCCGACTCCTGCGCCAGCACCTGCATGAGTCCTTCCACGCCCCATTTGGAGGCGCAATACGCGCCCCAGTAGGCCCGGCCCTCGCGCGCAAGGTTGCTGGAGGTGAAGACGATGGAGGCGTCCGCGGAGCGTTTCAGCAGCGGCAACAGCGTCCGGGTCAGGATGAATGGCGCGGTCAGGTTGACGTGCAACACCTTGCACCAGGTCGGGACGTCGTAGTGCTCTATCGGAGACAGCGTGCCGAGGATGCCCGCGACGTGCGCGAGTCCGTCGAGGCGGCCGAATTCCCGCTCGAGCGCGTCGTGCAGCGCGTCGTACTCGGGCGCGGCAGCCGTCTCGAGGTTGAACGG
>CAZYPM010000050.1:2816-12245 GCA_964649205.1 uncultured Steroidobacteraceae bacterium
GACCTCGATCTCCGTCAGGTCCTCGATCGGCTTGTCGGTGCGCACGCCCAACTCGGTGAACTTGCGCGCACCGGGCAGTACGTTGCGCTCGAGCGAGCCGACCGAGGCGTTGTAGGCCCGCAGGCTCGCCTCCAGCGCGTTGCCGAGCTTGCCGAGATGGTTGCGAAACGTGCCCAGCCGGGAATAGAGATCCTCGGCCAGGTGGCGGATGCGCTCGGCGCCCTCCGCAAGCCGCACGTTCTGCCAGCCGCTGTGCACTGCCTTCAGCAGCGCCAGCAGTGTGGAGGGCGTCGTCAGCACGACGCCCGCGCTCATCGCGCGGTCGAGCAGGTCGGGTTGCTGGTCGAGCGCGGCCGAGAGGAACTGGTCGCCCGGCAGGAACAGCACCACGAACTGTGGCGCGTTCTCGAACTGCGCCGCGTAGTTCTTGGACGACAGCAGTCGCACCCGCTCGGACACGTGCTGCGCATGGCGCTTGAGCGCCGCGCTGCGCGCCTCGTCTGACGGCGCCTCGACCGCGAGCAGGTAGGCATCGAGCGGCGTCTTGACGTCCACCACGACGTCGCGGCCCTCGGACAGGTGGATCACCATGTCCGGGCGCAGCGCGCCGTCCTCGCCCGTGACGTGGACCTGTTCCTCGAAGTCGCAATGCGCGGTCATGCCGGCCAGTTCCACCAGCCGGCGCAGCGCGATCTCGCCCCACTGGCCGCGCACCTGGGGCTTGCTGAGCGCCTGGACCAGGTTGCGCGTCTCGCGCTGCAGCGCGCTGTGCGTTTCGCGCATGTCCGTCAGGTGCTGGCGCAGGCTGCCAAAATCGCGCTGCCGCTCGGCCTCGATCTCGCGCAGTGCCTCCGAGGTGCGCGCGAGCGATTCCTGGATCGGCTTGACCAGTGATTCGATTGCCTGCTCGCGCTCCTTGAGCGTGCTCTGGGCCGCCTGCTGGTGCTGGCCGAGGTTCTCCTTCGCGAGCCGCAGGAAGTTCTCGATGTTCTCGCGCAGCTGCCGTCCGGCAAGGTCATCGAAGCGCCGGTCGAGCTGTTCCATGGCACGATCGAGCGCGACCGTGCGTTCGGCCGCCAGCGCCCGTTCCGAGGCGCGCCGGCCGAACCACCAGCCTGCGACCAGTGCGATCGCGAGCGCGAAGAAGATCAGCAGTGCGGTTGCCAGTTCCATCAGTGCTTCAGCCCCAGCCATTCGAGCAGCTCAGCGGGGCGGCTCAGGATGCCGTCGGGGTGCCAGGCGGCGGGGTCCTCGCCCTCGTCGAGGTAGCCGAAGCCCGCCACCAGCGGAATCATGCCCGCGTTGCGTGCCGCCTGCACGTCGCGTTCGGCGTCTCCCAGATACAGGCAGGCCCGTGGCGGCAGCCCGATGAGGCCGGCGGCATGCAGCAGCGGCAAGGGGTGCGGCTTGCGCTCCGGGAGCGTGTCGCCGGCGACGATGCAGGCGCTGCGCGAGGCGAGACCCAGCTGTTCGAGCAGCGGCACGGTAAGCCAGCCGGGCTTGTTGGTGACCACGCCCCAGGGGATGCCGGAGCGCTCCAGCGTCGTGAGCACCGCGTCGAAACCGTCGAACAGCCGGGTGCGGTTGGCGAGCCCCTGGCGGTAGATGTCGAGGTAGCGCCCGCGCAGCGATTCGAACCGCTGCGGTTCCGGCTCGCCGAAGCCGACGCGGATCAGGCGCAGGGCGCCATGCGACACGTGCGGCCGGATGCGCTCGAAAGGCAGGCTCTCGAGTCCTTCGGCGGCGCGCAGGCGATTGAGGGCGTCCGCCATGTCGGGTGCGGTATCGAGCAGCGTGCCGTCGAGGTCGAGCAGCACGCCACGCAGGGCTCCGGCGGGAATCACGCCTGGGCTGCCCGGCGGAAGTGGGCCAGGTAATTGACCGAGGTGTCCGCGCTCACGCGCGCCCGGCGCGTGGCGGGGTTGTATTCCAGGCCGGCCAGTTCCACGAGCTCGAGGTCCGCCGCGCGTGCCCAGCGCGCCAGTTCCGAGGGGCGGATCAGGCGCGAGTACTGGTGCGTGCCCCTGGGCAGCAGCCGCAGCAGGTACTCGGCGCCCACGATCGCGAGCGCAAAGGCCTTCGGGTTGCGGTTGATCGTCGAGCAGACGACATCGCCACCCGGTCGGACCAGCCGCGCGATCGCCTGCAGGACCCCGGCGGGATCCGGCACATGCTCCAGCATCTCCAGGCAGGTCACCAGGTCGAACGCGCCGGGGTCGGTGGCGGCCAGCGCCTCGACCGTGACTTCGCGGTAATCGACTTCGATCCCGGCTTCGAGGGCATGCAGCCGCGCGACCTCGAGGGCGGCCGGCGCGAGGTCGATCCCGGTGACGCGCGCGCCGCGCCGTGCCATGCCCTCGGCCAGCAGGCCGCCGCCGCAGCCGACATCCAGCGTGCGGCGGCCGGCAAGCCCGGCCCGCGCCTCGATGTAGTCGAGTCGCGCCGGATTGAGGTCGTGCAGCGGCCGGAACTCGCCGTCCGGGTCCCACCAGCGCGGGGCCGCGGCGTCGAATTTCGAGATCTCCGCGGGGTCGACATTGGCGCCGGAATGCATCCGGAAAGTATACCCCCTGTGCTAAAATTCGCGCTTTCCACGACCCCTGATTTCCCGGGAAAAACGACACCCGCATGAGCGAGATCGCGCGCGAAGTCCTGCACGTCAACCTCGAAGACGAGATGCGCCGTTCCTACCTCGATTACGCGATGAGCGTGATCGTCGGGCGGGCGCTGCCCGACGTGCGCGACGGCCTGAAGCCCGTGCACCGGCGCGTGCTGCATGCGATGCGCGAGCTCGGCAACGACTGGAACAAGCCCTACAAGAAGTCCGCCCGCATCGTCGGCGACGTCATCGGCAAGTACCACCCGCACGGCGACGCCGCGGTCTACGACACGATCGTGCGCCTGGCGCAGCCGTTCTCGATGCGCTACCTGCTGGTGGACGGGCAGGGCAATTTCGGATCCGTGGACGGCGACGCGGCCGCGGCCATGCGCTACACCGAAGTGCGCATGTCGCGCATCGCGCACGAGCTGCTGGCCGACATCGACAAGGAAACGGTCGACTTCGTCCCCAACTACGACAACAGCGAGCAGGAGCCCTCGGTCCTGCCGGCGCGCATCCCGAACCTGCTGGTGAACGGCTCGGCCGGCATCGCGGTCGGCATGGCCACCAACATCCCGCCGCACAACCTCGGCGAGATCATCGACGCCTGCGTGGCGCTGATCGAGAACCCGGAGCTCTCGCTCGCCGATCTCATGCGCATGGTCCCCGGCCCGGACTTCCCGACCGCTGGCATCATCAACGGCGCCGCCGAGATCGTGCTCGCCTACAAGACCGGCCGCGGGCGGCTCTCGGTGCGCGCTCGCACGGCGGTCGAGGAGATGGATGGCCGCGGCCGCCAGGCGATCGTGGTGACCGAGCTGCCGTACCAGGTCAACAAGGCGCGCCTGCTCGAGCGAATCGCCGACCTGGTGCGCAACAAGGAGATCGAGGGCATCTCGGAACTGCGCGACGAGTCCGACAAGGACGGCCTGCGTGTCGTCATCGAGCTGAAACGCGGCGAGAACCACGAGGTCATCCTCAACCAGCTGTTCAAGCTGACGCCGATGGAGTCGGTCTTCGGCGTCAACATGGTGGCGCTGACCGACGGGCAGCCGAAGCTGCTGTCGCTGCGCGAGATGCTCGACGCCTTCCTGCGCCACCGCCGCGAGGTGGTCACGCGGCGCACCATCCACGACCTTCGCAAGGCGCGTGAGCGCGCCCACCTGCTGGAGGGCCTGGCGGTCGCGCTCGCCAACATCGACGAGGTGATCGCCGTCATCAAGGCATCGCCGTCGCCCGCGGAGGCAAAAGCCGCGCTGCAGGGCCGCATCTGGAAATCCGGGGCCGTGCCCGCGATGCTCGCGCGCGCCGGCAACGTACCGACGCGCCCGGACGGGATCGCCGAGGACCTCGGCCTGCAGGGCGATGGCTACCGCCTTTCCGAGGCGCAGGCACAGGCGATCCTCGACCTGCGGCTGCACCGGCTGACCGGCCTGGAGCAGGACAAGATCGTCGCCGAGTTCGGCGAGCTGCTGGAGCTGATTCGCGACCTGGGCGACATCCTGGCGCGCCCCGACCGCCTGCTCGCCGTGATCCGCGAGGAGCTGAAGGCAGTGAAGGAGGCCTACGGCGACGCCCGGCGCACGGAAATCGTGGCCGACCAGTCGGACGTGACCATCGAAGACCTGATCGAGCGCCAGGACCTGGTGGTCACGCTGTCGCACGCCGGCTACGCCAAGACCCAGCCGGTCACGGACTACGAGGCGCAACGCCGTGGCGGCAAGGGCCGGATGGCGACGACCGTCAAGGACGAGGACTTCGTCGACAAGCTCTTCATCGCGCACAGCCACGACACGCTGCTGTGCTTCTCGGACCGGGGCCAGTGCTACTGGCTCAAGGTCTACCAGCTGCCGCTCGCGAGCCGCGGGTCCCGCGGCAAGCCGATCGTGAACCTGCTGCAGCTCGGGGAGGGCGAGCGCATCACGGCGGTGCTCGCCGTGCGCGAGTTCGATGACACTCACTTCGTGTTCATGGCGACCAGCCAGGGCACCGTCAAGAAGACGCCGCTGTCCGCGTTCTCGCGCCCGCGCGCGAACGGCATCATCGCGGTCTCGCTCGAGGGAGACGATTGCCTGGTGGACGTCGCGCTGACGGACGGCGAGCGCGAGATCCTGCTGACGACGACCGACGGCAAGGCGATCCGCTTCGCCGAGGACCAGGTGCGGCCCATGGGCCGCGAGGCCGCAGGCGTGCGCGGCGTCAAGCTGGCGGAGGGCCAGCGCGTCACGTCGCTCATCGTGCTCGGCGAAGGCCACATCCTCACGGTGTCCGAGCACGGCTACGGCAAGCGCACCGACATGGAGGATTTCCCGCGCCACGGGCGCGCCGGGCAGGGCGTCATCGCATTGCAGACCAGCGGGCGCAATGGCGCGCTGGTGGGCGCCCGCCAGGTGCGGCCGGACGACGAGGTCATGCTGATCAACTCGAGCGGCACGCTGGTGCGCGTGCCGGTCAGCGACATTCCCGTGCTCGGCCGCAACACGCAGGGCGTGCGCATCATGCGCCTCGAGGAAGGCGAGGAGCTGGTGGGGCTCGAGCGCATCGCCGGCGAGGACTCGCAGGACGGCGGCGAGGCAGGCTGAGCGGCAGGGCTCCCGGCTTGCGCGTCTTCAATTTCTCGGCGGGACCGGCGGTGCTGCCACTGCCCGTGCTCGAGCAGGCCCGCGACGAGCTGCTCGACTGGAAGGGCGGCATGTCGGTCATGGAGGTCAGCCACCGCAGCAAGGCGTTCATCGCGGTGGCGCGCCAGGCCGAGGCCGACCTGCGCGAGCTGCTGGCGATCCCGGCAAGCTACAAGGTCCTGTTCATGCAGGGCGGGGCGACGGCGCAGTTCTCGGCGGTGCCGCTCAACCTCGCCGGCATGGACGCGACCGCGGATTACCTCAACACCGGCCACTGGTCGGAGCGCACGATCGCGGAGGCCAGGCGCTTCGTGCACGTGAACGTCGCGGCGGACCAGGCCGCGAGCAGCTATTCGACGGTGCCCGCGCAGTCGTCGTTGCATCTCACGCCAGGTGCCGCCTACCTGCACTACACGCCGAATGAAACGATTCACGGCGTGGAGTTCCCCTACGTGCCGGACGCCGGTGGCGTACCGCTGGTGGCCGACATGTCCTCCACGATCCTGTCGCGCCCGATCGACGTCTCGCGCTTCGGGCTGATCTACGCCGGCGCGCAGAAGAACATCGGCCCCGCGGGCATCACGGTCGTGATCGTCCACGAAGGCCTGCTCGGCCGCGCGCGCGCCGGAACACCGCTGGTATTCGATTACCGCGCAGTGGCCGCGGCCGACTCGATGCAGAACACGCCGCCCACCTTCGGCTGGTACTTCGCCGGGCTGGTGTTCCAGTGGCTGAAGCGCGAGGGCGGGCTGGCGGCGATGGCGGAGCGCAATCGCGCGAAAGCCGCGATGCTCTACGCTGCGATCGACGCCTCGCACTTCTACGTGAACCCGGTCGCCCGCGAATGCCGCTCGTGGATGAACGTGCCGTTCCGGCTGGCGAAACCCGAGCTCGAGCCGGTGTTCCTGGCGGAAGCGGAGGCGGCGGGCCTCGCCAACCTCGCGGGCCACCGCGCGGTGGGTGGCCTGCGGGCGAGCCTCTACAACGCGATGCCTGCGGAGGGCGTTCGGGCCCTGGTCGATTTCATGCGCGAGTTCGAACGCAGGCACGGCTGATGCGCTTCAAGGTCCTCACGCTCAACAACATCTCGGCCCGGGGCCTCGACCGGCTGCCGCGCGACCGCTACGAGGTCGCCGCCTCGATCGGCGAGCCGGACGCGATCCTGGTGCGCTCGGCCGACATGCATGCGATGGAGATCCCCGCGAGCGTCAAGGCCGTCGCGCGCGCGGGGGCCGGCACCAACAACATCCCGGTGGCTGCGCTCTCGCAGCGCGGCGTGCCCGTCTTCACGGCGCCCGGGGCAAACGCCAACGCGGTCAAGGAACTGGTGCTGGCCGGCCTGTTCATCGCGGCCCGCCATGTCTGCGAGGCCTGGGAATTCGTGCGCCGACTCGAGGGCGCGGGCGAGTCGCTGGAGGCCGCGGTCGAACAGGGCAAGAAGCGCTTCGTCGGCCATGAGTTGCCGGGGCGGACGCTCGGCGTGATCGGGCTGGGCGCGATCGGCGTCGAGGTCGCCAATGCCGCACACCTGCTCGGCATGCGCGTGCTCGGCTACGACCCACAGATCACGGTGCAGCGGGCCTGGCAGCTGTCCGCCGGGGTCGAGCAGGCGCTGTCCCTGGACGACGTGTTCGCGCGCTCCGACGCCGTCACCGTGCACGTGCCACTGACCGACCAGACCCGGGGCATGGTCAACGCCAGGCGCCTGCAGCTGATGCACGACGGCGCCAGCCTGCTCAATTTCGCCCGTGCGGCCATCGTGGACGAGGAAGCCGTCATGGCCGCGCTCGATTCCGGCAAACTGTCCAGCTATGTCTGTGACTTCCCGACCACCCGGAACAAGGACCATCCCGGCGTCGTGGCGCTGCCGCACCTGGGCGCCTCCACCAGCGAGGCCGAGGAGAATTGCGCGATGATGGCGGCCGACACGCTGCGCGACTTCCTCGAGAACGGGAACGTCCGGCATTCGGTCAATTTCCCGGAGGCGGCGCTGCCGCGGGTGCCGGCGACCTCGCGAATCGCGATCGCGAACAGCAACGTGCCGAACATGGTGGGCCAGATCTCGACGCGCCTCGCCGAGGCCGGGCTCAACATCGCCGACCTGCTCAACAAGTCGAAGGGCGACGTTGCCTACACGCTGATCGACATCGACGGCCAGGTGCCCGCCGGGCTGATCGGGCGGATCGCCGGGATCCAGGGCGTGCTCCGCGTGCGGGCCGTGTAGGGCTTTCCATGGCGAACCGCTTCGAGGAACTGGCGGCACCCGGCGTCCGGCGCCTGTCGCCGTACGTTCCGGGCAAGCCGCCCGAGCAGCTCGAGCGGGAGCTCGGCATCCGGGACAGCGTCAAGCTCGCCTCGAACGAGAACCCGCTGGGACCGGGGCCGCTCGCCCGGAAGGCACTTGCCGATGCAATCGAGGGCGTCGGGATGTACCCGGATGGGAGCGGGCACGCGTTGCGCGAACGCCTGGCCGCCATGCACGGCGTGTCGCTCTCGCAAGTCACGCTCGGCAACGGCTCGAACGACGTCCTCGTGCTGCTGGCCGAGACGTTCCTGACGCCGGAACTGGAGGCGGTCTACTCCCAGTATGCATTCGCGGTCTACCCGATCGCGGTGCAGGCTGCCGGCGCCGGCGCGCGCGTGGCGAAAGCGCGACCGCCGGATCACCGCATGCCGCTGGGTCACGATCCCGAGGCGCTCCTGGCCGAGGTCGGGCCCAGGACCCGCGTCGTGTTCCTCGCGAACCCGAACAACCCGACCGGCACCTGGCTCGATGAACATGAGCTCGACACGCTGCTGCAGGCGATCCCAGAAAAGGTCATCGTCGTGCTCGACGAGGCCTATCACGAGTACTCGGCGGAGCGCGGAGTGCCGGACGGCACGCACTGGCTCGCACGGCACCCGAACCTCGTCGTCGTGCGCACGTTCTCGAAGGCTTACGGCCTCGCGGGCCTGCGCGTGGGGTATGCGCTGTCGGATCCGGACGTCGCCGATCTGCTGAATCGCGTGCGTCAGCCGTTCAACGTCTCGGTGCCGGCCCTGGCCGCCGCCACCGCGGCGCTCGACGACCGCGCGCACCTCGAGGCGACGCTCGTCCTGAACCGGGCCGGGATCGCGCGCCTCACGGAGGGGCTCACGGCGCTCGGGCTGAAGGTGGCGCCCTCGGCGGCGAACTTCGTGCTGGTGGACCTCGGGCGGCCCGCGGCGTCCGTCAGCGACGCACTGCAGCGTGCCGGCGTCATCGTGCGGCCGGTCGCGAATTACGGGCTGCCAAATCACCTGCGCATCTCGACGGGCACCGCGGCCCAGAACGAGCGCCTGCTGGCCGCAATGACCAGCGCGCTCGCGGCGCGGGCGTGACCGCCGCGCACGCCATCTGGATCGCGGGCCCGGGCGGGCAGGTCTCGGGCGAGACGACAGTTCCGGGCGACAAATCGATATCGCACCGCGCCGTCATGCTCGCGGCCATCGCCGACGGCACCAGCGAGATTCGTGGATTCCTCGACGGTGAGGATTGCCGTGCGACGGCCGCAGCATTCGAGGCCATGGGCGTGCGCATGGAGCACGAGTCCGCTGACTGCCTGGCCGTCCATGGCGTGGGTATGTACGGCCTGCGCGCACCGGCCGCGGCGCTCGACCTGGGCAATTCCGGCACTGCGATGCGCCTGCTCGCGGGCATCCTGTGCGCGCAGTCATTCGATTCGGTGCTGATCGGCGATGCCTCGCTGATGCGCCGGCCCATGGAGCGGGTCGCAGCGCCGCTGCGTCACATGGGCGCCGACGTGCGCACCAACGCGGGCCGGCCGCCGCTTGCGGTCGCTGGCGGGCACGCGCTGCGGGGCGCCACGCACCTGCTGGATGTCGCGAGCGCGCAGGTGAAATCCGCGATCCTGCTGGCGGGCCTGTATGCGCGCGGGCGTACCAGCGTCACCGAGCCGCAGCCCTCGCGCGACCACACCGAGCGCATGCTCTCCGCATTCGGCGTGCCGGTCAGGCGCGACGGCGACACCGTTTCGGTGGACGGCCCTGCCGCACTCGCGGCCACGCGCGTGGACGTACCCGGCGATTTCTCATCAGCCGCATTCCTGCTCGTTGCCGCCCTGATCGCGGGGCAGGCACCGCTCATGATCCGCGGCGTCGGGGTGAATCCCACGCGCACGGGCCTGGTCGAGGTGCTGCGGCTCATGGGCGCAGACATCCGCCTGCACG
>CAZYPM010000051.1:0-11950 GCA_964649205.1 uncultured Steroidobacteraceae bacterium
AGCCGCACGCCGTGCACCCGCTCCACGGTCGCCTGCACGTGCGCAATCAGCGTCTCGATGTCGGCGGCGCGCGCCGCGCCGGTATTGACGATGAAGTTGGCGTGCTTCGGCGACACCCGCGCGCCGCCGATGCGATGCCCCTTGAGGCCTGCGCGCTCGATCAGATCCGCGGCGTGGCCGCCGGGCGGGTTGGTGAATACCGAGCCGCAGCTCGGCTCGCCGATCGGCTGCTTCGCATGGCGTTCCTCGAGCAGGCGCTTGATCGAGTCGGTGCTCGCGTCCGGGCGCTGCTCGAAGCGGAAGGTCGCGGCCAGGAACCATTCGCCCGCCACCGGCGGGGTCACGCGCCGGTAGCCGTAGCGGTACTCGGACGCCGGGCGCCGGTGGCGCGCACCGGAGCGGTCGATGGTCTCGACCTCGACCACGCGCGGCCAGGTTTCCCCGCCCCAGGCGCCCGCATTCATCGCCAGCGCGCCGCCCACGGTGCCCGGGATGCCCGCGAAGAAGTCCGCGGGGCCGAGCTTCCACTTCGCGCACTGGCGGCCGAGGCGCGCGCAGGCGACGCCAGCCTCCGCGCGCACGCGATCGTCGCCGACGCGGTCGAGTGCGTTCAGGACGCCGTGCACCGAGATCACGACGCCGCGGATGCCGCCGTCGCGCACCAGCAGGTTGCTGCCGAGCCCGACCCAGGTCACGGGCACCGCGGCCGGCAACGAGCGCAGGAAGGCCGACAGGTCCGCCACGTCGCGGGGCGAGAACCAGGCGTCGGCGGGCCCGCCGACGCGCCAGGTGGTGTGCCGCGACATCGGCTCGTCGCGCAGCACGCGGTCACCGAAGTCCGGCGGAATGGCGAGCGCGCTCATCGCCCCGCCCCCGCGGCGAGCGCCTGCGGCAGTTCGTGCGCGACGCCGCCGATGCTGCCCGCGCCCATGGTCAGCACGACGTCGCCTTCGGCGATCACGCCGGCGAGCGCGCCGGCGAGTTCCTTCACGTCCTCGACGAACACCGGCTCGATACGCCCGCGGCCGCGCACCGCGCGGCAGATCGCGCGCCCGTCCGCATTCGCGATCGGCTCCTCGCCGGCCGCGTAGACCTCGGTCACGACCAGCGCGTCGGCGTCCGACAGCACGCGGCCGAAGTCGTCGATCAGGTCGCGGGTGCGCGTGTAGCGGTGCGGCTGGAACGCAAGCACGAGCCGCCGGCCTGGCCAGGCCTGGCGCGCGGCCTCGAGCGTCGCCTCGATCTCGGTGGGGTGGTGGCCGTAGTCGTCGACGATGGTGACGCGGCCCGCCGGGGTCGCGGCGTCGCCGACGACTTCGAGGCGCCGGCCGATGCCGGCGAACGAGGCGAGCGCGCGCCGGATCGCGGCGTCGTCGACCTCGAGCTCGGTTGCGACGGCGATCGCGGCCAGCGCATTCAGCACGTTGTGCCGGCCCGGCAGATTGAGCATGACCGGCAGCGGCGCCCGCCCCGGGCGCAGCACCTCGAAACGCGTGTGCGCGCCCTCGCCGACCAGCTTCACCGCGCGCAGGTCGGCCTCCTCGCCGAGGCCGTAATGGACCATCGGCCGGCCGACCTGCGGCAGCAGCTCGCGCAGCACGGCATCGTCGCCGCAGACCACGGCGAGCCCGTAGAACGGCAGGTTGTGCAGGAACTCGACGAAGCTCTGCTTCAGCCTCTCGAAGTCGCCGCCGTGCGTCACCAGGTGGTCGTTGTCGACGTTGGTGACGATCGCGATCACCGGCTGCAGGTGCAGGAACGAGGCGTCGCTCTCGTCCGCCTCCGCGACCAGGTAGCGGCCGGCGCCCAGGCGCGCGTTGCTGCCCGCGCTCTTGAGCTGCCCGCCGATGACGAAGGTCGGGTCGAGCCCGCCCTCGGCGAGCACCGAGGCCACCAGGCTGGTGGTGGTCGTCTTGCCGTGCGTGCCCGCGACCGCGATGCCCTCGCGGAAGCGCATCAGCTCCGCCAGCATCTCGGCGCGGCGCACGACCGGGACGCGCGCCACCTGCGCCGCCGCGAGCTCCGGGTTGTCCGCCGCCACCGCGCTCGAGACCACCACGCAGCCGGCGCCGGCGACGTGCGCGGCGTCGTGGCCGGTGAACACGCGCACGCCGAGGCGTTCCAGCCGCGCCGTGACCGCATTCGCGCGCAGGTCCGAGCCCTGCACGCGGTAGCCGAGGTTCACCAGCACCTCGGCGATGCCGCCCATGCCGGCGCCGCCGATGCCGACCAGGTGGATCGTGCCGATGCGGCGCATGCGGTCGGTCATGCGCGCGACTCCTCGGCCTCGAGGCAGAGCGCGGCGACGCGCTCGGCGGCATCGGTGACCGCGCGCGCACGCGCCGCCTCGGCCATCGCCGTGAGCTTCGCGCGGCCGCCGGAACCGAGTGTCGCGATGCGGTTCGCGAGCTCCGCGGCGGTGAGCCCGGCCTCCGCCACAACCTGCGCCGCGCCGGTCTCGGCGAGCCAGGCGGCGTTCCGGGTCTGGTGGTCGTCCACCGCCGCCGGGAACGGCACCAGGATCGCGGCGACGCCGGCCGCGGCGAGCTCGGCGACCGTGGAGGCGCCCGCGCGCGCAATGACGAGGTCCGCATTGGCGTACTCGGCGGCCATGTCCTCGATGAAGTCGATCACCACCGCGTCGACGCCGGCCCGGGCATAGGCCTGCTCGGTCGCCTCGCGGTGCCGTGCGCCGCACTGGTGCACGACCGCTGGCCGGCGCGCGGCCGGCATCAGACCGACCGCCTCCGGAACCAGGCGATTGAGCGCGGCGGAGCCCTGGCTGCCGCCGATCACGAGCAGGCTGAGCGGACCCTGGCGCGCCGCGTAGCGCTCGCGCGGCGGCGGCAGCGCCGCAATCTCGGGCCGCACCGGATTGCCGACGAAAGTCGCGCGGCGAGCCGCCGGGAAGCTGCCCGGGAAGCCCTCGGCGACCTTTGCGGCGACGCGCGCGAGCCAGCGGTTGGTGAGGCCGGCGACCGCGTTCTGCTCATGGATCACGAGCGGCGTGCCGGCGAGCCAGGCCGCGATGCCACCGGGACCGGATGCGAAGCCGCCGCAGCCGAGCACGACGCCGGGCCGTCGCTGACGCAGCGCCGCACGGGCCTGGCGCACGGCGCGCAGGATCGTGAACGGACCCAGCAGCCAGCCCTTCGCGCCCTTGCCGCGCAGGCCCGCCACCTCGATCCACTCGACCGGATAGCCCGCGGCGGGCACCAGGCGCGCCTCGATGCCGCGCTCGGTGCCGAGCCAGACGACCTCGCGGCGCCCGCGCAGCGCGCCCGCGACCGCGAGCGCCGGGATCACGTGCCCGCCGGTGCCGCCCGCCATGATCATGACCGGTGCGCTCACGGCTTGCGCGCCTCCGGCGGCAGCGCGCTCCTGCCGCTGGCCGCAACCTCGTGGTGCACCCGCAGCAGCATGCCGACCCAGGCCAGCGTGACCAGCATGCTGGAGCGGCCGTAGGACAGGAACGGCAGCGTGAGCCCCTTGGTCGGCAGCAGGCCCATGTTCACGCCGATGTTGATGAACGCCTGCAGGCCGAGCCACACGCCGAAGCCCGCCGCGAGGCAGGCGTGCAGCGGCATGCCGGCATCCGCCGCGATGCGCGCGAGCCTGAGGCTGCGCAGCACCAGCGCGAGGAACACGACCACGACTGCGGTGACGCCGAGCAGCCCGAGCTCCTCGGCCATCACCGCGAACACGAAGTCGGTGTGCGCCTCCGGCAGGTAGAAGAGCTTCTGGATGCTGGATCCGAGGCCGACGCCCAGCCACTCGCCGCGCCCGATGGCGATCAGCGATTGCGTGAGCTGGAAGCCGCTGTCGAAGGGATCGGCCCAGGGATCGAGGAATCCGGTCAGGCGCTGCAGGCGGTAGCCCGCGGCCATGCCGATGAACGCGATCGCCGCCCCACCCGCACCGGCCACCAGCAGGAAATCGCGCAGCCGCGCGCCCGCGACGAACAGCACCGCGGTGCCGGTCACGCACAGCACCACCGCGGCGCCGAAGTCGGGCTCTAGCAGCAGCAGCAGCGCGGCGGCGACCAGCACCGCGAGCGGCTTGAAGAAGCCCTGCGCGCTGGCGCGCAGCTCGGTCTGGTGCCGCACGGCGAACACGGCGACGTAGGTCAGCAGCAGCCAGCGCGCGAGCTCGGACGGCTGGAAGTTCAGCGCGCCGATGCGGATCCAGCGCCGGCTGCCGTTCACCTCGTGCCCGATGCCGGGCACCAGCACCACGAGCAGCAGCAGGAAGCTCCCGATCAGGAGCGCCGGCGCGAAGCGCTGCCAGGCGGAGACCGGCACGAACAGCACCGCGCCCGCGAGCGTGCAGCCGAGCAGCACCGACAGCAGCTGGCGCTCGAGGTGGAAGAAGGGATCGCCGGTCGCACGCTCGGCGACGTTCAGCGAGGCCGAGGTCATCATCACGAGCCCGACCAGCAGCAGTCCCGCCACGGCCATGACGATGACCGGGTCGAGCACCAGGCGCGGCTGACGGCCGGCCGAGCGCGAGTAGTGCAGGGCGACGCCGGTCGTGTTCATTCCGGCAGCCCCCGCACCGCGGCGGCAAAGGCCTCTCCCCGTTGCGCGTAATCGCGGAACATGTCGAAGCTGGCGCAGGCCGGCGACAGCAACACGGTCTCGCCCGGCCGCGCGAGCGAGGCGGCGACCGCGACCGCGTTTTCCATCGAGTCGGCGAACGAGACCTCGCAGTCGCGCGCGAGCGCCTGCGCGAGGACCCTGGCGTCGCGGCCGATCAGCACGGCGTGGCGCACCTTGCCGCGGCAGGCCGCGGCCAGCGGCGCGAAGTCCTGGCCCTTGCCCTCGCCGCCTGCGATCAGCAGCAGCGGCCCGTCGAGCCCGGCGATCGCGGCCGCGGTGGCGCCGACGTTGGTGCCCTTGGAATCGTCGATCCAGCGGATGCCGCGCCAGTCGGCGACGCGCTCGGCGCGGTGCGGCAGGCCGGTGAAGCGCGCGAGCACGCCGGTCATCGCCTCGCGCGGCATGCGGCAGACCGTGCCGATCGCGAGCGCCGCGAGCGCATTCGCCGCGTTGTGCCGCCCCGGCAGGCGCAGCGCGGACAGCGGCATCAGCGGGTCGGCGCCCGCCGCGAGCCAGTCCTCGCCACCCTGGGCCAGCAGCCGGAACTCGGCGTCTGCGCGGCGCAGGCTGAAGCCGACGCGGCGCTGGCCCGGCCGCGGCATCCGCAGCACCAGCTGGTCGTCGAGGTTGACGACGGCGGTGGCGCAGCGCTCGTAGATGCGCGCCTTGGCGGCGGCGTACTCGGCGAGGTCGCGGTAGCGGTCGAGGTGGTCGGGCGTGACGTTCAGCACCGCGCCGGCCTCGAGCTGCAGCGAGTGCGTGGTCTCGAGCTGGTAGGAGGACAGCTCCAGCACGTACATCGCCGCGGGCGGCCCGGCGAGCAGGTCGAGCGCGGGCTCGCCGAGGTTGCCGCCGACCCGCACCTCGATGCCGGCCGCTTTCGCGAACTCGCCGACCAGCGTCGTCACCGTGCTCTTGCCGTTGGTGCCGGTGATGCCGACCACGCGCCCGCCCGCCTCGCGCGCGAACAGCTCGATGTCGCCGACCAGGTCGAGGCCGAGCGCCGCGGCCTGCTGCAGGAAGGGCTCGCGCAGCGAGACGCCGGGAGACACGACCACCTGGTCGGCGCCGTCGAGCACCTGCGGGTCGAAGCCGCCGAGCGCGGTGGTGGCCTCGGGCACCAGCCGGCGCAGTTCTTCGAGCCCCGGCGGCGCGGCGCGCGAATCGGTCACCACCAGCCGGTGCCCGCGCGCGGCCAGGTGCCGCGCGGCCGAGACGCCGGTGCGGCCCAGCCCGACGATCACGCTCTGCGGTCTGGCGGCGGCCTGCATCAGCGCAGCTTCAGCGTGGCCAGCCCGACCAGGACCAGCATGAAGGAGATGATCCAGAAGCGGACGATGACCTTGGGTTCGGCCCAGCCCTTGAGCTCGTAGTGGTGGTGGATCGGCGCCATGCGGAAGATGCGCTTGCCGCGCAGCCGGAACGACGCGACCTGCAGGATCACCGAGACCGTCTCGAGCACGAAGATCCCGCCCATGATCGCGAGCACGATCTCCTGGCGCACGATCACCGCGACCACGCCGAGCGCCGCGCCGAGCGCGAGCGCGCCGATGTCGCCCATGAACACCTGCGCGGGGTAGGTGTTGAACCAGAGGAAGCCGAGGCCGGCGCCGACGATCGTCGCCACGAAGATCATCACTTCACCGGCGCCCGGCACGAAGGGGATCTGCAGGTAGGCGGAGAAGTTGGCGTGGCCGGTCGCGTAGGCGAACACGCCGAGCGCGCCGGCGACCATCACGCAGGGCATGATTGCGAGCCCGTCGAGGCCGTCGGTCAGGTTGACGGCGTTGCTCGAGCCCACGATCACGAAGTAGGTGAAGACGATGAAGCCCACCGCGCCCAGCGGCAGCGCGACGTCCTTGAAGAAAGGCACGTACAGCGCGGTCTCCGCCGGGCCCGCCGCGGTCTGCCACAGCGCGATCGCCGCCGCCAGGCCCGCGACCGACTGCCACAGGTACTTCCAGCGCGCCGCCAGGCCGCGCGGGTCCTTGACCACCAGCTTCAGGTAGTCGTCGTAGAAGCCGATCAGCCCGTAGGCGAGTGTCACCGCGAGCGCGATCCAGACGAAGCGGTTCGAGAGATCGGCCCACAGCAGCGTGCCGGCCGTCATCGCGACCAGGATCAGCGCGCCGCCCATGGTCGGCGTGCCGGTCTTGCCGAGGTGCGTGTCCGGGCCGTAGTCGCGCACGACCTGGCCGATCTGCCGCTCGGCGAGCACGCGGATCATCCAGGGCCCGACGATCAGCGCGATCGAGAGCGCGGTCAGCGCCGCCAGGATCGCGCGCAGCGTCAGGTAACCGAAGACGCGGAACCCGCCGTAGTAGTCCGTCAGCCATTCGAACAGCTCGAGCAGCATGGCCTGCCTCAGTTACCGTTGCCGGCGGCGGCGGGCGGCTCGACGAGTCGCTCGACGACGCGCTCCAGGCGGTTGACCCGCGACCCCTTGACCAGCACGGTCACGCCGGCGTCGAGGCCGGAAGCGACCGCCTGCGCGAGGCCCGCCGCGTCCGCGTACCAGGCGCCGCGCGTGCCGTAGGCCGCGACCGCGTGCCGGGCCGCCTCGCCGATCGCGAACAGGCGCGTGATGCCGGCGCGGCGCGCGTAGTCGCCGACCGCGATGTGGCTCGATTCGGTCGCATCGCCGAGTTCCGCCATCTCCCCGAGCACCAGCCAGTGCTCGCCGGGCAGGCTGCACAGCACGTCGATGCCGGCGCGCACCGAGCTGGGATTGGCGTTGTAGGAGTCGTCGATCACCCAGGCGCCGCGCGCGCCGGCCTTGAGCTGCAGCCGGCCGCCCACCGGCCGCATGCGCTCGAGTCCGGCGACGATCTGCGCCAGGTCCGCGCCCGCGGCGTGCGCCGCGGCGGCGGCCCCCGCCGCATTCAGCACGTTGTGGCGCCCCGCGAGGTGCAGCCGCACCCTCGACTTCCCGCCGGGCAGCGCCAGCGTGAAGACCGTGACGAAGGCGCCCGCCTCGATGCGCCCCTGGATCCCCGAGGCCCGTGCCTCGGCCGGCGAGTCGATGCCGAAGCGCAGCACGCGCGCGCCGCGCGACAGGGTCTGCCACAGCTCGTGGAACGGGTCGTCCGCATTGATCACCGCGGTGCCGTCCGCGGGCAGCGCCGCAAATATCTCGCCTTCCGCCCGGGCGACGCCCTCGAGGTCGCCGAAACCCTCCAGGTGCTCGTCGCCTGCGTTCGTCACCAGCGCGATCGAGGGCCGGGCGATGGCGGCCAGCGCCGCGATCTCACCCGGGTGGTTCGCGCCCATCTCGATCACGGCGAAGCGGTGCGAGGGCGCCAGCGAGAGCAGCGTCAGCGGCACGCCGATGTGGTTGTTCAGGTTGCCGCGGGTCGCCAGCGTCGGGCCGGCTTCACGCAGGATCGACGCCAGCAGCTCCTTGGTCGTGGTCTTGCCATTGCTGCCGCCGACGCCGATCACGAGCGCGGGGCAGCGCCCGCGCCAGTGCCGCCCGAGCGCCGCCAGCGCCGCCAGGCTGTCCCGCACCACGACCTGCGCGCCGCCGCCGTCCACCGGCTGCTCGACCACGGCGCCGGCCGCGCCGCGCGCCAGCGCGGCGCCGACCCAGGCATGGCCGTCGAAGCGTTCACCGCGCAGCGCGAAGAAGAGCTGGCCGCGTTCGATGGTGCGCGAGTCGGTCGAGACGCCGGTGAATCCCGCGTCGGCGCCCGCGAGGCGCCCGCCGGTGGCCGCCGCCACTTCCGACAGCCGCCCTTTCATCGTGCGCCCCCGGCGTGGCGCTGCACGCAGGCGCGGTCGCTGAACGGCCGGCGCTCCGCGCCGACCTGCTGGTAATCCTCGTGGCCCTTGCCCGCGATCAGCACGACGTCGCTGGACGCGGCCTCGCCGATGGCAGTGGCGATCGCCGCGGCGCGGTCGCGCTCGACCCGGGCGCGGCCCGGCTCGCGGAAGCCGGCGAGGATCATCGCCACGATGCGGTCCGGGTCCTCGCCGCGCGGGTTGTCGTCGGTCACGAACACGCGGTCGGCGAGGCGCTCCGCCGCCTCGCCCATCAGCGGGCGCTTGCCGGGATCGCGCTCGCCGCCGCAGCCGAACACCACCAGCAGGCGCCCGCGCGCGTGCGCGCGCAGCGCCGCCAGCGCCTTGGCCAGCGCGTCCGGCGTGTGCGCATAGTCCACCACCGCGAGCGCGCCATTCGGCAGGCGCAGTCCTTCCATGCGGCCCGGGGGCGCGGCGCAGTCGCCGAGCGCGGCGATCGCCGCGTCCACTTCGAAGCCCCAGGCGAGCAGCATGCCGAGCGTGACGGCGAGATTCTCGGCGTTGAACCCGCCGACCAGGCGCGAGCGCAGGCGCCTGGCGCCGAAGTGCCCGGCGAGCTCGAGCTCGAGCCCGGCCGGGCCGGGCACGGCGCGCGTGACGTGCAGGAAGCGCGGCGCCCGCGGCGGTTCGCCGCCGATCGCCACCGCGGTCAGCGCGACGGCGGGCGCGAGCGCGGACGCGTAGCGCGCGCCGGCCGGGTCGCCGACGTTGATCACGGCGTGCTCGAGTCCCGGCAGCCGGAACAGGCGCTGCTTGGCGGCCTCGTAGCGTTCCATGGTGCCGTGGTAGTCGAGATGATCGCGCGTCAGGTTGCAGAAACCGGCGACCTGCATGCGCACGCCGTCCACGCGACCCTGGTCAAGGGCGTGCGAGGAAACCTCCATCGCGACGTGCGTGGCGCCGGCGTCCGCGAGCGCGCGCAGCTGCCGGTGCAGCGTGATCACATCCGGCGTGGTGAGCCCGCCGCCCGCGACCTCGGGCGGGAAGCCGGTCCCGAGCGTGCCGAGGTAGGCGCCGCGGCGCGCGAGGCGCGTGACGGCGCCCGCGAGCAGCCAGGCGCAGGTGGTCTTGCCGTTGGTGCCGGTGACGCCCGCGACCGCCAGCCGCGAGGACGGCGCGCCGTAGAAGCGGTCGGCGAGGCCGCCGAGGCGGTCGCGCAGCGTGCGTACGGCGATGCAGGGGATGTCCCCGGGAATCGCGCGGTCGCCGGACTCCTCCGGGTCATACAGCACGACGCGGGCGCCGCGCCGGGCGGCTTCCCCGGCGTGGTCGAGGCCGTGGTGGCTGCCGCCCTGCAGGGCCACGAAGGCGTCGCCCGCACCGACGGCGCGCGAGTCGAGCGCGAGCCCGTCGACCGGCAGCGGCGGCGCGTCGGCAATGCCCGCGAGCAGCGCGTCGAGTCGCATGGCCGCGCTCACGGCGCCGCCTCCGCGAGCGTCACGGGCGCGACGCGCTCGAGCTCGTCCGGCGCGACCGACATCAGGCGCAGTGCGCCGGCGACGACTTCCGCGAACACCGGCGCCGCGACGTCGCCGCCGTAATAGAGCGTCCCGCCCGGCTCGTCCACCATCACCACGACCGCGAGCCGCGGGCGCGACGCGGGCACCACGCCCGCGAACACGGAAAGGTACTTGTCGGTCGAATATCCCCCCGCCGTCGCCTTCCACGCCGTGCCGGTCTTGCCGGCCACGCGATAGCCGGGGACCGCGGCCTTGACGCCGGTGCCCGCGGGCTTGACCGCTTCCTCCAGCAGGCCGACGAGGTCGCGCGCGATGCGTTCGGGCAGCACCCGCTCGCCGGCCACCGCGCCCTCGGCGCGGCGGAACGAGACCGGGCGGTGCACGCCGCCCGCACCGATGGTCGCGTAGGCCTGCGCGAGCTGCAGCGGCGTGACCGACAGGCCGTAGCCGTAGGCCATGGTCGCGATGCCGATCGGCCGCCAGTGCGTGGCGCTGGACAGCAGGCCGGCCGACTCGCCCGGGAAGCCGCTGGCGGTCACCTCGCCGAAGCCGAGCGCGGCGAGCGAGTCGTGCAGCTGCGCCGGCTCCAGTGACAGCGCGATCTTCGCCATGCCGGCATTGCTCGAGCGCGCCAGCACCTGCCCCAGGTCCACGACGCCGTAGTCGTGCTTGTCCTGGATGGTCTTGACGCCGACCTTGATGGCGGCGGTGTCCACCAGCGAGTCGGTCCGGTAGCGGCCGGAAGCCAGAGCAGCCGCGACCACGAACGGCTTGATGCTCGAACCCGGCTCGAAGATGTCGGTGACCGCGCGGTTGCGGTAGCGCGCCACCTCGTACTGCGAGCGGTCGTTGGGGTTGAACGACGGCTGGTTGACCATCGCCAGCACCTCGCCCGTGGTCACGTCGATCACGATCACCGAGCCCGCGCGCGCATGGTGCCGGCGGATCGCGGCCTTGAGCTCGCGATAGGCGAGGTACTGGATGCGCAGGTCGATGCTGGTGTGGAGATCCTCGCCGGGACGTGGCGCCTCGATGCTCTCGACGTTCTGGACGATGCGCCCGTGGCCGTCCTGGATCACGCGCTTCTGTCCGTCGACGCCCGCGAGCGACTGGTCATAGGCGAGCTCGATCCCCTCCTGGCCGGCCTCGTCCAGGTTGGTGAAGCCGAGCAGGTGCCCGGTGACCTCGCCGTTCGGGTAGTAGCGGCGGTACTCGCGCAGCAGGTACACGCCGGGGATGCCGAGCGCCTTGATCTTCGCCGCCTCGGCCGGGTCCATGTGCCGGGCGACGTAGAGGAACTGGCGGTCGAGGTTGCTGGTGACGCGCTGGGCGAGCCACTGCCGGTTGCGCTTGAGCGCACGCGCGAGCTTGGCGATGCCGTCGCCCGCCTCGGCGAATTCCTGCGGGTTGACCCACACCGTGTCCACCGGCGAGCTGACCGCGAGCGGCTCGCCGAAGCGGTCGAGCACGGCGCCGCGGTGCGCCGGCATGCGCGCGACGCGGGCGTGGCGCATGTCGCCCTGCTCGGCCAGGAACTGGCGGTCGAGGACCTGCAGCTGGACCGAGCGCCCCAGCAGCACCACGGACGCCAGCGCGAGCACGGCGGCCACGATGCGCGCGCGCAGCCGGAACTGCTGCGGGTCGAACTCGATCTCGCCGTCGCGCCGCCTCATGGCGCGACGATCCGCACTTCCTGCGGCCGCGGCAGCGTCATGCGCAGGCGCTCGCTGGCGACGCGCTCGACGAAGCCGTGGTTCGACCAGGCGCTCTGCTCGAGCTGCAGCTGGCCCCATTCGATGTTGAGGCGATCGCGCTCGGCGGACAGCTGCTCGAGCTGCACGAACAGCGCGCGCGCCTCGTGGCGTGCGCGCACCACCGCGAT
Organism: uncultured Steroidobacteraceae bacterium; assembly: GCA_964649205.1. GTDB lineage: Bacteria > Pseudomonadota > Gammaproteobacteria > Steroidobacterales > Steroidobacteraceae > SCUD01. The sequence continues at coordinate 11,742 of CAZYPM010000051.1, forward strand.
CGCGGACGCGAGCAGCGCAAACCACAGCACCGGCAGCGCCAGCATCATCCAGCGGCGGCTCATGCGGCGGTCCTCTCGGCCGCACGCAGCACGGCGCTGCGCGCGCGCGGATTGCGCGCGACCTCCGGTTCGTCCGCGAATACCGCCTTGCCGCCCAGCGCGAGGCGCGGGCGCGCCTGCGGCGGCAACTGCGGCAGCCCGGCCCAGGC
>CAZYPM010000052.1:0-4871 GCA_964649205.1 uncultured Steroidobacteraceae bacterium
GGGAAGGTGAGGTCGACGCTGCCGGAGCCGGTGTCGATGTTGCCGCGGCCGGCGCCGTCGCCGATCCGGACCGTCCAGACGCCGTCCGACTCGCGCACGCTCGCGGCGGGGGCGTCCACGTCCACGCCGCCGCTGCCGGTGTCCACGCGAATCTCGATCGACGGCGCACGACTCGAGCGCAGGCGCACGCCGCCGGAGCCGGTGTCGATCCGCAGCCGTTCGAGTGCTGAAAGGTCGCCCTCGACCTCGACGCCGCCGGAGCCCGTGTCCACGTCCAGCTCGCGCACGGCGGAGACATCGCGCGCACGCACCGACCCCGAGCCCGTATCCGCCTCGATGGGGCCGGCGAAACCCTCGATCGTGACGCGGCCCGAGCCGGTGTCCGCGCGCATGCGGCCGGAGCCGCCGCGCACTTCCACGGAGCCGGACCCGGTGTCCGCATCGATGTCGCACTGGCAGTCACTGATGCGCACCGAGCCGCTGCCCGTGTCGGCGCTGACGCGTCCGCGGTGGCCCAGAACCTCGACGGGACCGCTGCCGCTGTCGAGCTCGAGCTCGCCCTCGCCGCCGGTGGAGCGCAGCGGACCGCTCGAGCCATCGAGCTTGAGATCGCCGGAGTAGCCGTTGGCGACGGATTCACCGAAGATGTTGTCCACCTCGAGACGGGCGCCCACCGGCGCGCGGATCACGAGATCCACGCGCACCGCCGGCGCGTCGTCGCGGTCGCCGGTGAGGCGAATGCGCTCACCAAGGTAGTTCACGTACATGGCGCCCCACCAGCGAGCGTATCCGCCGGCATGGTAGATCCGCGGGAAGTGCTCGCGCGGAAACGCCACGTCGAATCGCGAACCGATGCCGATGTCCGCGGTGCGGTACTCGATCAGGCCGGCGAGGCGCTCGGCCTCGGCCTGGGTACCCGCCTCCACCGTGGCGCGCGCGGTGACGTGGAAGCCGGGCTCGGTGCCGCGCTCGATGCGCACGTCGCCGATGAGGTTGCGCACCGTGAGCCCGGCCGAGGACTCCGGCTTGTATTTCCAGGAACGCGTCACCGTCGCGCTCGCGGCCAGGGCCGGGAGGGACGCAGCCAGCAGGGCGAGCGCGACGGTAACGCGGGCGGGGTTGTTCATTCGTCTGACTCCGGACAGAACTGGTTCAGGCGGTCTCGTCGCGGTAGCGGCGCACCCACATGGCGGCGGCGACCAGGATCGCGGCCGCGACCACGCCCAGCCACAGCTCCGGCGAGGTGTAGAAATCCCGCAGGCTGCCCAGCAGGTCGAGCTCGCTCAGCTTGATCACCTCGCGGCCCACTTCCTCGCCGGTGGCCGGATCGGCCTCGGCGACGGTCTCCGGGCGCACCAGGCGCACCAGCCCGAACATGCGCTCCTTGATGAAGCCGCCGACGTGATTGGTCTGCAGCAGCACGCGCTCGAGCATGAAGAGCGAGGCCGGCGGCAGCACCGCCCAGAGGAACGGGCCCTTGGGCGCCCAGGCCGAGGCCAGCATCAGGTAACCGACGACCGGCGCGTACCAGACCATGGCGGTCACCGACCAGACGATGGCGATGACGAGGCCGCCGCCGACCGCCTGCGGATTCCACATCACGGCCGCGGCCTGCCCCGCCATCGCGAGCTTGGCCGAGGCGCCGATGGCGATCACGAACTGCGACAGCAGGGCGCCCGCGAGCGCGACCAGCGGGATCACGATCGCCGCCACGGCGAACTTGGACAGCACGGTCTCCGCGTCCGACAGCGGCAGCGACTTCCAGAACAGCACGCTGCGGTCGCGCCGGTCCGCGTACAGCGAATCGAGCGCGTAGAAGAACGACACGATGCCCATCACCATGAACACCACGAGCGCAAGTCCGGCATAGGCGATCAGCACGAGACGCGCCTGCTTCTCGGGCGGCAGGATACTGAGCCCGGCATCGGTGCCGATCGGCCCGAGGTGGATATTGCCGGTCAGCGCAGCGAGCACCAGGCAGCCGATGACGATCAGCGGCGCCACCCAGATCGCCTTGTGCTCCCAGATCTCGCGGCGGACCAGCCAGATGAAGCGGCTCATGCGCGTGCTCCCTGGATCACGGCGACGAACAGGTCGGCGACCGAGGGCACGCCGACTTCGCCGAGGCGCTCGAGCTCGGCGCGCGGCGCCTCGCGGAACAGCATGTGCGTCCGGCCCAGTCCCTGGCGCTCGGCCAGCGGCCGGTGCGTGCGCGCGGCGGCGACGTGCTCGGGGCGCACCGCAACCTGCGTGTACTTGTCCTGCACTTCGTCCATCGCCGCGTCGAGCACAATGCGCCCGCGGTCGATGAACAACAGGTCCGTCAATATGTGCTCGACCTCCTCGACCTGGTGCGTCGTGACGAGGATGGTGCGCTGTTCGTCGAAATACTCGTTCAGCAGCGTCTCGTAGAACTGCTTGCGCATCAGGATGTCGAGGCCGAGCGTCGGCTCGTCCAGCACCAGCAGCCTGGCGTCGATCGCCATGACGAGTGCCAGGTGCAGCTGCGTCACCATGCCCTTCGACAGCTCCTTGACGCGGCTCTCGCGCTTGACGTCGCTGCGGGCGAGGAAGTGGTCGCAGACCTCGCGGCGGAATCTCGGGTGCGTGGCCGCGACGAAATCGATCAGCTGGCGCACGCGGATCCAGCGCGGCAGCACGGCGACGTCGGCGATGAAGCAGACGTCCTGCATGAGCCGGTGGCGCTGGCGGTAAGGATCGAGGCCGAGCACGGTCAGCCCGCCCTCGAAGCGGGTCAGGCCCAGCAGGGCCTTGAGGGCCGTGGTCTTGCCGGCGCCGTTCGGGCCGATCAGGCCGACGATGCGTCCGGGCTTCACCGAGAAGGACACGTTGTCGAGTGCGCGGGTCGCGCCGAAGCTCTTGCCGAGCCCGCGCGCCACGATCAGGTCGTCAGTCACGCTCGTCTCCCTCGGCCGTGTCAGCTGCCTCCGGCGCGCCCTTCAGGCTGGTCGCCGGCTGCGGTGGAATCTTGTCGAGGGCGTCCAGCAGCTCCTTCGGCTCGAAGCCCAGGCGCTGGATGCGGCCCGCGATCCTCGGCCATTCCTGTTCGAGGAAGAGCTGGCGCTCGTCTTTCAGCAGCGCCCGCCGGGCGCCCTCGGTCACGAACATGCCGCGTCCGCGGCGCTTTTCGACCAGCTGCTCGTCGACGAGCTGCTGGTATCCCTTCAGCACGGTGAGCGGGTTGAGCCGGTACTCGGCCGCGACGCTGCGCACCGACGGCAGGGGGTCGCCGTCATGCAGGACGCCTTCCAGGATCATCGCCACCACGCGGTCGCGCAGCTGGCGGTAGATCGGCAGGCTGTCGTTCCAGTTGGTATCCATGCGTCTCGCCGGAGGTGAGCTAGCCCGCTACCAGACTACTTTAGCAGAGCACCGTCGGTCGAACCGGCGCGGCTCGCATTCGCCTGCCCGCCGCGCGCGGCCTGCGCCTTCGCGACGACGTAGGCGACGCGCTTCGCGCTGACCACGATCTCCGGCAGCTCCACCGCCGCCAGCATCGAGTCCGTAGCGGACTCGCGCTTGGCGAGCACGGTGACTTCCGGCAGCGTCACGAGCGCGATCTGCGCCGCATCGACCGGGGTGATCTCGCCGATTTCCACGGTGCCGCGGGGCGCCGAGGCGATGTGGGCCTGGTCCAGCACAAGGCCGCTGAACGACACGACCGCGACCGCCGCCACTGCGCTGACCGCCATCCGAGTGCTGTTTGCAACCATCGTGAACATGACCTTCTCCTTTCCTTTCGCTTTCAGTTCGGGCCGGCCCCATTGCCGTTCCGATGTACTGATGTGCTCCTCTGGTGTTGTAGTGAACTATAACACCGACTCCAATGCAAGCCCTTTTTGCGAAGAAAATGCAGGTCGTAGCACTACAGTATGAAAATCAATGAGTTACGCTTCAAAAATTCCGACCCGGGCGCCGTTTCCATGCCGTCCGCTGCCCTCCGCAGCCGGTTTTTGCGCAGAGATAGAACACCCTGCGCACCCCGGAAGCGTTCATAGGAAGTGCCGGCCAGGCCTTCGGGCGTAGAGTGGCCGGCGATGGAGGCAGGGGACGCCGATGCGCAATTGATGCTGCGCTACGCCCAGGGCGATGCGCGAGCGTTCGACCTGCTGTACGCGAACCATCGCGCGGGACTGTGGCGATTCATCCGCCGCACGGTGGGCGACGACGCCGCGACCGACGATGTGTTCCAGGAATGCTGGTCGCGCGTGATCGCGCATCGCGCCGAGTACCGGCCCGAGGCGCGCTTCGCGACCTGGCTGTACCGCATCGCGCATAACTGCTGCATGGATCACTGGCGCCGGCGCGGCCGGCGCGGCGCGCGCGAGTCAGCCGACGACGACGCGGTCGCGGCGGCGGCCGACGATCCGGCGGCCGGCCCGCTGCCGGCGGCGATCGCGGACGAATCCGGCCGGCGGCTCACCGAGGCGCTGGCGCGACTGCCGCCGGAGCAGCGCCAGGCGTTTCTGCTGTACGTGGAGGGCGGCCTGTCGGTGACGGAGATCGGCGCAGCCACCGGCGTCGATCCCGAGGCGGCGAAAAGCCGGCTGCGCTATGCAGTGGCGAAGCTGAAGGAGATGCTGGGCGCCGACGCGCCCGCGCAATGACATGATGCAGGACGACGACAACTTGCCCGATCGCGACGCGTGGCGGCGCGTGCTGCAACGTGGCGCCGGCGCGCCGCCGCGCACGACCGACGAGCGCATCCGCGCCCAGGCGCGCCGCGCGCTCGCGCCGCACACCGGACGCTGGTGGCTGCCCGCCTCGCTCGCGGCATCGCTGCTGCTGGCGGTGCTGGTGGTGCAGTGGCAGTACGAGGACATCCGCTCGCCGGCGCTGGTGACGGAATC
>CAZYPM010000052.1:4971-11598 GCA_964649205.1 uncultured Steroidobacteraceae bacterium
TGGTGGTGCAGTGGCAGTACGAGGACATCCGCTCGCCGGCGCTGGTGACGGAATCTGACATTGCGCCGGCGGCGGATCGCGCTTCGGCGGCGGAACCATTGACGGGGAAGACCGCCGCACCGGCGGCGGCAGAGGAAGCGTACGTACCGGCGCCAGCGATAGAGCTGCCGGCGCTTCCCGCCGCGCCGCCGGCCGCGGGCAAGGCCGCTCCCGCCGCGATGCCGGCGCGCCAGGCCGAGGAACGCGCCGGGTCCGCGGAACTCGCCGCGCCGTCCCTGCGCGCCGAGTCGCCGCCCGTCACGGGCGTCACGCAGTCCGCATCGGTGCACGCGCGCGAAATCTCCGCCGACGATGCCGAGACTCCGGAGGCGTGGTACGCGCGCATTGAACGGCTGCGCGCGGCCGGCCGCAACGAAGAGGCGGAGGCCGAACTGCGCCGGCTCGAGGAAGCCCATCCGGGCTGGCTCGAGGAGCGCCGCCGCAGCGGGAAGGAGTAGGGCGCGCGGCGCCGGGGCGATGCCCGCGATCGCTGCTACAATCACCGCCCGCTTCCGCTGCCGGGGTCCCCGATGAAGAAACCCGTCAATGTCGCGATCACCGGCGCCGCCGGCCACATCGGCTACGCGCTCGCGTTCCGGGTCGCCTCCGGCCAGATGCTGGGCGCCGACCAGCCCGTCAACCTGCACCTGCTCGAGATCACGCCGGCGCTGCCCGCGCTGGCCGGCGTCGTCATGGAGCTCTCGGACTGCGCATTCCCGACGCTCGCCCGCATCGTGCAGACCGACGACGCGAAAGTGGCCTTCCGGGACTGCGACTACGCGCTGCTGGTCGGCGCGCGGCCGCGCGGCCCGGGCATGGAGCGCAAGGACCTGCTGCTGGCGAACGCGCAGATCTTCTCGGCCCAGGGCAAGGCGCTGGATGCCGCCGCCTCGCGCGAGGTGCGCGTGCTGGTGGTCGGCAATCCCGCCAACACCAACGCGCTGATCGCGGCGTCGAACGCGCCCGGCATCGAGCGGCGCAACTTCACCGCGATGACCCGGCTCGACCACAACCGCTCGCTCGCCGCGCTGGCCGAAAAGACCGGCACGCACGTGAGCGCGATCCGCCGCGTCATCGTCTGGGGCAACCACAGCGCGACCCAGTACCCGGACATCTCCCACTGCACGATCGGCGGCAAGCCGGCGAAGTCGCTGGTGGACCAGGCCTGGTACCGCGAGCAGTTCATCCCCCTGATCCAGCAGCGCGGCGCCGCGATCATCAAGGCGCGCGGCGCATCGTCGGCCGCCTCCGCGGCCTCCGCCGCCATCGACCACATGCGCGACTGGGCCCAGGGCACGCCCGAGGGCGACTGGACCAGCATGGCGGTGCCGGCCGACGGCAGCTACGGCATCGGCGAGGGCGTCATGTACTCGTATCCCGTGACCTGCAAGGGCGGGCGCTACACCATCGTGCAGGGGCTCGCCGTGGACGAATTCAGCCGCGGCCGCATGGACGCGACGCACCAGGAACTGCTCGAGGAACGCGAGGGCGTGCGCGAACTGATCTGAGGGGGAATGCGATGAAGGTGTCCCGGCTTTTCGCGGCTGCCGCCGCCGTGATGGCGACGGCCCTGTCCCTGACCGCCAGCGCGCAGGAGAAGACCCAGAAACCCCCGCTGTACGGGTCGCACTGGATGGCGATCACGGGCAAGCCGCTGGCGGCCACCGCTGGCGCGCGCATGTTCGAGCAGGGCGGCAACGCGGTGGATGCGGCCTGCGCGATGCTGGCCGCGACGTCCACGATGTGGGACGTGCTCTCCTGGGGCGGCGAGACGCAGGCGCTCATCTACGACCCCGGGACCGGCCGCATCGTCGCCATCAACGGGCTCGGCGTCGCGCCCACCGGCGCCACCGCCGAGTTCTACAAGCGCAAGGGCCTCAAGTACCCGCCCGAGGAGGGCCCGCTCGCCGCCGTCACGCCGGGCACGCCGGGCGCACTCATGGTGATGCTGGCCGAGTACGGGCGGCTGTCGCTCGCCGAGGTGCTCGCGCCCTCGATTTCGCTTGCCGACGGCTACGCGATCGATGCCGAGACCGCGGACCGCATCGAGCTCGAGAAGGAGAAGATCAAGCAATGGCCTTACGCCAGGGCCGTGATGCTGCCGCACCTCGGGGAGCAGCGCGAAGCGCCGCGCGCCGGCGAGATCTTCCGCCAGCCGGACCTCGCCGCGACGCTGCGCAAGCTGGTCGAAGCCGAGGCGAAGGCGCTGGCCGCGGGCCGCTCGCGCAAGGAAGCGATCATGGCGGCTTACGAGCGCTTCTACCGCGGCGACATCGGCGAGGAGTTCGCGCGCGGGCTGCAGGAGCAGGGCGGGCTGGTCACGAAGGACGACCTCGCGCGCTGGCGCGTCGAGTTCGAGGAGCCGACGCACGCCAACTACCGCGGCATCGACGTCTACAAGCTCGACCGCTGGACCCAGGGCCCGGCGATGCTGCAGGCGCTCAACATCCTCGAGAACTTCGACATCAGGGCGATGGGCTACAACAGCGCGCAGTACATCCACACGGTGTACCAGGCGATCAGCCTCGCCTTCGCCGACCGCGACTTCTATTACGGCGATCCGTACTTCCCGCCGGATGAGCCGATCCGCGGGCTGCTGTCGAAGGAGTACGCGAAGGAGCGCGCCGCGCTGGTGAAGCCGGACCAGAACGATCCGGCCATCGGCCCCGGCGACCCGTATCCGTACCAGGACGGCAGCAACCCGTATCTCGAACTGCTGAAGACGCGCGCGGCCGCGATCCCCGCGTTCGACGCGGCGCGCTTCGCCGCCGCCACCGACCCGGAGCGCGGCACGATGCTGCGCGGCACGACCTCGGTGGTCGCGGCCGACAAGGAGGGCTGGCTGGTTTCCATCACGCCCTCGGGCGGCTGGCTGCCGGCGGTGATCGCCGGCAAGACGGGCATCGGCGTCAGCCAGCGCGCGCAGATGTTCGTCACCGATCCGGCCGAGAATCCCTTCAACGTGATCGAGCCCGGCAAGCGGCCGCGCGTGACGCTCACGCCCTCGCTCGCATTCAAGGACGGCAAGCCCTGGCTCGCGTTCGCGGTGCAGGGCGGCGACACGCAGGACCAGAACCTGCTGCAGTTCTTCCTGAACGTCGTCGAGTTCGGGATGACGCCGCAGCAGGCGGCGGAGGCGCCGAACTTCAACAGCTGGCAGATGCACGACTCGTTCGGGATGCACGAGATCTTCCCGGGCCGGATCACCCTGAATGCCGCCATGCCGGACTGGGTGCGGCGCGACCTGAAGGCGCGCGGCTACAAGCTCGAGTACCAGTCGCGCACCTCGGGCCCGATCAACGCCATCATGCTGGACCACGAGCACGGCACGTTCTGGGGAGGCTCCAGCAACCACGGCGAGGACTACGGCATCGCCTGGTAGTCCTGCGGCGCCTTCCGGATCAGCGTAGGATGCCCCCACGCCCGCGTCCATGGCGGGCCGTCAACAACAATCCATCAGGGGGAACTCATGAAGACGACAGCAATCGGCCTGCTGGCCGCGGGCCTGCTTGCCTCGGGCGCCGCGGCGGCGCAGGAACACTGGACCGAGGGCCCGGTGTGGGAGTGCAGTGCGTACCGCACGAATCCCGGCATGTTTGACACGTACATAAAGTGGATCCGCAGTCATTCCGAGCCCATCAACGAAGAGGCCAAGAAACAGGGCCTGATCCTCGATTACAAGGCCTTCGTCAAGGCGCCGCGCGACGAGAACGACTACGACGTGCTGTTCTGCACGCTGTACTCGAGCTACGGCAAGGCGATGGACTTCAACAAGGGCGACGACGACAAGTACGAGGCGATCTCGGCCGCGCACTGGGCGACGGCGGACCAGGACAAGCAGCGCGAGCAGTCGGCGCCGCGCCTCGACATGCGCCGTTATCTCGGCACCACGTATGTCCGCGAGGTCAACCTGCGGCCGATGCCGTAATTGGGGACGTTTCCCAATTGACCGGAAGCCGGCGCTCGCGCCGGCTTCTTTCTTGGAAAAGGTGTCAGACACCTTTTTGGCACCGCAAAAAAGGTGTCTGACACCTTTTGGATGGATAGGGTGCACGCCCTAATCCCGCATTACATCCTGAACGCGGTATAAGGTACGGAGGCCATGATCCTGTCAGTCCTCTGGGTCCTGCTGCTCGCGAGCCTCGTGCTCTGGCTCGCCTACCAGCGTGCGAGCCTGGCGAAGGCCACCCTCGTGCTCGGCGTGCTGCTGGTCTACTACAGCTACTTCGGCGCCGGGCCGCTGTGGTGGAAGGCGGCGCTGTGGGCGCTGTACCTGCCGCACGTGCTGCTCAACATCCGCCCGCTCAGGCGCTTCCTGATCTCCAACCGTTTCTTCCGGGTCTACAAGCGCATGCTGCCGCCGATGTCGCGCACCGAGCGCGAGGCGCTGGAAGCGGGCACGGTGTGGTGGGACGGCGAACTGTTCACCGGCGGCCCGGACTGGAGCAAGTTGCTATCGGCGAAGGCGCCGAAACTCACCGCGGAGGAGCAGGCCTTCATCGACGGGCCCTGCGAAGAACTCTGCCGGATGATCGACGACTGGGACATCACGCACCGGCGCGCGGACCTGCCGCCCGAAGTCTTCGACTTCATCAAGAAGAAGGGCTTCTGGGCGATGATCATCCCGAAGAAGTACGGCGGGCTCGAATTCTCGGCCTACGCGCATTCCTGCGTGGTGGTGAAGATCGCCAGCCGCTCGAGCACGGTCGCCTCGACCGTGGTGGTGCCGAACTCGCTCGGGCCCGCGGAGCTGCTGCTGCACTACGGCACCGAGGAGCAGAAGGACCACCTGCTGCCGCGGCTCGCGCGCGGCGACGAGATTCCCTGCTTCGGGCTCACCGGCCCGCGCGTCGGATCGGATGCAAGCTCGCTCCCCGATACCGGCGTCGTCTGCAAGGGCATCTATCAGGGCCGCGAGGTCACCGGCATCCGGCTCAACTTCTCGAAGCGCTACATCACGCTCGCGCCGATCGCGACCCTGATCGGCCTGGCGTTCCGGCTCTACGATCCCGACAAGCTCATGGGCGGTACCGAGACCGATTACGGCATCACGGTCGCGCTGGTGCCGCGCAACACGCCCGGGGTCACGGTCGGCCGCCGCCACTTCCCGCTGAACGGGCCGTTCCAGAACGGGCCGGTGCACGGCAAGGACGTGTTCGTGCCGCTCGACACCATCGTCGGCGGGCCGAAGATGGCCGGGCAGGGCTGGCGCATGCTGGTCGAGCAGCTCTCGGTCGGGCGCTGCATCTCGCTGCCCTCGATCGCGACCGGCGGCAGCAAGGGCGCGGTGTACTCGACCGGCGCCTACGCGCGCATCCGGCGCCAGTTCAACATGCCGGTCGGGAAGTTCGAGGGCGTCGAGGCGGTGATCGCGCGCATGGCCGCACGCACCTACATCATGGACGCGGCGCGCTCGGTCACGACCGGCGCGATCGACGGCGGCGAGAAGCCCTCGGTGCCGGCGGGCATCCTCAAGTACCACACGACCGAGATGGGCCGCATGATCGCGAACGACGCGATGGACGTGCAGGGCGGCAAGGGCATCATGCTGGGCCCGAAGAATTACCTCGGCCGCGGTTACCAGATGGTGCCGGTCAGCATCACGGTCGAGGGCGCCAACATCCTGACCCGGAGCCTGATCATCTTCGGCCAGGGCGCGGTGCGCTGCCACCCGTGGGTGCTCAAGGAAATGAACGCCGCGCAGAATCCGGACCGCCAGCGCGCGCTGCGTGATTTCGACGCGGCGTTCTTCCACCACATCGGCTTCACGATCTCGAATGCGGTGCGCTCGTTCTTCACGGCGCTGACCCTGTCGCGCATCGTCAAGGCGCCGATGAGCGGGCCGACCAAGCGCTACTACGAGCACATCAACCGCTTCAGCGCATCGTTCGCCTTCGCCACCGACGTCGCGATGCTGTCGCTCGGCGGCTACCTGAAGAAGAAAGAGAACCTCTCGGCGCGGCTCGGTGACGTGCTGTCGTCCATGTACCTGGCCTCGATGGTGCTCAAGCACTACGAGAACCAAAGCCGGCCGGAGGCCGACCTGCCGCTGGTGGAGTACGCCTGCCGCTCGCTGCTGTACCAGGCGCAGGAGCAGCTGCACAGCTTCCTGCGCAACTTCCCGGTGCGCTGGCTGGCGGCCATCATGCGCGCGATCATCTTCCCGCGCGGCCTGACCTACTCGGCGCCCTCCGACCGGCTGAACCCGAAGATCGCGGAGCTGGTCATGAATCCGGGCGAGGCGCGCGAGCGCCTCTGCCACTACGTCTACCGCACGCTGGAGCCGAAGAACCACCTCGGGCTGGTGGAGCAGGCGATGCGGCTCGCGATCGCGGCGGAGCCGATCGAGAAGCGCATCCGCGTCGAGGGCGTGAAGACCGGGCGGGTCAAGGCGCTCGACCTGCCGGGCCAGATCCGCGAGGCGCAGGCGGCCGGCATCATCACCGAGGCCGAGGCCGTGCAGCTGCGCGAGTACGACCGCCGGGTCATGGACATCATCAACGTGGACGACTTCGATCCGCGTGAACTGGTCGCCGGCAGCACCTACGAGATCCAGCTCGACGGCGGCTCGATGCAGGTCGCCTGATA
>CAZYPM010000053.1:0-2072 GCA_964649205.1 uncultured Steroidobacteraceae bacterium
GCGAGCGGCCGCCAGGTGAGCGCGAGCGAGAGATCGAGGCCGATCTCGCGGCCGATGCCGGCCTGCATGCGCGCGGCCTCGAGCACGGCGGTGTCGGCGAACCAGAGGTAGTTGGCGTTCACCGAGGCGCGCAGCGTCGGCGTGAGGTCAAGGTCGCCGCCGGCGCCGATGAGTAGCAGGCCGGGGTTGGTGAAATTCGACTGGCCGAATTCCTTGGAGGAGCGCAGCGAGTTGAGCAGTCCGTTGCGGCCGGAGAGCGAGACGCGGCCGCCGCCGATCAGCGGCACCGGCTGGCGGATCCAGAAGCTGGTGTCGGCGCCGGCGACCAGCGGGTTCTCGAAGATCGCGTCGTAGCCCTGGGAAACGTCGTCGAAAGGATCGTCATCGCCGCTCGCATAGATGAGCGTGCCGCGCGCGCGGATCCAGTCGAAGTCGCGCGAGACTTCGGCCGCGCCGAAGAAAGCGCGGATGTCGGAGGGCTGCGTCGTGAAGGTGCCGAGGTCCTCCTCGCCGAGCGCGCCGTAGGCCGAGACGCTCAGGTTCCAGCGGCCGACGTGGCCGTCGCCGTTGTAGCCGAGGTAGGTCACGTCGTAGTCGCGCGCGCGCTCGAGGCCGAGCGAGGAGGGCCGCTGGATGAAGCCGTTGTCGTCGTAGCGCTGGTCGTTGCCCTCGCGGTTCATGTTGTGCGCGAGCACCAGCTGCGAGTTGTAGCCGAGCGCGGGCCAGTCCTGGCGGTAAAGGTTGGCGACCAACACGTCGTCGTCGCGGAAGGCGTCGCCGCCGAGCTCGACCAGGTTGTTGAGGCCGCTGTTGGTGTCCTTCTCGAGCCGGCGGAACCAGGCGAGGTTGTACTGCCAGCGGTTGTTGTCGCGGGTGCCGAACAGGCGCAGGCCGAACGGGCTGTCCTGGAACAGGAAGCCGCGGAAGTCGGCGGTGAAGGGCTGCACGCCGAGACGGATGCTGTCGAAGTCGTAGCGCTCGGAGACGTTCCTCAGGTGCTTGTCCACGAACAGCGCCTGCACGCCGATCACGCCCTCGGTGCGGGAGGTCCCGAGCGCGGGGTTGGCCTTCAGGATGCCGGGCTCGTTCACCTCGGCGTGGTTGAGGTTGAACACCGGCGTGAAGCGGATCTCCCAGTCCGGCGGCTTGAAGACCGTGCTGCCCTGGTACAGCACGAACTCGGCGATGAGGTTCTGCGCATAGACCTGCTGCTCGCCGTCGCCGATGGTGTCGAGGCTCCCCGGGTCGCCGGAATCGGGCACCGCGACCGGCACCGGAAAGCGGCGCGGCTCGATCACGCTGTCGCTGACCAGGCCGAGGTTGAAGAACCAGTCCTCGCCGAAGGCCGGGCGGTCGCCCTTCAGCCAGTTGTTGCCGTGATAGGGATCGAGCAGGTTTTCGCGGTAGCCGAGCAGGCTGACGATGCGCCAGCGGTCCGGCAGCTCCGAGAACTCGTTGAGCGCGTTCGGGTCGGCGTCCGGCAGGCGCGCCGGATCGCAGGGCGTGGGCTCGAAGCGCAGCACCGGAATCGTCGGGCTGCGCCGATTGGGCTCCACCGCCTCCTGCGGCGGACACCGCTCATAAAGGGGACGCGTCCCTTTACTTTCGTAAATGGACGCGTCCCCTTTATCCTCGGCGGTGGCGGCGGAGGCGAGGAGCGCGGCCAGCGCGATGAGGCTACTTGCCTTCACAGACGCCCTCCGCGCTGGAGTCGATGAAAGGCGCCTGCGGGCAGTTGACGTAGCGCAGGCGGTTGCCGGCGGGTGCGAGTGTGTCGGCGCGCATCGCGACCGGGGCGTTGCCGATCGCGCCGCCGAGCAGGACGGAGGCCTCGTGCAGGCCGAGGAAGCCGATCATGTCGTCCTGGTCCACGCCGTCGCCGGAGACGCCGACGCCGCCGACCAGCACGCCGCCGCGGTAGATCGGCTCGCCGCCCGGGAAGATCTGCAGCCCGTTTGCGAGCTGTGCGAAGGCGCCGCTCGCGCCGAAGCCCAGGTTGAAGCCCTGCACGCCGGTGCAGTTCTGCGGCACGTCCGGCGCGAGGCCCGCGACGAAGGCGACGTGCTGGATGA
>CAZYPM010000053.1:2172-11466 GCA_964649205.1 uncultured Steroidobacteraceae bacterium
CAGTTCTGCGGCACGTCCGGCGCGAGGCCCGCGACGAAGGCGACGTGCTGGATGAGGGCGTTGTGCGCGAGATCGAGCTGCAGGCCGGTCGAGAACGGCGTCCACTCGCCCGCAGGCTTCGACAACGGCCCCGCTGGGGCGCCATCCACGCCATCGGGATAGAACGGCCGCGCGAGATTGCCGACGGCGCGGGTGCTGAACGCGATCGCGCCGTCCGCGAGCGCGTTCGGCAGGCCGGTGAACGCGCGCAGGTCCGTGACGTACTGCCCGATGGTCTCGCTCCGCAGCACCACCAGGCCGCCGTCGAGGTACACGGCATCCGCCGCGCCGGCCAGGGCCGCCGCGGCCGCGGCGGAGGACAGGAATGCCGCGCTGCGCGCCTTCTGCAGGGAGACGTCGATGCCGAACACCGGGCCATCGCGCCCGCGCGCGATGCCGAGGATGACGCCGTTGGTGTCCACCACCGTGACGGTCACGCGCGCCGGTCCGCCCAGCGGACGGCGGATCTGCGCGCGCGCGCGATTCGCGACGCGCAGCGCCTCGGCGATGATGGTCCGCACTTCGGCGGCGGAGAGCGCATCGGGACCGTCGGTTCCCGCGATCGGCCGGAAGCGTTCGACGTCGGCAGCGTCCACCAGCACGAAGGCGCCCAGGCCCGGATAGTCGAGCGCATCGGCGCGGATGCCGGAAGCGGGCTGGCCGAAGGCGGTGCCTGCGATCACCGTAGCAGCTGCATAGCCGGGCACTGCAAGCAGCGCTCCGGCGACGCCATTCACAGCAGCAAAGGACGGCGGCGCACCGGTATTCGAGGCGAGCTCGCCGAACCGCGCATCCGCGAGCCGCAGCAGCTTGCCGTCCGCGCTGATGCGCTCCGCGCGGCGGTCGTCGGGCGCGGCCAGCCCGAAAGTTCCGGCGAGTGCGATCAGTTCGTCGAGATCGGCATCTACATCCTGCACGTTCGCGTCCAGGCCGTAGCTGCCGTCGGCGATCACGCCGATGCCGCCGACCGGCGTGCCGCCCTTGTAGAGCGGCAGCCCGCCCGGGTCGGCGGACAGGCCGAGCGGCGAACGTTTCGGTCCCGCGTCCGCCGCGCCGCCCGCAAAGCGCGCCGAGAGATCCGAGCAGGGCAGCTGGCTGAACTGCACGCCGAACAGAGGTCCTGCGGGGGCGAGAGCCTCTCCAGGATTGAAGTGCTCCTGCACGATCTGGCTCGCGGTGCGCGTGCCGAAGGCGTGGCCTTCGGTCGAGAGATAGGCCGCGGTCACCGCTTTCGCGATCGCGGCCATGGTGTCAGGCACGACAGTGACGCCTTCGAGCCCGCCGCTCGCGCCATTGGACTGCACCGTGACCGTGGTCGCCGCGCCGGTCATGCGGAACACGGCCAGCACGTTGCCGACGCGGTCCACGACCGCGATGGTTGCCGCGGCACCGCGGGCCTGCGCTTCCGCGACCGCGCGCGCGAGGGCTGTTTCGACCTCTGCGACCGTCAGCAGGCTGGCCGGCCCGGCGCAGGAACCGTCGCAGCCCGCGGGCGGCGGGTCCACTGCTCCCGGCGGCGAGGCTGCGGTTCCACCGCCGCCGCAGCCGGCGACGAGCAAGGAGAGCACGACCAGGGCGCGCGCGTGCCGCGCGCTCATCGCGCCGCGCCCGCCCAGGCCCCATGCCGCCCGTCGTGGAAGCCGTGGCACATCGTGCAGCCGCTCTGCACGCGGCTTTCCGGGTTGCGATGCGGGTCGCCGCTGCCATGGCATTCGCGGCAATCCTCGATCTTCGGCATCAGGACGTCCGCGGCATCCTTCGAGCGCGCCGCGTCGTGGCAGAGCCCGCATTCGGAGAGCGCGGTCGAGTGGCGCGCGTGGTTGAAGCGCGCCTTCGGCATCCAGGCGTTCCGCAGCTTCGCGGGCTCGACCTTCCAGGGGTCGTCCGGGTTGCCGGTCGCAGCGATCTCGTGGCAGTCGTGGCAGCTGCGGCGCTCGAACAGGTCGCGCGCGACCGCGAAGGCGCGCTCGCGCGCCTGCTGCAGCAGCCGCGCCCGCTCGCGCGCATCGGTGACGCGGCCCGGCACGCGCGCGGCCCGCGCCGGCTGCGCGGTCGCCTGCGGGTCCGGGTAGAGCTCGAGGAAGCTGCGGCTGTAGTACTCGACCAGGCGGCGCAGCACCGTGCCCGCCTCCGCGTGCGGCACGGTCGCGTCCGGGAACGCCGGGTCGAAGTCCAGGCGGTGGCAGTCCGCGCAGTGCGCCTCCATCGTGATCGGCTGCATGCGCCCGCCGTCGGCCTCTGGCCGGTGGCAGTCGTCGCAGGCCATCACGACGTCCCTGCCGTCCTTGCCCTCGATGCCCTTCGGGTCTAGGTGCACGTCGTGCGGGAACTTGAGCCGCTCGGGCTCGCCGGTCGCGAGCCGGAACTCCGGGTGCGCGTCGTGGAAATCGGCGACGTCCTCGAGGTCCGCCTTCGCACCCGCGACCGTCGCGATGGCGGCGTGACAATCGGTGCACAGCGCATCGTCGCGGCGCACCAGCGTCGCGGGCTCGTTGTGCTCGGCGTGGCAGCCGGCGCAGCGCATGGTGTCGAGTTCCGTCTCCGGCCCGTCGGCGGCGAAGTGACGGCCGACGCCGGCGTGACAATCCGTGCAGGCGGCGTTGACCACCCGCACGAAAGGCTGCTGGTGGCAGGTCTCGCAGCGCCAGCCCACATTATGATGTGCGGAGGACAGCGGCCCCGACAGCCAGAAGCCGTCGTCGGGCAGCGGACCCGTCCGCAGCCGTTCCTGCCAGTCCTCCTGCATCAGGCCGGATGCCGGGATCACGAGCGACAGCAGCAGCGTCGCGATCGCGAGCGTCCAGTTGAGCGGCGCGCGCCGCCAGGCCAGCGCATGGAAGTCGAGGCGCCTGCGGTCGAGGCCGGTGGCCTCGGCCGCGACTTCCGAGTCGAGCTCGAAGCTGAAGGCGAGATCCACGCCCCGCGGCGGCTCGAACACGCGCAGCACGTTCGCGCCGATGCGGACCTCGTCGCCCGCGTGCAGCGCCGCCTCGCGGCAGAGCGTGTCGTTGACCACGATGCCGGCCGGCGCGCGGCTCGAGATCACCGGCGCACCCGAGCGCAGCGCGATGCTCGCGTGCTTCAACGCGACGCGCCGGTCCTTGAGCTGCAGCACCTGGTCGGTCGAGCGGCCGAGCGTGACGGCCTCGCCGTCGAACAGGCGCTCCCTGGCCTCGACCGCCCCGGCCTGCCCGCGCCTCAGGAAGCGGATGAGGACGCGCATCGGCTACCAGTAGAGGAACACGACGATCACGTGGGCGGCCAGCGCCGAGAGCAGCGCGCAGGTGGCCGGGACGTGGATGTACAGCCAGGCGTCCAGCCAGGCGCGGATCTGCGCGTCGCGGCGCAGGCGCTCGAGCAGGCCGCGGCGCGTGTGGATGAGCGCCATGAGTTCGTGGATCAGGCGCGTGCGCTCGCCGTCCGTGCTCTCGGCGAGCTCGTGGCCGAGCCAGTCGGCGAGGCGCGCCTGTCCGGGGTTGGGCAACACCTTGCCGCCGGCGCCATGCGCGCCCGGCAGCACCACGCGCGAGCGGTCGCGCCCGGCGAGCACGGCGATGGCGCCACCCCCGAGCGCGGTGCGGTCGCGCGCGCTCACGATCACGTCCGGGAATTCGCCGCCGAGCGCCGCGGCCTGCTTCGCGCACAGGCGGTCGAGGTCGGCGAGCTCGGCCAGCATCTGGTCGCGCGTCTCGCCGGCGCGGTTGCGGCTCATCTGCTCCGGATAGCGCAGGTAGAACCACACACCCACGATGCCGCTCGCGACCACCACGCACACCAGCACGTAGGCGAGCGTGTGCACGTTCCAGCCGAACTGGAAGCCGGCGTGCAAGGTCATGACGACCACCAGCGCGAGCCCCAGGTAGACGTGCGCCGACAGCCAGCCGCGCACGCTGCCGAGCGTGGAGGCGTAGGCGCGCTTCCTGATGCTGAAGGCGCCGAGCAGCAGCACCAGCGCTGCAGCGACGCCGCCGAGCGTGTAGCCGAGCCAGGTGCCGCCGTTCGGCGGCTCGGACGGGCGGTGCAGGGCGTAGCCGAGGATCGCGGCGGCGGCCAGCGCGCCGGCCACCCAGAGGTAGCGCATGCGGCGGTAGGCGAGCAGCGATTCCTGCATGGCGGCCTAGCGTTCCACGCGCGCGACCAGGTCCATGAGGCTCTCGGGCCCGACGCGGATCGCGGCGCCGGTCGGGCAGGCGCGCACGCAGGCGGGCCCGCCGGAGAGGTCCTTGCACATGTCGCACTTGACGGCCTTCTTCGGCCCCGCCTCTTCGCGTGCCGCCATCTGGATCACGCCGTAGGGGCAGTTGCGCTCGCAGTTGCCGCAGCCGATGCAGTTGTCGCGGATGTAGACCTCGCCATTCGGCGCGCGGCGGATCGCGTCGGGCGGGCAGTCGGTCATGCAATGCGGGTCCTCGCAGTGGCGGCAGGAGGTCGGCACGTGCAGGCGCGCATAGGTCGGCCCGGCCTCGCGGTCGAGGCGCGAAGTGCCGTCGTGGGTGCCGGCGCAGGCCTTCTCGCAGTTGTCGCAGCCGATGCAGAGCGACTCGTCGATCAGCAGCACGTCGGTGGCCTCGCCGAGGCCCTGCTGCATCAGGAACGAGACGATGTCGCCGGTCTGCGGCTGCGCGGAGATGCGCGCGTTCTCGGCCAGGCGCTTGCGCACCAGGGCCTGCACCTTCTGGCGCAACTCGGGGTTCCTCGCCAGCAGGGCGTCGAAGTCGGCCGCGGAGAGGCTCACGGTCTCGGTCGCGACATTCGCGCGCACGGTGGCGGCGCGGCGCGTCCGGCCCATCAGCCCCATCTCGCCGACGTAGTTGCCGGCCGCGACGTAGGAGGTGACGATCTCGCGCCCGCCGATGTTCCGCGACACGGCCACCGACCCGCTGCGGATCAGGTGCAGCGTGTCGGCCTCGTCGCCCTCGGTGAAGATCACGGCGCCCGGCTTGAAATCGTTGACCCTGGCGCGCTCCGCCACCGCCTCGAGCTCCTGGTCCGAGGCGTTCGGCGCGAACGCGGTCTGGATGGCGCGGATCACGAAGTGCCGGTCGATGTGGTGGCGCACGGCTTCGATCGAATTGATGAGCTTCAGCACCTCGCGCCGCGGCGACTCGACCAGCACGCAGCCCGGGCCCGCGTAGGCCGTGGCGGAGCGGCGCCGCCCCGACAGCAGGCTCATCTCGCCGAAGAACTGGCCGGCGCCCAGCTTGAGGCGATAGGGATTCTCCTCGCCGATCTCGATCTCGACCGAACCGTCCACGATCGTGAAGAAAGTGTCGGTGTAGTCATTGCGGCGGAAGATCACCGCGCCCGCCTCGGGGCGGTGCATCGAACTGCCCAGCATGAACTCGCGGAACTGCAGCGGGTTGATCTCGCGGTAGAGCGGGATGCGTTCCTGCACCAGGCCGAGCGTGTCGTCCACCGTGAGGCCGAGGCGCAGCTTCGCGAACTTCTCCTCGAACAGCGGGTGGTCGGCGGGGCGCAGGTCGCGGCCGAGGATGTACTCGACGACCTCGTAGCCCTGGTTCATCGCCTGCTTGATGAGCGGATAGCCGCCGAGCGCGCCGATGACGTAGAGGCCCTTGACGCTCGATTCGTAGCGCGAGGAGAGCGCCGGCAGCGCCATCGGGTCCGTGCTCGGGAAGGCGATGCCGCAGGCTTCCACGAACTTGCGCGGCGGGATGGCGCCGATGCGGGCGATGATGCGGTCGCAGGCGATGCGCGCCTCGCCGTCCGCGGTGTTGAGCACCAGCACGTACGGCCGCGCGGCGTCCGCCGCGGCGCGCTCCACCGCGGCGACGTTGCTGCGGTAGTAGCAGCCGATGCGCCCGGACTCGATGGATTTCAGGATCAGCTTGAGGTTGCCGTCCTTGACGCGCGCGAACTCGTCGATGCGGTTGACGATGACCACCTCGTTCTGCGCCGCCAGCGCGACCGCGTTCTCGATGGCCGCGTCGCCTGCGCCCACCACCACGATCACTTCGCCGCGGTACTCCTCAGGATCATCGAGCTGGTACTGCACGCAGGGCAGGTCCGCGCCCGGCACCTCGAGCCGGCGCAGGTTGCCCTGCATGCCGATGGCGAACACCACGTGGTCGGCGCTGAGCGCGCCGCCGTCCTTGAGCGCGAGGCGGAAGCCGTTCGCGTCCTTCGCGATCGCGGTGACCTCGGCGCCGTAACGGACATTGGCGCCGGTGGCCTCGAGCCCGGTGCGCCAGCGCTCGAGCACCGTCTCGCGTGTGCCGGCCTCGAACGGCAGGTCGGCGCGCAGCGGCAGCACCGGCGGCTCCGCCATGACGTGCTTGCCCTTCTGGTAGCGCTGGATCGTGTGCGCGTGCGCGGGACTCGCTTCGAGCAGGACGTGGTCGACCCCGAGCCGGGCCGCGTGGGCCGCCGCGCTCAGGCCCCCCGGACCGGCTCCGACGATCGCGATCCGGTGATGCCCGGGGTTCATGCCCCTCAGTTTCCGCCGGGCGGCGGAACGTTCGTCGGTGGCGGTGGCGGCGGGACGTTGGTGGTCGGGGGCGGGCTGTTCGGCGACGGCGCACTGTTCACCGGCGGCGGCGCTGAAGGCGTGCCCGGCTGATTCGGGCTGCGCTGGTCGATCTGGCCGCCGGTCAGGTCGATCGGCTGCCCGCCGACGGTGCCGCGGATCGGCCTATCGAGGGCCGGCTTGCCGGCCGGATCCGAGGGATCGGGTGCCGTCGAATCCGTGGGCGCCTGGCCGGCGGGCGGCTGGTGCGTTGCCGAGAAGTCGGGCAGCGTCGCCTGGCCCTTGCCGTCGTCACGCTCGCCGGTCACGAGCGGGCCGGCGCCGTCCGTCTTCAGCCATTCGGGCAGCTGCTCCAGGGGCGTCGAGTCGATGTCTCCCGCTGCGACCCATATGCCTGAGCCGGCCGGGACCACGACTTCGCGGCCGCCATAGCGGAACACGATCGCGCCCGAGTGCGTCGCGATGTACATGCCAGGCTGCGGTTCCGGCACGCCGGGAACGTCCGCGCAGTCGCCCTGGCACCAGATCGCCGTATAGTCGGTGCCGCGGATGCCGAGCGTGCCGATCGGCGTGCGGACTTCGTACCTGCCCTTGCCGTCCTTGCCGATCGCGCCGGTGGAGCTCCTGAACCCGCCTTTCAACAGCGTCGCCACGCTGACGCCCTCCGCGCGGGTGGTCGTCGCCTGGGTGCCGGCGCCCACCGAGCCAGGCAGCCCGAACTCGTCCACGCGGTAGCGCGAGTTCGCGCGCAGCGCCACGCGGGCGCCGTCGTTCATCAGGATCTGCGCGCGGGACTTGTCGCCGGTTGCGATCGTGTCGCCGACCTGCACCGCGTCGCCCTGCGCGAGCGCGACGGGCGGCGCGCGCTCGAGCGTGACCTGGCCGGCGACGAACAGCGCCTTGCCGGCGTCCTTCGCCTGAGCCGCGGCGGCCGCGGCGGCGAGTGCGATGGCAGCTGCGCAAGCGAAAAACTGCGATGTCCTGGTCGTCATGGCGTCCCTCGCTAGCGGAACGAACGCGTGAGCGTCAGTCCGGCCTCGAAGCGGTCGTAATCATAGAGCGGGATGTTCGATTCGTTGCCGCTCCAGCCGATGCGCGGCGTGAGCTGCATGCCGGCGACCGGCCAGTCCGGTATGCCGATCGTGAAGGCGGCGGACCAGGCGTTGTCGGAACGGTCGACGCCGCCGAAGAAACCCGGCGCGCCGTCGTAATCGATGTCCTGCCAGGAGACCTGGACCCCGACGTCGCGGCCGCCCGCGTCCCGGATGCCGCCATAGAACTGCAGGCCCAGGCGCTCGTTGCCGAAGGGCGATCCGGACTCCTGCTCGTCGTCGGAGCCAAGGAACAGGGTGAAGCCGAAGTGCCCGGCATCGCCCGCGCGCTGCAGCGAGATCGCCGCCAGCAGCTGGTCCATGTCGAGCACGGAAAGCCCCGGGAAATCGCTGTCCTCGTAGCGCAGCTGGCCGGCGCGCAGCTGGCCCGTCGCGCGCCAGCCGTCGCCGAAGCTGCGGCTCAGCGAGAGGTCGAGGCTCGCGCTCCAGTGATGCGGGTCGCCGTCGAGATATCCGTACCAGCCGCCGAGACCGAGGCCGAAGACGGTCGGGCCCTCGCCGAAGCGCAGTTGCGTGCCGAGCGAGGCAATGGTCTGGTCCACCCAGTCGGCGTCGGGATTCCAGCGATGGCCGATGCGGCCACTGGTATGCATGCGGGCACCGCCGAGGTCGGCCGCATGGCCGAACCAGCCGGCGAGCGTCGCGAACGCCGACGATTGCTCGACGTTGGTGGGGTTGAGCGCGATGCCGAGGAAGGTGTCGTCGTCCGTGGAAGCGTTCGCGTTGCTGTCGAAGCCGGCGCCGAACTCGTAGCCGCCGCTCCAGCCGGAGGCGGCCGCGGCGGCGGGCCTGTCGAGGGCGCGCAGCCAGGCTTCGGCGGAGGCGCGCGTGCCCGGCGCCGGGCTGTGCGCGAGCACCTCCCGGAACTGGCGCTCGGCCGCCGCGCGCTCGCCCGCGGCGTGATACGCGCGGCCGAGTTCGAATCGTGCCGCAGCCGAGCGCGGGTCGTTGGCGACCAGGCGCTCGAGTGCGGTGATCGCGGCGCGCGGCTGGCCGGCGTCGAGCGCGGCGACGCCATACAGATAGTCATAGAGCGGCGAGCCGGCGAGGCCGGCTTCGTGCGGCGCGAGCAGGCGATACGCTTCGGCGCCGCGGCCGTCGCGGATCAGTCGTTGTGCATCGTCCAGGACCGTGCCGGACTGGGAGAAAGCGGCGATGGGTGCAAGTGCGCACGCCAGCGCGATGCAGCGGATGAGTCGTCTGCCCACAGGCTCCCCCCGAATACGACGCGCCAGGTCGCGCCGTATTATTTAACTTCGAAGGTGAAAACACCATCCCAATCGGGCGGCGGCGGCTGCGCCCGGAAGTGCCGGATGCGCCCGAGATAGAGCCGGTAGAGCGGATGCGGCGAGGCGGCTTCCAGTTCCGTGACGAGCGTCTCGGCGCCGCCCCAGTCGCGGTCCCGGTAGCAGGCGAGCGCCTCGGCGAACCGCTGCGCCGCGGGCTCGTCGCCCGGCGCGATCGGCTCGTAGATGCCGACCGGTTCCAGCTTGCCCTTCACCCGCACGCGGTCGAGTTCGCGGTACGGGAGATCCGGCGCCAGCGCCACGGTCCGTTCGCTGACGATGATGTTGACGCCGTAGGTCTTGGTGAGGCCCTCGAGGCGCGAGCCGAGGTTCACGGCGTCGCCGAGCACGGTGTAGGCGGCGCGGAACT
>CAZYPM010000054.1:0-11453 GCA_964649205.1 uncultured Steroidobacteraceae bacterium
AGGCCAGCGGCAAGCGCCAGACCTACTACGTGTTCGAGAGCGGCGACGTCTACGTGGTGATGTCGGCCTCGCGCACCAAGCGCGCCAGCGGCTATTTCAACCTCGTGAGCCGCGCGGCCGTGGACCGCATCCGCAAGAGCTACGCCGGCAAGCAGGACGTCACCGCCAAGGCGCTGGCCGCGCGCTCGCGCGGGGCGGGGGTGCGCGACGCGCTGCAGGCGCTCAACATCCTCTACGTGCTGGTCGCGACCGGCAGCGCCAGGGTCGACGACCGCTACCAGGACACCCGGCTGCACTTCAACATCGCCGGGCGCTGAGCGGCGCGCCGCCGGGAAAAGAAAGGCCCGCCTCGTGGCGGGCCTTCCGTCAGCCGCGTCCTTGGGCTTCGTTCAGGGCTTGAAACGGTTCCACACGTTCCGGGAGATCACGGTCAGCGCGCCACCGGCGGTCAATGTGCCAGCCGCGCTGAAGATCTTCGTCAGGTACTCGCCGACCGACGGGATGTGCATCAGCACGCTCGACAGCGACATCAGCGCCATCGCCGTGACGATCACACGCACGCTGTCTTCGGTCGCGATCGACACGCCGATGACGAGTCCGAGCAGCACCAGGATCAGCGATGCGTACGGGATCTCGACGAACGCACCAACGATGCAGATCGCGAGACCCGCCCAACCCATGAGCTTGAATGGATTCACTGTACCCCCCTACTAAGCTTGTTATTGACGCGGCCCGGGCAGCCGGTACCGCTCGGCGATGCTACGCCCGGCTGGGGCGGCAGGCCAAGCCGAAACACCCGGCGCTATTCAACTTATTGATTATTCAACACTTTCTGACTCAGCAAGAACCGGGTTGCCGGCTTGCGGGCCGGCCCACCATGCTGCGCGCCATGAATTACCAGCTACGCGGACTCGAACCCGCCCAGTTCGAGAAGCTGTTCGAACTCGACGACGCCGAGCTCGCAAAGCGCGGGATGAAGCGCATGCGGGTGGACGCGCCCGTCGGCTATCCCTGCCGGGTCACGCTCGAGGACGCGCCGGTGGGCGAGGAAGTGCTGCTGCTGCCATTCACCCACCAGGACAGTCAGTCGCCCTATCGCGCCTCAGGGCCGATCTTCGTGCGCCGGGTTTCTGGCGAGGCAAGGCGCATCGTCGGCGAACTGCCGTCCTACCTGACCCACCGGCTGCTGTCGGTGCGCGCCTACGATGACGCGGACCTGATGGTTGCCGCGGACGTGGTCGAGGGCCGCGAGGCGGGGCCCCTGTTCGAGAGCCTGCTGGCGCGGCCCGACGTCAAGTACCTGCACGTGCACTTCGCCAAGCGCGGCTGCTTCGCCGCCCGCGTCGACCGCGCTTGAGAAAAGGTGTCAGACACCATTGAAAAAAAAGCGGCGGCCCGAAGGCCGCCGCCAGAGTGGGAACGGGAACTCTTCTCGATCCGGTCTCAGAACCCCATCTTGGCCCGCAGGAAGACGTAGCGCCCGAGCGCGTCGAAAGTCTGCGGGAAGGTGTTGCCGTTGCCGGTCGTGCCGACGCTGGCCGAGAGCGGCGGGTCGTCGTCCAGGACGTTGTTGATGCCCAGGGTGACGGTGGCCTTCTCGGTGACCGCCCAGTTGGCCGCGAGGTCGAAGTAGTTCTGCGCGGCGAACTTGCGGTCGATGCGGTTGGCGGGCAGCGGCACGTTCGGCCCTGCGAGGCCGACGCTCGAGCCGTAGTACCGCCAGGTGGCCGACAGGTCGATGTCCCACGGCGTCTGCCAGCTGGTGCGGAACCGGTGACGCCACTCGGCGGTCGGCGTGCCGGGCAGCACGTTGCTGCAGGCATTCGAGTAGTGACCGACGCAGTCGTAGGCCGGGAAACCGCCACCCGGATCGGTGACGAGCTCGTCCAGCAGCGTGCCGGTCAGGTTGAAGGCCAGGCTGCCGAAGCGCCCGATCTCCAGACCCGTGTACTGCACGTTCAGGTCGTAGCCCTTGGTCTGCACCGACCCGATGTTGATGCCGGTGTCGAGCACGTTGCCCTGGCCGTTCCACAGCGAGCCGTTGCCCGGGTTGCGCTGGATGCGCGCGCAGGCAGTCGGATCGTTGTTGGTGTAGCAGGCCGCCCAGGTGTTCACCGACCCGAACGTCGCGATCGTGTCGTCGATCTTGATGTCGAAGTAGTCGATCGTGATCGCGAGTCCCGGCGCGAAGCGCGGCTGCAGCACGACGCCGTAGGAGTACGTATCGGACGTCTCCGGCTGCAGGAACGGGTTGCCGCCCTGCGTGAACTGGTACTGCCCGGCCGGGCTGTCCAGCGTGGCACGCTGTGCGGCATCGTTGACGCCGTCGAAGAACGAGGCCGGCACGCCGGTCGCGATGCACTCCGCCGCGGTCGCGTTCGCATTCGGCGCTGCATTGCCGCAGGGGTCGCCGTTCGCGTCGAACAGGTTGAAGCCCTGTGCCGTGAACAGCTCGACGATGTTGGCCGCACGCACCGCGCGCTGGTAGCTGCCGCGCAGCCGGATGTCGGCCACCGGCGCCCACTCGATGCCCAGCTTGTAGGTGTCGGTGGTGACGCTGTCGCCGTAATCCGACCAGCGGTACGCGGTGTCGATCGACAGGCTTTCGGCCATCGCCTGGTCCTGCGCGATCGGCAGGCGGCCTTCGAAGAACAGTTCCTGCACCTTGGTCGAGCCGGTGATGCCGATGGTGGCGCCGCCGGAGCCGGACAGCTGCGCCGCTTCCTGCAGCGCATCCACCT
Source organism: uncultured Steroidobacteraceae bacterium (assembly GCA_964649205.1). Taxonomy (GTDB): domain Bacteria; phylum Pseudomonadota; class Gammaproteobacteria; order Steroidobacterales; family Steroidobacteraceae; genus SCUD01. Next base: position 2,742 of record CAZYPM010000054.1, read on the forward strand.
TGTTGTCGAGCGAGTCGCGCCGGTACTCGGTGCCGAACACGACCTGCACGCCGTCGCTCGCCCAGGGCAGCTTCCAGCCGTAGTCGCTCAGGTCACCATTGATGGACGCGTTGTAGATCTCCTGGTTCAGGCGGCCGATCTGGATGCCCTTGGCCTGGAGATAGTTGAGCTGCGCCTGGGTCACGCCGTTCGGCACGAACGGATTCCAGGGGACGCAGTTCGGGTCGGTGTTGTCGATCACCGAGCGGCAGGTGGGCACGCCGCCGACGTCGACGACGTCGAGGGCGCGCTTCATGCGGTCGATCACGAAGTAGTTGAGCGTGGTGGCGCTGGCCGTGACGTTCGAATACTGCGCCGACACGTCATAGTCCCAGGCATCGTTGATCGAGCCGCGCAGGCCGGTCACCGCGCGGAACGAGGAATTCGCGAACGACTGCTGCCGTCCGCCGCCTTCCACGTTGCGCCGCAGGATGTACATCGGCACCGTATCGCCATTCGCGATCGCCGTCGCGTCGCAGCCGATGGTCGGCAGCACGCCGACCGGCAGCAGCGGGTTGTCGCAGTTGATGATGCTGGTGTCGCCGAAGTTGCCGCCCGGGGCGATCTGCGCGATCGACTCGTAGTCGGTGAACATCAGCTGCGAGTACACGTCGGCGTGCTCGTTGAACTCGTAGTGGCCCATCGCGCCGATGCTGTAGCGGCGCTCCGGACGCTGGTAGTGGTTCAGCGGGCCGAAGTTGTACAGGTCGTTGCTGGCCGTGTTGGTCAGCGTGTCCGTGTTCCGCATGTTGGTCGCGGTGTCGATCGTCAGCTGGTAGGTCGAGAAGTCCGTGAACGTGCCGGTGGCATTGGTCGCGGAGCCGCCGCAGGCGAAGGAGACGGTCGGACCGGCCGCCAGCGAGCAGGCCGAGTAGTCGCGGTCGCGCTGCAGCACCTTGGCGCTGTCGAAAGCGGTCGCGTAGGCCGTGATGTTGCCGCGTCCGTCGCCGCTGTTGACGCCCATCATGATCGAGATTTCCTTGCCCTCGCCGTCCGTCACGGTGCTGTCGGGCAGGGCGTACTGCGACGGGTTGGTCGCGGCACGCGCGGCGATCACGTCGCGCAGCTTGGTGGCGCCCGGACCGGAGAAGTCGTTCTCGTGCCAGTAGAAGTTGTACTGGCTGGTGATCTCGACGCCCTCGAAGTCCTTCTTCATCACGAAGTTGACCACGCCGGCGACCGCGTCGGATCCGTACACGGCGGACGCGCCGCCCGTCAGGATGTCCACGCGCTCGACCATCTGGGTCGGGATCTGGTTGATGTCCGCCGCCGAGTTGGTCACGCCGCCGTAGGGCATGCGCCGGCCGTCGATGAGGACGAGCGTCCTCGGGGACCCGAGACCGCGCAGATTCAGCGTCGCGGTGCCGGTGGCGCCGTTGGCGACCGTCACGTTCTGCGCAGCGAAGGCCTGCGGCAGCTGGTTGACGAGGTCTTCGATGCGGGTGACGCCCTGCGTCACCACGTCCGCCGCCGAGACCTGCGTCACCGGCGTCGTCGACTCGAGGTTCGCGGACCTGATGCGCGTACCCGTGACGACGACTGCACCGATCTCATCCTGCGCAAGCGCAGGTGCCGCAGCGCCGGTGGCCGCCACTGCGCTCATCAAGAGCGCGCGGCGGACCGCCACTGCGATCGGGTAGTTACGTTCCATTGCTGTTGTCCTCCCGCGAACGGACTTGCCGTTCATGCGTGCGTTGAGTTGGCCACGAATCAGCAAAACGCCCCGGTGAGCCGCCGCTTGTTGCGCATCAGCAACATGTGCTATTCACAAGGACCTCATGCGTGGCCGCACCATACGATGCGAAGAGCTTGAATTACCTACCGCTGGCAAATGTTTCCGGCTGTTAGCAAGAACCAGGGAACGTTTCGGCGTGTCGTCGCATCTCATGTTGCGTATAGCCAACGGCCATGTCATACGGGAGGCACATGGCGGGCAACGAGGCGAATGCGGTACGGGCGCTCATCGTCGACGACGAGGAGCTGGGGCGCCGTGCGCTGCGTGCATTGCTGGCGCGCGAAGAAGGCATCGAGGTCATCGGCGAGGCGACCTCGGCCTCCGAAGCGGGGCGCAAGATCGAAGAAGAACACCCCGACCTGGTGTTCATGGACATCGAGATTCCCGGCGGCAGCGGCATCGACGTGCTGCGCGGCATCCGCGGGCCGATCCCGTACGTGATCTTCGTGACCGCGCACCCGGAGTTCGCGCTGCCGGCTTTCGAGCTGCAGGCGATGGACTACCTGGTGAAGCCGGTCCAGCGCCCGCGCTTCGCGGGCAGCATCGTGCGGGCCAAGCAGCGCATCTTCGAAAAGCGCGTCGCGGGCCTCGCGCTGCAGATCGCCGGCGCTGCGAACGGCATGGCCAGTGCGCCGCCCGAGGGCTCGATGGCCGCCTCGCGCTACCCGGACCAGCTCACGATCCGGGTACGCCGCCGGCTCTTCGCGCTCGACATGGACGAGATCGTCTGGGTGCAGGGCGCGAGCCAGTACAGCCGCGTGCACGCGAAGACCGGCGAATACCTGCTGTCGCGCACGCTCGCCTCGCTGGAATGCGAGCTGGATCCGCGCAAGTTCTTCCGCATCCACCGCTCCGCGATCGTGAACGCGGCGCACGTGCGCGAGGTCCGCTCGACCGGCGACGGGCGCTACAACATCTATATGCACGGCGGCCAGGCGCTGCCCATGGGACGCGCGCGGCGCGAGATCCTCGAGAAGCTCCTGAGCGGCATCGCGAGCAAGAGCGGCTGAGCCCATGTCGCGCGCCGAATCCCAGGTCATGGACGGTCTCGGGGCGCGCCAGCTGGAAATGCCGATGTCACCCCCGGCCGCCGCCGGCGCGGGCGCCGCGAGTCCCGTCGTCGTCGACCGCCTGATCGGCGACCAGCCCGCGCGCTGGTGGGCGCTCGCCGGCAGCTGGCTCGCGCTCGCGTTCTCGGTAGGCTTCGGCCTGTTCGTCAACTTCCAGGCCCAGGGGCGCGAAGCGACGCTGGGTGCGTCGCTGATGGCCATGATCCCGCACTACCTGGTCTGGGTGCTGGCGAGCCCGCCGCTCTATCGCGCGCTGCACATGACGATCGAGGGGGTACGGCGCCTGTACTGGTTCGGGGCGCTGGTGGGCTGCAGCCTGGCGGCGCTCGCGGGGTCGACCGTGATGTCGTACCTGAGCTACTCGCTGCGCCACGACCTGTCGCTCGGCATCGCCGAGTTGATGGACCTCTACGTCTATGCGCCGGTCGGCCCGGCCTTCCACTCGATGAACCTGAGCATCCTGGCGCTGGCGCTCGCGGCGTTCGCGATCGTGCGCGGGCTCAGGCTCAGGGACCACGCCCAGTGGGAGGCCGCGCAGGCGGAACTGCGCGGCGCGCGCCTCGAGGCGCAGCTCGCGGAGGCGCGCCTGCAGGTGCTGCAGAGCCAGATCAACCCGCATTTCCTGTTGAACGCGCTGAACGCGGTCGGCGGGCTGGTGCAGTCGGGTGAGCGCGACCGCGCGTTCGAGGCGATCGGCAGGATCGGCGAGCTGCTGCAGATCGCGATGCAGAGCGGGAATCAGGTCCGCGTGACGCTCGGCGACGAGATCGCGTTCCTCGAGCGCTACCTCCAGCTCTGCCAACTGCGCTTCGGCGCGAGTTTCCGCTACCGGCTGTCGGTGCCCGCGGCGCTGTGCGAGCTGCACTTCCCGGCGCTCGTGGTGCAGCCGCTGGTCGAAAACGCGATACGCCACGGCATGGATCCGCCGCGTCCGCTGACGGTGGAGGTGCGCGCCTGGCGCGAGGGGCGCAAGCTCGTGATCGACGTGGAGGACGACGGCCGCGGCCCGCCGGCTGCCGGCGTCGAGCTGCGCCCGGGACATGGCCTCGCGAACGTCGCCGAGCGGCTGCAGCTCTATTTCGGGCCGCGCAGCTCGCTCTTGCTCGAGCCGCGCGCGCCGCGCGGCACCCGCGCCCGCCTCAGCATCGGCTGATTGGGGCTAATTGGTGTCTGACACCTTTTTGGCACCGCCAAAAAGGTGTCAGACACCTTTTTCCGGGATCAGCTCTTGCGGCCTTCGATGAAGTAGTAGGCGAGCTGGGCGATGCCGACGGCCGCGGGGATCAGCCCGAACAGCGCCACGTCGCTGCCGGCCACCTCGCGCAGCGCGAAGTACAGCACCACGCCGACGCCGAGGCCGATGAGGCCGCTGCGCAGTCCGTTGGACTTGCCGTTGGTCTCGGCCGGCTCGGCCAGTTCCGGCGGCAGCTCGAGTCCTTTCTCCATCGCCGCGAGGCGCTCCTTGTGGCGCAGCTCGTAGCGCTGCAGCTTGCGCTGGTGCGCCGAGATGATCGACACGGCGGCAATGCCGATGCCGAACACGATGCCGAAAATGGGGATCAGGACAGCGATCGATTGGGGATCCATGGACATGGTGCTCCGGGTGCTCAGAAGTTGAACAGCAGTCCCAGCGACTGCCAGACGAAATCCAGGTCGGTCCGTGCCGCGTTCGCGGCCAGCCATCCGGCCATGCAGGCCGCGATGGTCTCCAGCATGCCCCGATCGGGGCCAAGGGCGGAACTCGACCGTTTCATGCCCGTTGATACGCGGGGGCAGGCGGCCCGGTTTCACGGCCGGGGCTAAAATGAGCTGAAACCAGGCGGCCGCCTGCCGCGTATCAACCGTGGAGATGGTCCGACCCTGATGCCGGCCGACGACGCGATCACCAGCCTGGTCCAGGCCGGCAGGACGGGGGAGGCCTTCGAAAGGCTGGTCCCGGCCTACCGGCGGCGCGTGTACGGCCTCGCGTACAGCATCCTGGGGGACCGGGCCGCGGCCGAGGACCTGGCGCAGGAGGTGTTCGTGAAGCTGTGGCAGGCGCTGCCGAAATACGACGGCCGCGCGCAGCTCTCGACCTGGATCTACGCGATCACGCGCAATGCCTCGGTCTCCGCGCTGCGCGCGCGCCGCCGCACGGCATCGCTGTCGGATCCCACCGTGCAGCTGGAAGCGGAAGGCGTCGCAGGCGAACCCGAATCCGCGCAGGACGCCGCGCTCTGGCGCCAGGTGGACGCCCTGCCCGAGAAGCAGCGCCAGGCGGTCATTCTTTATTATCAGGACGAGCGCAGCGTGGACGAGGTGGCGGCGATGATGGGCATCCCGGTCAATACGGTGAAGACACATCTGCACCGCGCCAGGGCGAGCCTGGCCGCGGCACTGGGCGCCGCCGGCAAGGAGGTGGCATGAACGACGATGACCCGCGCATGACCGGAATGGACCAGAAACTGCGCCGCCTGATGTCCGGGCTCGACGCGCGCGCCGGTTTCGAGGCGCGCGTGCAGGGCCGGATCGCGGCGCTGACCACGTCGCAGGGCGACCTGAAAGCGCAGTTCGAAGCACGGCGCCTGGCGGCGCGCCGCCGCATGCGGCGCGAGGCCTGGGCGAATGGCGTGACCATCGCCGGCGTCGGCGCCGCCGCGTCGGTGCTGGTGTGGCGGTTTGCGCCGGAGATCGCGCGGTTCTCAGGCGATGTCACGAGCTCCGTGGACCCGATGGTGATTGGCGGCGTGACGCTCGCAGTCGTCGCGCTTGCCATCTGGCCCATCCTGCGGCGGCTGCCGGGCTTGCGGATCGGCTGATCGCGGAGTGTTCGTCGGCCACTTCGCCGTCGCCTGTGCCGCGAAGCGCGCGGCTCCCTCGGTGTCGCTCGGGACGCTTTTCTTCGCCGCGCAGTTCCTCGACCTGCTGTGGCCATTGTTCGTCGTCACGGGCGTCGAATGGCTCGCGCTCGCGCCGCCGGGCTCGGTGTTCCCGCTGCTGTTCGAGCACTACCCCTGGTCGCACAGCCTGCTGATGGCCGCGGCCTGGGCGTTGACCGTCGGTGGCGGATACTGGCTGCTGCGGCGCGACGGGCGCGCCGCATTCGTGGTCGGTCTGCTGGTCGCGAGCCACTGGCTGCTCGACCTGTTGACGCATTTTCCGGACCTGCCGCTCACGCCCGGCCCGGCGCCGAAGCTGGGGTTGTCGCTCTGGGCCTGGCCGATGACGGCGCTGGCCGTGGAGCTCGCGCTTTTTGCGGCCGGGTTTGCGCTCTACCTGAAGTCGACGCGTCCCTTGCGCGCCGCCGGGCGCGCCGGCGCCTGGGCGCTGGCCGCATTCCTGGTGCTGATCCAGCTCGCCAACGCCTTCGGACCGCCGCCGCCGTCGCCGATGGCGGTCGCCTGGACCGCGATGGCGATGTGGTTGCTGGTCGCATGGGCCTGGTGGATCGATCGGGCGCGCGCGCCGGGATAGAATCTGCGCAGCATGAAGAACCCCGCGGTAGACGCCTACATCGCGAAATCGGCCGATTTTGCGCGGCCGATCCTCGCGCGCCTGCGCAGGCTCATGCACCAGGCCTGCCCGAAGATCGAGGAGACGATCAAGTGGGGCGTGCCCCACTTCGAGCGCCAGGGCGTGGTCGCGAGCATGGCGGCGTTCAAGCAGCATGCGAGCTTCGGCTTCTGGAAGCAGAAGCTGATGGACGACCCGGCCGGTCTGTTCCCGGCGGCCGGCGATTCCAGCATGGGCGGGCGCAAGTTCCGCTCGGTGGATGAGCTTCCGTCCGATGCGGTGCTGGTGCGCTACATCAAGGCCGCAGTCGCGCTGAACGAGGCGGGTGTGAAGCTGCCGAAGGCGGCCCGGCCGAAGAAGCCGCCGCCGAAGTTGCCCGCGGACCTCGCCGCCGCGCTGAAGAAGAACCCGAAGGCCAAGGCGGCTTACGACGCATTCCCGCCGTCGAAGCAGCGCGAATACGTCGAGTGGATCACCGAGGCGAAGCAGGAAGCGACGCGCCTGAAGCGCCTGGCGACCGCCGTCGAGTGGCTGGCGCAGGGCAAGTCGCGCCACTGGAAGTACGAGAGCTGCTGATGACCCACCGTCTCGAGGAATCCGCGGACGCCGTGGTCCTGGCGCCCGCCACGCGAGCTGCGGCCAGCGTGATCTGGCTGCACGGGCTGGGCGCCGACGGCCACGATTTCGTGCCGATCGTGCCGGAGCTGGGGCTGCCCGCCGTGCGCTTCGTGTTCCCGCACGCGCCGGTGCGGCCGGTGACCCTCAACATGGGCATGCCCATGCGCGCCTGGTACGACATCAAGACGCTGACGGCGGAGGGACGCGCCGACGAGGAGGGCATCCGCGCCTCGGTCGCGCTCACTGAACGCTACATCGCCGCCGAACGCGCCGCCGGCATCCGCTCGGAGAAGATCGTGCTGGCGGGTTTCTCGCAGGGCGGCGCGGTCGCGCTGCATGCGGGCCTGCGGCATGCCGAGCCGCTCGCGGGCATCATCGGGCTGTCCACCTACCTGCCGCTGCAGGCGACGCTGGCCGGCGAGCTGGCCGAGGCCAACCGCGCGACGCCCATATTGATGTGCCACGGCATCTACGATCCGGTCCTGCCGGTGCAGCTGGGCGTCATGGCACGGGGCTGGCTGCGCGAGCTCGGCTACGCCGTCGAGTGGCACGAGTACCCGATGCAGCACCAGGTCTGCCTGCCGGAGATCCAGGTCATCGCCGGCTGGCTACGCACCCGGCTTTGAATGGTGCCGGGTCATACATTTCGAACATGTTCATCTTCGTCAGTCCGTGCGTGGCGCGCCAATAGCCGGCGGACCGCTGTTTCACTGCGCTGCAGCTCCCTCGCAATGCCGCTGACGGTCATGACTCCCGACGACACCACCTCGCGTGCGAGCCAGGCCCGGGCAGCGGAGAGCCGCTGATTCCTGCAGGCTGAAGCCAGCAGGATCCTGGATACGCGGAATTTCCGGGCGCACTCGTCGATGAGCTGGTCCAGGCTGACGTGAGCGATGGCGGCTGTGGTACGACCGCCAATCCGCGCGAGGAATTCGGCATTGCCAAGAACCAGCGGCTCGTCCTGATTCGGTTGCAGGGCGCCTTCGCCCCAGCGCTCCTGGCCGGGCGCGCGCATGAACTCGCGATACCTGGCTCGCGCGACCGTGCGACTCGAACCAAAGAGCGTAAGGGCGAAGTCAGTCGTGATCCAGCGCCGTTCGCGCAGACCCAGGTATGCCGTGTGACTTGACCATGCATAGGCCGATGGGTTGGCGGCGAGGCCGGCACGGACCGGGTTGAAATGGATGTACCGGAGCAGTGTCAGCAGATAGGCATCGGCGTCGACGAGCAGGGCGTGGTAACGGCGCTCGAACAGGTGGCCGGTGGTTTCAAGGCGATGCTGTACTTTCCTCGCGTAGGTGCCTGCAATCCGATGCATGACGGCGCCGAGGGGCTTGTCCGCGACCTGAAGCAGCAGGTGGACGTGGTTCGTCATCCAGCAATAGGCGTGAAGCCGCGCGGTGCACTCGTCGAGTGCGTCCTCGACGATCCGGTCCAGCAGGTTGCGGTCCGCGGCCGTGAAAAAGATGGGCTGGCGATGATTTCCACGAAGCGTCACATGATAGAAGCCCCCTGGAACGTGGAGCCGCAGCGGGCGAGCCATAGCACACCTGGTCTGGCTGGCGGGTGCAGCCAAGTTAGCTGCTCGACCGCCCGCGAACTGCCCACAAAAGTGCTGTGGTTCCCGAGATATCTGCAAGTCGCTGGCAGACCCGAGTAATATGAACATGTTCGAAATGTTTGACCCGGCACCAAGGGGAGAACCATGGGTTGGATCATCCTCGGCATCATCGTCCTGCTCGCCGTCTTCGTGGTCGG
>CAZYPM010000055.1:0-11404 GCA_964649205.1 uncultured Steroidobacteraceae bacterium
GTCGCGCTCGCCGCAAGCTGCGGGTTCATGCTGCCGGCCGGCACGCCGCCGAATGCGGTGATCTTCAGTTCGGGTCACGTCACCGTGCCCCAGATGGTGCGGGCCGGGATCACGCTGAACCTGGCCTGCATTCTGGTCCTGACGCTGGCGGCGTATTCTGGCGCCCTGGCGATCATCGGCGGTGTCGCACCATGACCCAGGTACCCGACAGGATTGCGAATGCCGCGCTGTGGCCGAAAGGCCGGCGCTATGAGGAATTCCACGTCGGCCAGGTGTTCCGGCACCACTGGGGCCGCACCATCTTCGAGAGCGATGCGATCACGTTTACGACGCTGACGCTCAATTTCGTGCCGCTGTATTTCAACCGCGAGTACGCGAAGGCGCACGGCCACCCGGACATCGTCGTGAATCCCCACCTCGTGTTCAACATCACGCTCGGGCTCACGGTCGAGGATTGCAGCGAGGGCGGCGGATTGTTCATGGGCGTGCGCGACCTCGTCTATCACCTGCCGGTCTATCCGGGGGCGACCATCAGCGCCCGCAGCGAAACCGTCGAGGTGCGGCCGTCGGAGAGCCGCCCTGGCTTCGGCATCGTCTCCTGGCGCACGGAAGGTTTCGACGGCGAGCGCCGGGTGGTGAGCTTCGTGCGCTCGAACCTGTTGCCGAGGCGCACATGACCGGCAACGACAACTACTTCGAGGATTTCAAGACCGGCGCCGTGTTCCGGCACGCGCGCGGCAAGACGGTCACGGTGCTCGAGAACGTGTTCATCACCAATATGGTGATGAACACGGCGCAGGCTCATTTCAACGAGCACATGATGCGCGGCACGGAGCACGGTGGCGTGGTCAGCTTCGGTGGCGTGCAGCTCTCGCTGGTGCTCGGCCTGTCGTCCCAGGACTGCTGCGAAAACGCGATCGCGGAGCTCGGGCTCGACCGGGTGCGCTTCGCCAGCACGGTGGCGCACGGGACCACGATCTATGCCGTCACCGAGGTGCTGGAGACCCGGGACAGCGACCGGCCGGACGCAGGCATCGTCGTTTTCCGGCATTACGGACTCGACGGGGACGGACGGCTCATCCTGGAAGCGGAGCGCAGGGCGCTGATCAAGCGTCGCGCACCGCGAGGTGCCTGAGCATGCCCGGGCGCGAGCGGAAAGGGGCGCTGTCGGACATCACGGTCCTGGACCTGACGCAGCTCCTGTCCGGACCCTACGCGACGATGATGCTGGCGGACCACGGCGCGCGCGTGATCAAGATCGAGCCGCCCGAGGGCGACATGACGCGCCGCATCGGCTATCGCGGCAAGGCGGATCAGCGCCTGGCGCTCGGCGCCTACTTCCAGAGCATCAACCGGAACAAGGAAAGCGTCTGCCTCGACCTCAAGTCCGCGGACGGCGTTGCCGCCTTCAAGCGCCTGGTGGCCAAGGCGGACGTGGTGGTCGAGAACTACCGCTACGGCGTCATGGAGCGCCTCGGTCTTGGCTACGAGACGCTGCAGGAGATCAATCCCCGGCTGGTGTATGGCGCGCTGCGCGGATTCGGCGACAGCCGTACCGGAGCGTCGCCCTATCTCGCGTGGCCGGCATTCGATGTCATCTCCCAGGCCATGGGCGGGTTGATGTCGATCACTGGGCCAAGCCCTGCGCAGCCGACCAAGACCGGACCCGGCGTCGGCGACATCGTGCCGGGCATCATGCTGGCATTTGGCGTGCTCGCGGCGGTGCATCATGCGCGCCGGACCGGGCAGGGGCAGTTCGTGGACGTCGCGATGGCCGATGCCGTGCTCGCACTCTGCGAACGCATCGTCTGGCAGCATTCGGTGGATGGCCGCGTCTCCGAGGCGGAGGGCAATCATCATCCGTTTTTCTGCCCGTTCGGCATCTTTCCGGCCGCGGACGGTTTTGTCGCGCTGGCCGCCGACAGCGACCGCTTCTTTGGACCGCTGTGCCAGGCGCTGGGCGCGGACAAGCTGGCCAAAGATCCGCGTTTCGCCACTGCCGAGCTGCGGGCAGCCAATCGCACGGAACTGATTCCGCTCGTGGAGTCGGCGACCTCCGGCTACAAGCGCAGCGAGCTCGGTCTGCGCCTTGGCGGTCTCGTCCCATTCGGCCCGGTCATGAACATCGCGGACATCGCCCGCGACCCGCATTTTGCCGCGCGCGGCATGCTGGCCGAGGTGCCGGTGCCCGGTTCGAGGCCGTTGCAGATCGCGGGTGTCCCGGTCAAGCTCTCGCAGACCCCGGGTGAGGTGCAGTACGGCGGTCCGCTGCTGGGTGAGCATACGCGGGCCTGCCTGAGCGAGGTTGGCATGACGACGGCGGAGATCGATCGCTTGCTGGGCGCCATCCCGCGCGGCAACGGCGCAGGACAGGGGTCATGAGCGCGCGTCCCCGGCGCCTGCGCCGTGTGCAGCTCGCAGTACCCGGCAGCAGCGAGAAGATGCTGCGAACTGCCGTGGCGAGCGCCGCGGACCATGTGTTCTGCGACCTGGAGGACGCGGTCGCTCCGGCGGCCAAGGTGGCCGCGCGCGACACGGTCGTGTGGGCGCTGAACACGCTCGACTGGGGGCGCAAGACCCGCTGTGTGCGCGTCAACGACGTCGCGACCGAGTGGTGCCACGACGATATCATCACGGTGGTCGAAAAGGCCGGCGACCGGCTGGACACGATTCTCGTGCCCAAGATCCGCGACGCAGCGGACGTGTTGTTCGTGGATCGCCTGCTGACGCAGCTCGAGAAGAAGCTGCGACGCACGCGCGCCATCGGCATCGAGGTGCTGATCGAGGAGACCTCCGGCCTGCAGTCGGTGGAGTCGATTGCGTCAGCCTCGCCGCGACTCGAGGCGCTGGTGTTCGGCATGGGCGACTACTCGGCCTCGCAAGGCATGGACAGCCGCGCGCTCAATGGGCAGTCGGATTATCCCGGCGACATCTTCTACTACCCGCGGTTTCGCATCGCGATGGCCGCCCGCACCGCCGGGATCGATGCGATCGACGGGCCATTCCCGGATTTCCGCAACGAAGCGGGCTTTCGCACCGAGGCGACTCGCGCGCGAGCGCTGGGCATGGTCGGCAAGTGGGCGATCCATCCATCCCAGATCGCACCCGGGCTGGAGATCTTTTCGCCGAGCGCCGCGGAAGTGGCCTATGCGCGCAGGATCGCGTCGGCTTATCGCGAAGCCGAGGCCAAAGGCCAGGGCTCATTCCAGGTGGACGGCGTGATGATCGACCTGGCTGTTTATCGGCTGGTGCAGAACACGCTGGAGCGTGCCGACCTGATCGGCATGTAGCCGCGTTCCGCGGCTACGGCGCGGCTGCCGGCATGGTGGGCGGCAGCGGCACCGGCGGTGGCATGCCGGCGAGGCTGTCGCGCACGTCCTTGAGGGCCGACAGTATCTGGTCCCGCTTGCTGTGCACGCGGTCGATGGTGTCGCCGAAGGCGATGGCGATCGGGGAGCCGTTGGCGGTGGGCAATGTCACCGCCAGCGCACCCAGCCCGGGCACGAAGTCGCCGGCGGTCTCCGCGAAACCCTGGTTGCGGCAGCGGTCGTAGAGATTCAGGAAGCGGCGCTCGGAGACCTTGAGCCGCTCTACCGGCGCTTCCGCGTTGCTGCGCCGGACCCAACCGACCACTTCCTTGTCCGATTTCATGCTGAGCAGGGCGCGGCCCGCGGCCGTGCAGGTCAGCGAGCGCGGCACCTCGGGCGCGATGCCCAGGCGATGCGCCGGATCGGCCTCCAGCGTCCAGACGTACTGGACGGAGACCTCGTTCTGGCGTGCCACGTAGACGAACTCGATGTCGAGCTTGCGCTGCGCCTCTTCCAGGACCTGCGATACCGAGCGGATCGCGCCGAACTGCTGCGAGATCCAGTTGCCGAGGAACATCACGCGGATCGTGGGCGCATAGAGACGGGTATGCCGGTCGTACTCGAGGTAGCCGAGCGACATGAGGTTGCGCAGCAGCATGCTGGCGCTCGGCTGGGGAATGCCCAGTTCCTCTGCGACGTCGCCGACGGTGAGGCCGATCTGGCGTCGTGCGAACAGTTCGAACAACGCAATGGTCCGCTCGGCTGACTTGATGCGACGAATCATGGGGCCTTGGCTGCTGGGAGTTGTAGGACCGCGGATCCTGAAGGCCTGATCGTGCATTCCAAGTTAGTCCAATTCGACGACGCCGCCAAGTAGCGGCACAGGGTGGCCCCGACTTCGGACTTGTGCGCTGCAACATGGCCGCTGACGCGCGATGACCGGGCAAGTCGCATGAAATTGCATATGTACTATTTGCCGCGCGCGCGGCCTCGATTGCTTGTTTGCTCCAGGGCCATTTGGGATGCTCGACGCGACACCGACGAGGGGGGTCGTCAATGAAAAAGTTCGCGCCGCGCGCGTCGATTTTCCTTTGCTCTGTCGCTGCATTCACTCCGAACAGCGCTTTCGCGCAGTCGGAGAACCCGCTGGAGGCCGTCGTCGTCACCGGCTCGAGGCTGGTCGTGGACGGCAGCGCCTCGCCGACACCACTGACGGTACTGAGCTCCGATCACCTGTCCGTGACGGCGCCCTCGACGATCGCCGACGGACTGGCGCAGGTGCCGCAGTTTCGCGGCAGCCAGCGGCCGAGCTCGTTCGTATCCGCGCAAAATCCCGCGGGTGCGCACCTCAACCTGCGCGCGCTCGGCAGCACACGCACACTGTCGCTGCTCGATGGGCGGCGCACCACACCCGGCACCTCCACCAACGAAGTGGACGTGAACCTGTTCCCCAACCTGCTGGTGGAACGCGTCGAGATCGTCACCGGCGGCGCATCGGCGGCTTACGGGTCGGATGCCGTGGCGGGCGTGGTGAACTACGTGCTCGACCACGACTTCGTCGGGTTTCGTGGTGATGTGAACGGCGGCATTTCCAGCCGCGACGACAATGAGTCGTTGAAGGTCGCGGTCGCCGGCGGCAAGCGCTTCATGGACAACCGGCTCCACGTCATGGCCAGCGCGGAGTATTTCAACTCCGACGGCGTGATGGACGATCGGGACCGCAAGTGGAACCACCGCCATTTCGGCATCATCCAGAATCCGACCTGGCCGGGTGACGGCAGGACAAGGTTCCTGTGGCCGGAGAACGTCACGGGCACCGACCTGGCGTATGGCGGCGTGATCAGCGCCGGCCCGTTGCGGGGCACGCAGTTCGGGCCGGGCGGCGTGCCGATGCCGTTCGCCTACGGCACCGAAGTCACGGCCGCGACCATGGTCGGCGGCGACGGCGTCTGGGAACCGCGCGGCAACATGGCCGCTGCGCTCGAGACGCTCTCGACTTTCGTGCACGCCAGCTTCGACATCACGCCGGATTTCAGCGTGTTTGCGGAAGCCACCTATTCCGAGACGGAGACCCAGTTCCCGTTCCTCTATGGTGCCTTCTCGGGCGCAGCCAACTTCACGATCTTCAACAACAACGCCTACCTGCCGGCCTCGGTGGTCGCCGACATGGCGACGGCCGGCGTCACGAACTTCCGCCTCGGCCGCATTTCCCGCGACTGGGGCCGCAGCCAGGCTTCGACACCGACCAAGTTCCTGCGCGGCTCACTGGGCTTCAAGCGCCAGTTCGAAAACTTCGGGTTCGACGGCTACGTGGACGTCGGCCGCACCGATGCGGACACCAACATCACGGGCCTCGTGATCCGCAGCAAGGTCTACGAGGCGGCGGACGCCGTGGTGCACCCGACCACGGGACAGATCGTGTGCGGCTCGACGGTCACCAACCCGAACAACGGCTGCGTGCCGCTCAACCTGTTCGGAGAGGGCGCAGCCTCACCGGAGGCGATCGACTACTTCACTGGCACATCCTGGTCGCGCAACAACATCAAGCAGGTTGCCGCGGGCCTGTCGATGCGCGGCGAGCTGATGTCGAACTGGGCAGGCGAGATCCTGATCGGCGCAGGCCTGGATTTCCGCCGCAATACGGTCGAGATCCTGACCGACCCGATATCGGTGTCGGTCATCGCCGCCGCACCCGGCTCGCGCGGCACGCCGGCGAACCTGATCGGCGTGATCGGCGACTTCCAGTTCGGCAACACCACTGACCTGCCGAAGTCCACGATCGAGGTGAAGGAGGCCTACGTCGAGACTGTGGTGCCGCTGTTGCGGGACAAGACATTCGCGCAGAGCCTGGACCTGAATGCGGCAGTGCGCTACGCCGATTACACCTACACGGGTGGCGTCACGTCATGGAAGACGGGACTCAACTTCCAGCCGACCGATTCCTGGCGGTTCCGCGCGACCCTCTCGGAGGACATCCGCGCGCCGAATGCGGTCGAGCTGTTCTCGCCACCGCGCGTGTCGGGCGGCACGATCAACGATCCGGTCACGGGCCAGAGCAACCAGGTGCCCGGCAGCGTGGAGGGCAACCCGAATCTCGGACCGGAGGAGGCCACGACCTACACTCTCGGCCTGGTGTTCACGCCGCAGTCGGTACCGGGTCTCACGGCCTCGATCGACCTCTATGACGTCGAACTCGAGGGCGCCATCGGCCAGCTCGGCACGCAGATCATCGTCAATCTCTGCTACGAGGGGCAGACGTATTACTGCCAGTTCATCCAGCGCCTGCCACCTCCCGACCTGACGATCGTTACGGTCAGGCGTGCGTTCGTGAACCTGGACACGATCGAGACCTCGGGCGTGGATTTCGAGGTCAGCTACAGCCGTAACCTGGAGCGCCCGCTGTTTGGCAGGCCGGCCAGCTTCGCGCTGCGTGGCCTGGCGAGCTACCTGGACTCGCTCGCAACCACCGACGTGCTCGGCTCCAAGCGCGAAACCGCCGGCGTCAACGGCGGTGAGCGCAACGCGATGGAAGGCGGCGCGCCGCGCTGGCAGGGGTCGCTCGGCCTGTCGCTGAAGGTCGGCAATTTCTCTGCTTACCTGCAGGAGCGCTTCATTTCGGCGGGCAAGTACCGCGAGATCTACACCACTGGCGATTTTGGGTCGAACAGCATCGACCGCAACCGCGTCCCGGCTCGCTACTACACGGACCTGACGCTGCGCTACTCGAGCGAGTTTGGTGGCGGAGACCTCGAGTACTACCTCACGGTCAACAATCTCATGGACCGGGATCCGCCGGACTCTCCGACACGCGCCGGCGCGCCGATCGGCATCATTCTCGGCACGCAGCCGACGCTGTACGATGTGGTCGGCCGCTACATGACGGGGGGCGTGCGGTTCCGCTTCTGAGGAGTTTCGCATGACGCGCACGCTGGCGGCCGTGTCGCTCGCGACACTTGCTATGGCCGCCCATGCGCAGACGGCCGGCGTCATGGGTGCGGGCACCGAGGGCAGGGCGTGGCTCGGGCCCGGCGACACGCCCGCCACGCATATCGCGTCCGCGGCGCCGCGGTTCGCGGCGCGTGAAGTTCCAAACGACGTCAACGGGCTGCATCAGGACGCGAACACCGGTCTTTGGGGCATCCCGGTGCCGCGGCTTGGCGATCCTGATTTTGCGCCGGGCCATCCGCGCTTCGACGGCGTGGTGCCTGAGGGGCCGCTGACGCTGCCCGCGATCGTCATGGCGCCGGACGGCCAGCTCGACCGCTCGCTGCCCTGCATCCTGATCACCAATGGTTATGGCATCGGCCCGGGCAACTCGGTGCGCGAGCGGCTGCTGGTGCCTTTCGTCGAGCGCGGTTACCTCGGGATCGAAGTTGTGCTGCGCGAGGGCTCGCGCGATCCGGCGCATCTGCAGGTCGGCCGCAACGATTACCTGCGCTTCTACGCCGAGGACAGCGTCGCGATCGTGAACTGGATCGTCAACGCGTTTGGCTGCGGCATGACGGACGGCAGGCCGAACACGGCGAAGATCGGCATGGTCGGCACCTCGATGCTGGGGGTCTCGCAGCTGCTGCTGATCGCGCACCCGGACCTGCCGGCGGCGGTCCGCGCCATCGTGCCCGCGGTTGCGGACATGTCCTACGGCGGCATGTGGTTCCCGGGCGGCATGCTGCCGGGCCCGGGTCGCGTGGCGCGCTCCGGCGGCGAGTTCCCGCGCATCTTCCCGCGCCATCGCGACTTCGACCAGTTCTGGGAGACCCGGCAGGTCACGCGGCACAAGTTGCTCGCGCCAGCGAGTCGCGGCGTGGCAATGCTCATGATCGGCGGATGGGACGATTACCTCACCCCGGGCGGCATCGAGGTGTACGAGGACTACCAGGCGATCGCCGGCGTCGAGCGCAAGAAACTGGTGATCTCTTCGGCCGGCCATGGCACGCCGATGGAACTCTACCTGCCGCTCGCGATGCAGTGGCTGGACCACTGGCTCAAGGGCGCGGACAACGGCGCCATCGACGATCGCGTGGCGATCTATATCCGCGGCGCGGACCGTTGGCGCACCGAGGCCGAGTGGCCGATACCGGATGCCGTGCCGGTGCGACTCTTTTTGAGGGGCGACAAGTACCCGCTGCTCGACAGCGCGACTGCGGGCCGGCTCAGCCCGCAGTCGCGCGAGCGGGACCGGTCGTTCAGCTACAAGTACGACCCGGACCATGGGCCGTTCCTGCGCACGATGGTGAGCGCGTCCGCGGAGCCGCCCAACACGCGGCGGCTGCAGATCGATCACAGCCCGGACGAGAGCAGGGTCGCGTCGTGGACGAGCGCGCCGCTGTCGGCGGCAGTCGAGGTCACGGGCTTCCCGGTGCTGACCCTGTGGGCCTCCTCCAGCACGAACGATGCCGACTTCGTGGCGCAGATCACGGACGTCGCCCCGGACGGCAGCTCGCGGACCGTCATCTCGGGCTATCTCAACGGCCCGCGGCAGGCCTATGCAGACCGCAACACGGCCGCGATCGCGCCGCCGGTGCCGCTCGAGCCCGGGGTGCCGCGCCAGTTCCGGATCAAGCTTCAGCCGACCGCCTACGTGTTCCCGGCGGGCCACCGGATCCGCATTGCGGTCGCCGGCGGATCCGAGGTGGGTCCCGGTGCGGACGGCAAGCGGCAGAACGCGCCGCAGGGCCCTGGCAAGAACCCGGCTGCGTTCGAAGTGACCATCCACCAGGGTGCGGGCTACCCGTCGTCCTTGGAGCTCCCAGTCATCGGTGAGGGGGCCCGCATCCTGATGGAGACCGGTACAACCACGAACGACGGCACCCGTCGCTAAGGAGCCTCTATGAAACGCCGCGATGCGATGCGCTGCCTGGCCTTCGGGGCCGTCGGCGCCGGAGCCTCGATGCTCTCGCTTCCCACCTCCGCCCGGGCGGCTCCCTCCGTCGCCAACGGCGCGGCGCCCGTCCGCATCCGCGACATCAAGACCATCCTGACCGCGCCTGATGGCATCCGCCTGGTCATCGTGAAGGTGGAGACCACCGAGCCCGGACTCTATGGACTCGGCTGTGCGACGTTCACGCAGCGCGCACTGGTCGTGCATACGGCGATCGAGAAGTACCTGAAGCCCTTCCTGGTCGGCCGCAACGTGGACGAGATCGAGGACATCTGGCAGTCGTCGTATGTCTCGTCCTACTGGCGCAATGGGCCCGTGCTGTTCAACGCCATGAGCGGCGTGGACATCGCGCTCTGGGACATTCTCGGCAAGCGCGCCGGCATGCCGCTGTACAAGCTGCTGGGAGGAAAGGTGCGCAAGGGTGCGGACCTGTATTTCCACGCGCGCGGCAGGACTTTCGACGAACTCGTGGAGCATGGGCGGCAGGCCGCGGACCGCGGCTACCGTTATGTCCGCCTGCAGATGCTGCCGCTCGAATCCGAGTCGCCCAAGAACAGTGCAGAGACCTACGGTGGCCCGACCAACCCGGTCAACATCTGGGACCCCGCCGAATACGTACGGACCACGATCGAGATGTTCGACCGCGTCCGGAGCGCGCTGGGTCCGAAGGTGGAGCTGCTGCACGATATCCACGAGCGCATTTCCCTGCCGCAGGCGGTCACTTTGTGCCGGGCGCTGGAACAGTACGAACCGTACTTCATCGAGGATCCGATTCCGCCGGAGGAGAACGACCACTTCCGGTTGCTGCGCCAGCAGACCCAGGTGCCAATCGCGATGGGCGAGCTGTTCAACACCCAGCACGAGTACGTGCCGTTGATCAAGGATCGGCTGATCGACTTCATCCGCATCCACATCTCCCAGATCGGGGGCCTGAGCCCGGCACGCAAGGTGCAGGCGTTCTCGGAGTTCTTCGGTGTGCGCACGGCCTGGCATGGCCCGGGCGACGCGTCGCCGGTGGCTCACGCGGCCCAGCTCGCGCTGGAGCTTGCCAGCTACAACTTCGGCATCCACGAAGGACATGTCTTCCGGCCGAATACGCTGGAAGTCTTCCCGGGGTGCCCGACGGTCAAGGACGGCTACATGTTCGCGCAGGAAAAGCCCGGACTCGGCATGGACCTTGACGAGAAGTTGGCCGCAAGGTTCCCGTTTCCCGACGGCCCGCCGAACTTCGAGTACTTCTGGGGTACGACGCGCAAGCCCGACGGCACAGTCATCCGGCCGTAGAGTGCCGGCGACGGCGAGCAGCTTCCAGCGTGCCTGACCTTCGTTTCACGGGAGCAGTGATCCTGGCGGCGGCGCTCGCCATGATCTTCCCGCAGTGGTTCCAGTCGATCGGGTCGTTCGACCTGAAGTCGCTGATCGTGCCTCTGTTGCAGATCATCATGTTCGGCATGGGGACGACCCTCGGCCTCAAGGACTTCGAGCAGGTGGTGCGCACACCCCGAAGCGTAGCCATCGGCCTTGTATGCCAGTTCAGCATCATGCCGTTCCTCGGGTACACCCTGGCGACCGCGTTCGAGTTTCCGCCGGAGATAGCCGCGGGCGTCATCCTGATCGGCTGCTCGCCGAGCGGACTGGCCTCGAACGTGATGTCTTACATCGCCAAGGCGAACGTCGCCCTGTCGGTCACGATCACTGCGGTGGCGACGCTATTGGCGCCGGTGTTGACGCCGCAGCTGATGAAGCTGCTTGCCGGCACGCTGATCGAGGTGGATGCGGGGAAGATGACTCTCGACATCATCCGCATCGTCATCGTGCCGATCGGGCTCGGGTTAGCCGTCCATCACCTTCTGCGCAAGCAATCCACCGCAATCCAACGATATATGCCGTTGCTATCCATGGCCGGAATCGTCCTGATCATCGCGATCATCACGGCGGCCGGACGGGAAAGCTTGCTCCTCGTCGGCGGCGCGCTGGTGCTGTGCGTGTTGATTCACAATCTGTTCGGCTACGCGCTCGGATACGGAGCCGCGCGGCTGCTGCGGATGCAGGAGCGAGACTGCCGGACGATTGCGCTGGAAGTCGGACTGCAGAATGGAGGCCTGGCTTCCGGGATTGCGATGATGCTGGGCAAAGTGGGGACGGTCGGTCTCGCCCCGGCGTTGTTCGGCCCGATCATGAACCTGACGGGCTCGCTGCTGGCGGGCTGGTGGGC
>CAZYPM010000056.1:0-11380 GCA_964649205.1 uncultured Steroidobacteraceae bacterium
TAGAACTCGCGCACCAGCGCGCGCCAGCCGGCATCGCCCAGGATGCGCCGCAGCACCGGGAAAGCGCCGCCCAGCAGGTCCACGAGGTTGTTGATGAACAGGTCCCGGTACACGGCCATGCGCCGCGGCTCGACGCCGGCGGGTGCCGGCACACGCTCGGGATCGCGCAGGTGCGCGGCAAAGGCCTTTTGCTGGTCGGCGAGCGCCATGCTCAGACTGCGGCCCTGCGGCGCGCGGGCGCCTGCTGCCGCGCGCGCACGCCGGCGACCTCCGCGACCAGTTCCGCGAGCGGCGGAAAGTTGAAATCGCGCTCCAGCAGCGTCGGCACGGGTCCCAGCAGGCGGTAGGCCTCGTCCAGCAGCGACCAGACGTCGCCGCACACGGGGGCGCCGTGCGTATCCACGCGCAGGTCCGGGGCCTCGACGTAGTGGCCGGCGACGTGGAAATACCAGACCCGCGACGCGGGCAGCGCGCGCAGGAAGGCCGTCGCGTCGTAGCGATGGTTGATCGAGTTGACGAAGATGTTGTTGACGTCCAGCAGCAGGCCGCAGTCGGCTTCCTCGAGCACGGCGTTGACGAAGTCGATCTCGCTCAGGCGCGCGTCCGGCGCGGCGTAGTACGAGACATTCTCGACCGCGATCGGCCGCCCGAGGGCATCCTGCGCCTGCCGGATCCTGCCGGCGACCCAGTGAACGGCCTCCTCGGTGAAGGGGATCGGCATCAGGTCATAGAGATGGCCGTCATCGGAACAGTAGCTCAGGTGCTCGGTGTAGGCGCGGATACCGTGCGTGTCGAGGAAGGCGCGGATATCGCGCAGCAGATCGAGGTCGAGCGGCGCCGGGCCGCCGAGCGAGAGCGACAGCCCGTGCGCCACGAAGGGGTGGCGCTCGGTGAAATGACGCAGGTCCTTCGCGAGCGAGCCGCCGGCGTGGATCCAGTTCTCGGGCGCCAGCTCGAAAAAGTCGATCCCGGCGGCGCCGGTCGCGCGCAGTTCGGGCACGAGCGCCCGCCGGAAGCCGAGCCCGGCCCCGGTTACGGGATGGCGCGCAGTGCGGGTTGAAGACTGATCCATGGCCTACCGCAGACGGACCGGGACACCGGCCCCGATATTACCCGTCCGCGCGGGTCTTCTCCCGGTAGCGGCAAAGGTCGGCGACCGGGCAGAGCGGGCACAGCGGGCGGCGGGCCTTGCACACGTAGCGCCCGTGCAGGATGAGCCAGTGATGGGCATCGGCCCGGAACTCCTCCGGTACGACCTCGAGCAGGCGCTCCTCGACCCGGCGCACGTTCCGCCCGGGCGCGAGGCCGGTGCGATTGGCGACGCGGAAAATGTGCGTGTCCACCGCGATCGTCGCCTCGCCGAAGGCGGTGTTGAGGACCACGTTCGCGGTCTTGCGGCCGACGCCGGGCAGCGCCTCGAGCGCCGCGCGCTCGCGCGGCACCCGGCCACCGTGCTGCTCGAGCAGGATGCGCGATGCCTCGATCACGTGCCGCGCCTTGACGCGCCACAGGCCGATGGTGCGGATGTAGCCGGCGAGTCCTTCCTCGCCGAGCGTCAGCATCGCTTGCGGCGTCGGCGCAACGCGAAACAGCGGGCCGGTCGCCGCATTCACGCTCTTGTCAGTCGCCTGTGCCGACAGCATGACCGACACCAACAGCTGGTACGGCGTCCGGTAACGCAGCTCGGTCCGCGGATGCGGGTTGGCGGCGCGCAACCGCTCGAAGAACTGGCGGCGCGCGGCGGGCGGGAGCCTGCGTTCAGGCGTCCTGCGCGCCATCGCCGGGAAGGCTCGCGCGCAGCGAGCGTTGCTGTTCGGCCTCGGCGGCCGCGAGCCGCGCGGTGCGCGCCTCGTAAAGCGGCCGGAAGTGCGCCGCGCGCACCTCGATCTCCGCGCCGGCCAGCGGCCGGGCCGGCAGGCCCGGCGCGGGCAGCATGTGGATGCAGTCCACGGGACAGACAGGCAGGCACAGTTCGCAGCCCGAGCAGTCCGCCGCGATGACCGTGTGCATGCGCTTGCGGGCGCCCACGATCGCGTCGGTCGGGCAGACGTCCAGGCAGCGCGCACAGCCGATGCAGGCCGGTTCATCGACCCAGGCCACGGCCGGCGCCGCCTCATTGCCGCAGGCCGGATCCAGCGGCAGCGGCGGCCGCGCCAGCAGCGCGGCCAGCCGGCCGATGACGTGGTCGCCCCCAGGCGGGCAGCGGTTGAGCTCAGCCTCGCCGCGCGCGAGCGCCATCGCATAGGGCCGGCAGCCGTCGTAGCCGCAGCGACGGCATTGCGTCTGCGGCAGCAGCGCGTCGATGCGATCCGCGCGGGCATCCGCGGATTCCATGAATGCTCAGCTGACCTTCATGCCCGCGGCGGCGCCCGCATCCGGCGTCACCAGGAACAGGCCTGCGTCGCCGGATGCCGCCAGCACCATGCCCTCGGAAGTACCAAAGCGCAGCTTGCGCGGCTTCATGTTGGCGACCACGACCACGTGACGGCCGATGAGCGCGGCGGGCTCGTAGGCCGCGCGGATGCCGGCGAACACGGTGCGGCGCTCGCCGCCCAGGTCGACGGTGAGCTGCAGCAGGCGGTCCGCACCCTCGACCAGCGCCGCCGCCTCGATGCGCGCGACCCTGAGGTCCAGGCGGGCGAACTCCTCGGCCGAGATCTCGGCGGGCCGCGCGGCGGCGGCGGGCTTTTCACTTTCGGTCATCGGGGTCTCCACGAGCTTGCTGACCGCCGCCGCGTCCACGCGGGTCGCGAGCGGCTGGTACTCGCCGATCTCGGTGCCGAGGAGCGGCGACTGCACGTCGCTCCAGCGCGCGACCGGCGCGCGCAGGAAGGCCTCGGCGCGCTCCGCGGTCGCCGGCAGCACCGGCTTCAGCCAGGTCATCAGCACGCGGAACAGGTTGAGCCCCTGCGTGCAGACCGCCTGCACCTCCCCGGCGCGCGCCGGGTCCTTGGCGGCGAGCCAGGGCTTCTGGCGGTCGATGTAGAGATTGGCGCGGTCCGCGAGCTCCATGATCTCGCGCACGGCGGCGGCGTATTCCAGCGCCTCCCAGGCCTCGCCGATGCCGATGCCGGCGTCCACGAACTCGCGGTACAGCGCCGGGTCCGGCAGGGCCGCGGCGAGCCGGCCGCCGTGGCCGCGGTGGATGAAGCTGGCGCAGCGGCTCGCAATGTTCACCAGCTTGCCGACCAGGTCGGCGTTGATGCGGGTCGCGAACTCCTCGAAGTTGAGGTCCACGTCCACCAGGCCCGGTCCGAGCTTGGCCGCCAGGAAGTAGCGGAAGTACTCGGGCGGCAGCACTTCGAGGTAGCGCCCGGCGGTCAGGAAGGTGCCGCGCGACTTCGACATCTTCTCGCCGTTGACGGTGAGGAAGCCGTGCGCATGGATCGCGGTCGGCTTGCGGAAGCCCGCGCCCTCGAGCGTCGCCGGCCAGAACAGCGAATGGAAGTACAGGATGTCCTTGCCGATGAAGTGGTGCAGCTCCGCGTCGCTGCCCGGCGCCCAGTAGTCGTCGAAGGTCAGGCCCTCGCGCGCGCACAGGTTCTCGAAGCTCGCCATGTAACCGACCGGCGCATCCAGCCAGACGTAGAAATACTTGCCCGGGGCGTCCGGGATCTCGAAGCCGAAGTAGGGCGCGTCGCGCGAGATGTCCCAGTCGCGCAGGCCCGCCTCGAACCACTCGTCGAGCTTGTTGGCGACCTCGGGCTGCAGGGCGCCGGAACGCGTCCATTCCCGCAGCATCGGCTCGAAGTCGCCGAGCCGGAAGAAGATGTGCTCGGACTCGCGGGCGACGGGGCGCGTGCCGGTCACGACCGAGACCGGGTCGATCAGGTCGAGCGGCGTGTAGGTGCCGCTGCAGTTCTCGCAGCTGTCGCCGTACTGGTCGGGCTTGTGGCAGATCGGGCAGGTGCCCTTGACGTAGCGGTCGGGCAGGAACATGCCGGCCTGCTCGTCGTAGGCCTGGCGCACGCTGCGGCGCGTCATGTGCCCGGCCTGCGACAGCGCCTGGTACATGCGCACGGTCAGGCGGCGGTTCTCCTCGGAGTGCGTGGTGTAATAGTTGTCGAAGCCGATGCCGAACGCGGAGAAATCCCGGCGACGCTCCGCGCCCACCTGCGCGATGAGCTGCTCGGGCGTCATGCCCTCGGCCTGCGCCTTGAGCATGATCGGCGTGCCGTGCGTGTCGTCGGCGCAGACGTACAGGCAGTCGTGGCCCGCCAGCTTCATGTAGCGGACCCAGATGTCGCACTGCACGACCTCGGTCATGTGGCCGAGGTGCGTGGGTCCGTTGGCGTAGGGCAGCGCGCTCGTGACGAGGATGCGGCGGGGCATGGGCTCAGTTCGAGTCGCGGTACTGCTCGAACTTCGACTTGTTGAAAGCCTTCTCGTAGGCGGAACGCCCGCTGATCAGCGCCTGGTCGAGCAGCTGCTCGATGGCCGAGTCCATGGTGCGCATGCCGGCGCCGGCGCCGGACTGCATCACCGACTCGATCTGGTCGATCTTGCCCTGCCGGATCAGGTTGGCGGCGGCCGGCGTGTTGATCAGCACCTCGAGCGCGGCGACGCGGCCCGCCACGCCCTTGCGCGCGATCAGCTGCTGCGAGATCACGCCGCGCAGCGAGGTCGAGAGCATGGTTCGCACGTGGCTCTGCTTGTCGGCCGGGAAGGCGTTGACCATGCGGTCCACCGTCGCCGCGGCGCCATTGGTGTGCACGGTCGCCATCACGAGAATGCCCATCTCGGACGCGGTGATGGCGGTCGAGATCGTCTCGAGATCGCGCAACTCGCCGACCAGGATGACGTCCGGGTCCTCGCGCAGGGCGGAGAGCAGCGCGCTCAGGAACGACTCGGCGTGGACGCCGACCTCGCGCTGGCTGATCAGGCAGTTCTTGCGCGCGTGCACGAACTCGATCGGGTCCTCGATGGTGACGATGTGGCCCTTGATGCGGGAATTGATGTCGTCGATCATCGCCGCGAGCGTGGTCGACTTGCCGGAGCCGGTCTTGCCGGTCACCAGGATCAGGCCGTTCGACACCTTGCACAGGTTGCGTACGGCCTCCGGCATCTTCAGCTGGTCGAGCGACTGCGCCCGCGAGGGGATCGCGCGGAACACGCCGCCCATGCCGTTCAGCTGCCGCATGACGTTGACGCGGAAGCGCGCGACCGTGCCCAGCGAGTAGGCGAAGTCGGTGCCGTCGCGCGCCTCGAAGCGCTCGATCGCCTTGCGCGGCATGATCTCGTACAGCGCCTCGCGCACGAAGTCCGCGGCCAGCCGTTCCGCGCGCAGCGAGGACAGCTTCCCGTACAGGCGGATGCGCGGCGGGTCGCCGGACATGAAGTGCAGGTCCGAGCCGTCGCGCTTGAGGACCTCCTCGAGATACTCGTCGATCTTGGCCACGACGCTCCCTCAGTCCACGGTGTCGAACTTGGGCAGCAGGCTGCGGTCCACGACGAACTTGGAGAACAGCCTCTTGTCGGTCGCGTAGGCGTAGGCGTCGTCCGGGTCGACCTCCTTGGCCTTGATGGCGCGCAGCAGCGCCTGGTCCATCAGCTCCATGCCGAGGTCCTTGCCGGTCTGCAGCTGCGCGGGGATCTGGTGGGTCTGGTCGGTCTGGATCAGCTTGGCGATGGCGCGGTTCATGACCAGGATCTCGCACACCGCGCGGCGGCCGCGGTTCTCCGGCCGGCGCACCAGCACCTGCGTGACCACGGCGATCAGGCTCTGCGCCAGGAAGCTCTTGGTCTGCTCGCGCAGGTCCGCCGGCAGCGCGTCGATCAGGCGGTCCACGGTCTTGACCGCGCTGGTGGTGTGCAGCGTGCCGAGCACGAGGTGCCCGGTCTCGGCGGCGGTCATCGCCATCGAGATGGTGTCGGCATCACGCAGCTCGCCGACCAGGATGACGTCCGGGTCCTCGCGCATGGCCGCACGCACGCCCTCGGCGAAGGAGGGCAGGTGCGTGCCGAGCTCGCGCTGCACCACCTGGCTCTGCTTGCTGCGGTGCACGAACTCGATCGGGTCCTCGAGGCTGATGATGTTGAGGGCGCGGGTCGAGTTCAGCAGGTCGATCATCGCCGCCAGCGTGGTCGACTTGCCGGTGCCGGTCGAGCCGGTCACGAGGATCATGCCCTGGTGGTAGTCGCAGAGCTTCTTGATCAGCGGCGGCAGGCCGAGCGAGTCCAGCGTCGGGATGTCGGCCGGGATGGCGCGGAATACCGCGCCGACGCCGGAGTCCTTGCGGAAGATGTTGACGCGGAAGCGGCCGCCGTCCTCGGTGACGTAGGACATGTCCACGTCGTGGCCGGCGCGGAACCGGTCGGCGAGGTTGCGCGACAGGATCTCCATGACGTACGCCTCGAGCTCGGGGGCGGCCAGCTCGCGGAACCGGATCGGCACCAGCTCGCCGTTCATGCGCAGCATGGGCGGCACGCCGACGGCCAGGTGGACGTCGGAACATCCCTGGGTCGAACCGAGCTTCAGGAAGGCGTCGATGCGCGGCATTTGCCGCGCGAGTGAATCACAAGAACGGCTCGAGCGCCACCCGCAGCTCGTCCATGGAGGCGTAGCGCTTTTCCTTGTCCACGGCCATGGCCTTCATGACCACGTCGGACAGGGCCTGCGGCAGCGCGGGATTCAGCTCGATCGGCGGGCGCGCGCGGCCCTGGACGTGCTGGTACATGACCGACATGTGGTCGCCGCGGTGGTAGGGCGGGGTGCCGGTCAGCATCTCGTAGAGGATCACGCCCAGCGAGTAGATGTCGGCCCGTTCGTCCACCTTCTTGCCGAGGATCTGCTCGGGCGCCATGTATTTCGGCGAGCCGATCACGTAGCCGGTCTTGGTCAGCTGCGTGTCGCCCTGGTGCTGGGCCGCAGCCACGCCGAAGTCCACGACCTTGACCACGCCCTCGTCGTTGATCAGCACGTTCGCGGGCTTGAGGTCGCGGTGGATGATGCCGACGCCGTGGGCGACCGCCATGCCCTTGGCGATGTCCACGCCGAAGCGCACCGCGCGGCGCTGCGCCAGCGGCTTGCCGTCCGCGACCTCGGAGCCGACCGTGTGCGACGGAAAATACTCCATCGAGATGGCGTAGTTGCCGCGAATCTGCAGGAAGTCGTAGATGCGGATCACGTTCGGGTGGGTGATCTTGCGGCTGTAGCGCAACTCGTGGACGAAGCGCTGCATCATCTCCTCGTCGGTCGAGATGTTCGGGTTCAGGAACTTGAGCACCAGGCGCTCGTCCACCACCGTGTCCTCCATCAGGAGCACGGTGCCGAACGCGCCGCGGCCGATGCGCTCGATGTACTTGTAGCGGCCCTCGAGCACGTCGCCGGGCTTCAGCGTCGCGATGTCGAGGCGCGCCTGCGCCTCGGCCTGCTTCATGATCGCGGAGACGTCGGCGGACTCCATCAGCAGCGTGCGCTGGGCGTCGGCGCCGGCCTGCGTCGCGGTCCGGCCGACGGCCGGCACCGTGCCGGAGCTGCCGAAGCGCGCATCGAGCTCGTTCAGCGCCCGGATCGCGGCACCGGCGACCGACTGGTCGGTCAGCGAGGCAAGCGGCGCGATCTTGGCGCGCAGCGGGTCGATGTTGCGGTCGTCCGCGAGCCGGACCAGCGCCGACATGGCCTCGATGCGCACGTCGGTTTCCGGCCGGTCGAGCGCCGCCAGCACGTACGCGGTCGAGCCGGTGTCGCCGATCTTGCCGAGCGCGCGCACCACGCTCGGCACCGACTTGGGGTTCGACTTCATCATCTCGACCAGCCGCGGCACGGCCTTCTTGCTGCCGATCTCGCCGAGCGCGTCCACCGCGCGCTCGCAGACCCACCAGTCCGGGTCCTTGGTGGCCTCGAGCAGGTGGGCCAGCGCGCGCTCGTCCTTGGTCTGGTTCAGGATCTCGATCGCGGTGCGGCGGACTTCCTCGTCCTTGTCGGACACCAGCGAGATCGCCGCGCCGATCACCACGGGGCCGCCGATCTTGCCGAGCGCGTCGGCCGCGCGGCTGCGCACCCACCAGTCGGCGTCGCGGATCGCCTTCAGCAGGTACTTCACCGAGCTCTCGTCGCCGACCACGTTCAGCACCTCGACCGCGGCCCGGCGCGCGTACTCGGACTCGTCCGTGAGCACGGGGATCAGGTGGCGCACGGTGTCGGGGTGCTTGCTGCGGCACAGCAGCTCGACCGCCTGGTTCTGCACGTCGAGCTCTGCGTCCCGCAGCAGCGGGGCGACCTGCGCCGGATCCACCTGGCCGTTGCCGGCGGTGATGGCCTTGAGCGCGGCCGCGCGCACCAGCTTGTTCGGGTCCTTGAGCGTCCCCTGCAGCGCCGCGACGACCTTGGGCGAACTGAAGCGCGCCAGCAGGGCGATGATGTGGGTGCGGGCGATCGGGTCCTTGCCCTGCACCCGGGAGATCAGTTCGTCCACGGAACTGTCGTCCACCAGGTCGCCGGCGATGCGGAACAGCGCCGCCTTCTCGGCCGGGTCCTGCTGGTAGGCGGCGTTCAGCAGCTCGCGCAGCTGGAAGCGCTGCTTGTGCGCGGCGATGACGTCGAGCACGGCCGGGCGTGAGACGCCGGGCTTCGCCAGCAACTCGAGCAGCAGGGACGGCGAGAAGTTGCGCGACGACGCCAGCGCCCAGGCGACGCCGGCCACGGCGCGCGGATTCTCCTCGGCGAGCGCTTCCGCCAGCGCCGGGAAGGTCTTGTTGTCGACCAGGGGCGTCAGCGTTTCGACGAAGGCGACGGTCTCGCGCTTGTCGGCGGTCGCCAGCGCATCCACGATCGGCTTGATCGCGGCCCCGCCCAGGCTCTGCAGCTTCGCGAGCGCAGCCTTCGCCTTCGCGCTGTCGGGGTCGCCGCTCTCGCGCACCTCGGCGATCAGGCGATCTGCGCGATAGCCTCCGAAAATTCCCATCCAACCCCGGCTTTTATTTTGGGACCTGAGGAATAATGCCGATTTCCAAGTATGCCACAGGGTCCGTCCGGGCCGTGCGCCGCCGGGTCCCTGGGCTACAATGCCGCCCCCGATCCGGAGCGAAGCCATGGCCGACGACGCGCAAACCCGGCTGCACGACGTGCTCGCGCGATATGTCGAGCCGAACCTCGGCATGACGCTCGGCGAGGCCGGCGCGATCGAATCGGTTACGGCGGGCCCGCAGGGCTTCGCGGCGCGCCTCGCGCTCGGCTTCCCGGTCGAGGGCTATCGCCAGGAACTGGCCGCCGCACTTTCGACGCACCTGGCCGGGACCGGCCTGCCGCCACTGGCTGCGCTCGAGGTGCAGAGCCGCATCCCGGCCTTCGTGGCCGACCCGAAACAACGGCCACTGCCGGACGTCGCCAACGTCATCGCGGTCGCTTCCGGCAAGGGGGGCGTCGGCAAGTCCACGGTCGCAGCCAACCTGGCCCTCGCGCTGGCGGCGCAGGGCGCGCGCGTCGGCCTGCTGGATGCCGACGTCTACGGGCCGAGCCAGCCGCGCATGATGGGCATTGCGGGCGAGCGCCCGACCACGCAGGACGGCCGCACGCTCGAGCCTCCCCGCGGCCACGGCATCCCGGTCATGTCCATCGGCTTCCTGGTGGACGCCGACCAGCCCATGGTCTGGCGCGGCCCGATGGTCACCCAGGCGCTCACGCAGATGCTCGCGGACACCCATTGGGGCAAGCTCGACTACCTGGTCGTGGACATGCCGCCGGGCACCGGCGACATCCAGCTGACCCTGACGCAGCGGGTCCCGGTCAGCGGGGCGGTGATCGTGACCACGCCGCAGGAGATCGCGCTGCTGGACGCGCGCAAGGGGCTGCAGATGTTCCGCAAGGTTGGCGTGCCGGTGCTCGGCATCGTCGAGAACATGGGCCTGCACCGCTGCCCCGCCTGCGGCCACGAGTCGCACATCTTCGACGCCGGCGGCGGCGGCGCAATCGCCGCGCGCTACCACACGACCCTGCTCGGGCAGCTGCCGCTGGACGCGCGCATCCGCGAGCAGGCGGACTCGGGTGCGCCGACCGTGGTCTCCGATCCCGGGTCGCCGGCCGCGCGGGTCTTCAATACGATCGCCCGGCGCGCCGCGGGGGCGCTGGCCGCGAGCGCGATCCGGGGCGCCGCCCGGCTGCCGGCGATCAGCATCGAGGGCGATTGATGACGATCAAGTCCGACCGCTGGATCCGGCGCATGGCGGGAGCCGGGATGATCGATCCGTTCGAGCCCGGGCAGGTGCGCGCGGTGGACGGCCGGTCGATTGTGTCCTACGGCACGTCGAGCTACGGCTACGACGTGCGCTGCGCACGCGAGTTCAAGATCTTCACCAACATCAATTCGACCATCGTGGACCCGAAGCATTTCGACCCGAAGAACTTCGTGGATTTCGCCGGCGAGGTCTGCATCATCCCGCCGAACTCGTTCGCGCTCGCGCGCACGGTCGAGTACTTCCGCATCCCGCGCAACGTGCTCACGATTTGCCTCGGGAAATCGACCTACGCGCGCTGCGGCATCATCGTCAACGTCACGCCGCTGGAGCCGGAGTGGGAGGGCCACGTGACGCTCGAGTTCTCGAACACGACGCCGCTGCCCGCGCGCATCTACGCGGACGAAGGCGTGGCGCAGATGCTGTTCTTCGAGTCGGACGAGGCCTGCGAGACGTCCTACCGCGACCGCGGCGGGAAGTACCAGGGCCAGAAGGGCGTCACGCTGCCGCGGACCTGACGCGCGTCAGCGCCCGGACTGGTAGCTGCGGATGTAGGTCTGGAAGGCCCGCTTGCCGTCGCGCCGCTGCTCCGCCTGCACCATCGCGTAGCCGAGCGAGGGCGCATACCAGAAGATCGTCTCGCGCGAGGAGCCCTCGCGCGAGCTCCGGTACACGACGGTGTCGAGCGTCCCGATGGCGGTCTTCAGGCGCTCGCGGCGCAGCAGCGCGTAGCGGTACTGCTTGACGTAGTCCTTCTCGATCATGGCGACGAGGCCCGGCTCGGCGCCGGATCGCAGTTGCAGCATCACCAGCGCCTGGATCGAGGCGGCGTCCTGCAGGCCGGGTGCGGCGGGCAGGTCCACGGCCTCGTTCTCGGCCGTGCCCCGCACGCGCGCTTCGCGCCAGTCGAAATCCAGCGCTACGTCGCGCCCGGTGCGGTGCGTGCCGTCGTCGAAGCGGTAGCTCAGCGGACGGACGCCCGCGGCGTCCAGCTCGAACAGCGAGCGCTGCGAGAGCGTGCCGCTCGCCACCAGCCGGGCCAGCCCGCTGGCTTCCGACAGCGACACGATTTCCCAGCGCCCGAGCGCGCCGCGGCGCAGCTCGGTGCGGCTGCTGCCGACCGACATGCTGCCGTAGCGCACGTCGTACACGGCGACGAAGGGCTCGAGAGGGGCATCGTCGGCACGGGACGGCGCCGTGAGCGCGA
>CAZYPM010000057.1:0-11281 GCA_964649205.1 uncultured Steroidobacteraceae bacterium
ACCACCGCGAGCTGCATCACCTGTTCCTGGAAGATCGGCACGCCGAGCGTGCGTGACAGCACGCCCTCCACTTCCGGGCCCGGATAGACGACCGGTTCTGCGCCGCTGCGCCGGCGCAGGTACGGGTGCACCATCTGCCCCTGGATCGGGCCGGGGCGCACGATCGCGACCTCGATCACCAGGTCGTAGTAGCAGCGCGGTTTCAGGCGCGGCAGCATCGCCATCTGCGCGCGCGACTCGATCTGGAACACGCCGACGGTGTCGGCGCGGCAGATCATCTCGTAGACGCCCGGGTCCTCGGCCGGGATGTCCTGCAGGCGCAGTTCGCACTCCCGCCGCCGCGATGCCAGCGCGAGCGCGCGGCGGATCGCGGTGAGCATGCCGAGCCCCAGCACGTCCACCTTGAGGAGCCCGAGCTCGTCGAGGTCGTCCTTGTCCCATTCGATCACCGTGCGCTCCGGCATCGCGGCGTTCTCGATCGGCACCAGCTCCTCGAGCGGACCGCGCGAGATCACGAAGCCGCCGGTGTGTTGCGACAGGTGCCGCGGAAAGCCGATCAGCTCGCGCGTGAGCGCAAGCACCTTCGCGATCAGCGGGTTGTCCGTGTCGAAGCCCGCGTCGCGGATGCGGGAGTCCTCGACCTCGCGGCCGTCCCACCACTGCATGGCGCCAGCCAGGCGCCCGACCTGCGCAAGATCGAGGCCGAGCGACCTGGCGACGTCGCGCACCGCGCTCTTGGGGCGGTAGCAGATGACGGTGGCGGTGAGTGCGGCGCGCTCGCGGCCGTACTTGCGATAGAGATACTGGATGACCTCCTCGCGCCGCTCGTGCTCGAAGTCCACGTCGATGTCCGGCGGCTCGTTGCGCTCGCGCGAGAGGAAGCGTTCGAACAGCACCGTCATGCGCGCCGGGTCCACTTCGGTGATGCCGAGCGCGTAGCAGACTGCCGAGTTCGCGGCCGAACCGCGGCCCTGGCAGAGGATGCCGCGGCCGCGCGCGAAGGCGACGATGTCCTGCACGGTCAGGAAGTAGCGCTCGTAGCCGAGCTCGGCAACCAGCGCCAGTTCCCGCTCGATCAGCGCCTGCACGGCGGGCGGCACGCCGCCGGGCCAGCGCCGCGAGGCGCCTTCCTGCACCAGCCGGCGCAGCTGCTCTGCCGGCGTGACACCCTCGGGCACGACTTCCTCCGGGTACTCGTAGCGCAGCTCCTCGAGCGAGAAACGGCAGCGTTCCGCGACCTCGGCCGTCGCCCCCAGCAGCTCCGACGGGTACAGCTCGGCCAGGCGGGCCAGCGGCCGCAGCACGCGCTCACCGTTCGGGTACAGCGCGAGGCCCGCCTGCGCGACCGTGGTCCTGAGGCGCACCGCCGTCAGCATGTCCTGCAGCGCGCGCCGGCGGCGCTGGTGCATGTGCACGTCGCCTGCGGCGACGGCGGGAATGCCGAGCGCATGGGAGAGCGACAGCAGCTGCCCGAGGCGCGCGCGGTCTCCGCCGGTGGTCAGCAACTCCACCGCGAGCCACAGGCGGCCCGGGAAGCGCTCCGCAAGCCACGCGCCCTCCTCCGCCCTCGGGATCGCGCCCGGCAGCCAGAGGGCGAGGCAATCCGGCAGGCCGGCATCGAGATCACCGCGCGCGAGCGCATAGCGGCCTTTGGGCGCATGGCGCCGGCCGCGGGTGATCAGGCGGCAGAGCTCGCCGTAGCTCCGGCGGCTGGTGGCGAGCGCGACGAACCTCAGGCCGTCCGCGAGCGTGAACTCGCTGCCGGCGATGAGCGGCAGGCGCGCCTCGCGTGCCGCCGCATGCGCGCGCACGATGCCGGCGAGCGAGCATTCGTCGGTCAGCGCAAGAGCGGCGTAGCCGAGTTGCCGGGCACGCGCGACCAGTTCCTCCGGATGCGAGGCGCCGCGCAGGAACGTGAAGTTGCTGAGGCAATGCAGTTCGGCATACGTCATCCGAAGATGCCGTGCAGGAACCAGCCGCTGCCCGGCGGCCGCTCGCGGAAGATCCACAGCCTGATGCCCGCGCGGGTCCAGGCGACGTAATAGTCCCGGCGCACGTCGTGACCGTCCCACCAGCCGGTCTCGATACGCTCCGGCCCGCTGATCTGCACGCCCTCCCAGTCGTCGAACGGCTGCGGTTCCGCCAGCATCCACAGCGGACGCGGCGGCGCCGCGGCGGGCCAGGGCGCGGACAGCGGCCCGCCGCCCGGCTCGGCGATCCGCCAGGCGCGCTCCGGGCGATGCTCCGGCACCGGGCAGAGGCCGAACACCGCGTCCCGGCCGAGCCGTGCGCGCAGCCGGTCCAGCAGCCGCGCGGTCGCCTCCGGATCGGCGCCGCCCCCGCGCGCGAGGAGATCCGCGTCGCGCGGCGTGGATGGCAGCAGCATCCCGCTGCGCAGCCGCAGTGCCGTGACCGGCGCCGGCAGGGGACCGCGCGCGAGCCGCTCCGACAGCAGCCGCTGCAGTTCGCCCGCATCCGACGACGGCCGGGCGAGGCCGAGCCGCAACCGGGTCGGCCTGCGGGCCCGGTGCAACAGGTCGAGGCGCAACCCGGGGATGACGCAGGCACGGGCGCGCAGGAAGGCCTCGAGGTTCGCGAGCAGGCGCTCGAGCGCGGGCGAGAGCCAGGCGGCCGTGGCCGCCCCGCAGGGCAGGTCCAGCCGCTCGTCGAAGCGCTCCGGGGCCACGTGACGCCGGCGCGGCTCGCGGCGCCTGCCGAGCCCGGCGTCGAGTTCGTCGAGCAAGGCCGGGCCGAAGCGCGCGGCGAACTCCGCGCGCGGCAGGCGCAGCAGTCCGGCGACGTTCGTGATGCCGACCCCGGCGAGCGCCGCGACCACTTCCGGCGGCCATTGCAGGCAAGCGAGCGGCAGGCGCGCCGTGAGCCCGGGCAGCGCGTCGTTGCGGGTCACCGTCATCGCCAGGCCAGCCCGCGCGAGCCACAGCGCCGCGCGCGGCGTCGGTGCGATCGCGAGCGAGGCGGAAAGGCCGCTGTCCGAGAGGCCTGCCAGCGCGCGGCGGCAGAGCGCCATCGCGCCGCCGAACAGGTCGAGGCTGCCCTTCACTTCGGCGAGCACCGCGGTGGGCGGTTCGAGGCTCACCACCGGCGTGAACTGCAGCGCCCAGCGCGCCAGGCGGTCGAGCAGCGCCGCTTCCGTGGCGGGCTGACGCTCCTCGACCCGCAGCCCGGGCACGAGTGCGAGCGCCGCAGCGAGGCCCATGCCAGGCAGGATGCCCTGGCGGGCGGCGCGCTCGTTGCAGGAGACGATCGTGCGGCGCGGATCGTCCGCTTCCGTCACCGCGGCGGCGCGCGGAGATCGGACTGCCGGCAACAGTGCCTCGAGCGGCAGGCGGGGAAAGTGCGCCGCCAGCCACAGCTCGCGCGCGCCGGCAGTGGCGGCGGCGCGCCGCGGCACGAGCGCGAGCGACGGCCGGCGTGCCGCCGGTGCCGGCGACGGGATGGCCGGGCGCGGATCGTTCATGGGCGCCCCTCAGTGGACCGGCAGCCGGTCCACGCGCGCGGGCATGCCGCCGCGGCACTTGAGGATCTCGACGTCGAGACCGGCGTCGTGCGCCGAGAGCGAAAGACGCAGCGCCGCCGGCGAGGATTCGTCGCGGTGGCGCGGCGGGCGGAACAGGAAGCACGGGCTCCGCCCTTCCTCGGCTGCGAGCGCGAGGCGGCGCAGGGCCGTGTCGCCCGCGGCATCGGCCCAGCCGAGCACGGCGGCGCAGGCGCCGGAACCGAGTGCCTGCTCCATCGCCCACAGCACGTCGAAGCCGGCCCGCGGCCGGACCACCAGCATGCGCGAGGAATCGAGCCCGGCGGCGGCGAGCGCCGGCGCATAAGGCAGATGCGGCGGCGCCAGCCAGGCGACCCAGCGCGGCGCTTCGGGCCGGTCGGCAGCGAGCGTGCAGAGCGCCGGCAGGAGCAGGCGGATCTCGCCGACGCCGGCGGAGGGCACCAGGATCTCGGTCAGCGCGGCGAGCGGCCAGCCCCCGCCCGGCAGGCGCTCGTCGAGGCGGCGGAAGCCCGTCGGAACGGTCGCCGGCGCCAGAGTCCCGCCGCCGCCGCGCCACAGGCGCGGGTGGCGCAGCAATGCCGCCAGCGGATCGGTCACTGCATCGCGTCCGGGCGCCCGCGCCGCAATACCCCGACCACCACGCCCTCGATCGTCAGCGACTGCTTGCGCAGGTCCACGCGGATCGGCTCGAACTCCGGGTTTTCCGGCATCAGCCAGACCACCGAGCCTTCCTGGCGATAGCGCTTGACCGTCACCTCGTTCTCGAGCCGGGCGACGATGATCTGCCGGTTGCGGACGTCGGGTGAACGGTGCACGGCGACCAGGTCGCCGTCCAGGATGCCGACGTCGCGCATGCTCATGCCGCTGACCCGCAGCAGGTAGTGCGGGCGCGGATTGAACAGCGCCGGGTCGATCTGGAAGCGGCCCTCGATGTGCTCCTCGGCCAGGATCGGGCGGCCTGCGGCCACCCGGCCGATCAGCGGCAGGCCGAACTGCTCGCGCAGCGCGTCCTTGAGCACGATGCCGCGGGCGCTGCCCGCGATCAGTGCGAGCACGCCCTTGCGCTGCAGCGCGCGCAGGTGTTCTTCGGCCGCATTGGCGGAACGGAAGCCGAGCGCCTGTGCGATTTCCGCCCGGGTGGGCGGCAGGCCATTCGCGGCGATGGCGTCCTGGATGAACTCGAGAATCTGGCGTTGGCGGGGAGTGAGATCCGACATGGCGCACCTGTACGAATGACCAGTAACTGGGATTATATACAGTTATCGCCGGCTGGCAAGCAGGACCCTGCCCGTACTCCCCTGCAGCACCACGCGGTCGCCCCCGCGCACCGGCGCGTGCGCGGTCGGGCGCCGCAGGTCCCGCATCCTCGCGCGCTCCTGCGCGCGCACGCGCTCGCCCCGCACATGCGACGCACACACATCACGCATGCCGCACGCCTGCATGCACGCAGCAACTACGCACTTCACGCAGGCAAGTCGCCTGTCGCCCAACGGCGACAGCGCGCATCGTGCTTTCACCACCTCCCCCAATAAGCTACGATTCCACTGTTAGCCGCGCGGACAGGAAGGAACACGCGGCGCCGTGCATCCGCGAAAGCGGGTTGTTACGTTCCATGCAACCTTGTGGAGAAAAAACTCATGACCAATATCCTGAAGGTGGGCGTTGCCGCCGCCGTCCTCGCACTGGGCGCTGGCTGCCAGGACCTGAAGCCCATGCAGGCGGACATCGACTCGCTGAAGTCGCAGGTTTCGCGCCTCTCCGGTGACCTCGACGGCGTGAAGGCTGCCGCCGATGGCGCCAGCCGCGCGGCCGCCGCTGCGCAGCAGGCCGCCACCTCGGCGCAGAACTCGGCCAACCAGGCCCTGTCTGCGGCGCAGGCGGCACAGCAGTGCTGCGATGCGAACAGCGAGAAGCTGAACCGCATGTTCGAAAAGTCGATGTCGAAGTAATCGACCTCGAACGCCGATAGTGAGACCCCGCGGTGGAGACACCGCGGGGTTTTTGCTTGTTAGCGGCCGCGGTCGGCCAGCACCGGAGCCGGCAGCGACACCGCGGTCGGAATTCCCCGTGCTTCGCGCCAGGCGTGCTCCGCGGCCATCCAGTCGATGGCCCGCGGCGCGGTTGCGGTGGCCTCGACGATCAGGCGCGTCAGGTCCGTGAGCGTGGGCGGAGTCACTGCATCCTCCTGCAGCGGCGGGTGCACCTCGATCAGCAACTCGCCTTCATGCCAGCCGTACTTGTAGGGCTGGTTGACGATGCGCACCGGCGTGTTGAGCGGCACCATCCCGAACAGCCGCTCGATGTCCTCGGGGTAGAGCCGCATGCAGCCGTGCGTGACCTGCATGCCGACGCCGGCGGGGCGGTTGGTGCCGTGGATCAGGTAGGCGCCGCCCGGGATGCCGAGCCGCATCGCGAAGCGGCCCAGCGGATTGTCGGGGCCGGCCGGCACCACTGGCGGCAGGATGTCGCCGCGGCGCGCGTGTTCGTCCCGCACCGATTGCGGCGGCGTCCAGGTCGGGTCTTTCACTTTCGAGACGATGCGGGTGAGGCCGAGCGGCGTGTTCCAGTCCATCTTGCCGATGCTCACGGGAAACGACCACACCACCGGCGTCTCGCCA
Source organism: uncultured Steroidobacteraceae bacterium (assembly GCA_964649205.1). Lineage (GTDB taxonomy): Bacteria > Pseudomonadota > Gammaproteobacteria > Steroidobacterales > Steroidobacteraceae > SCUD01. The sequence goes on from CAZYPM010000057.1 coordinate 6,136, forward strand.
GGCGCGACCGGCGGGTACCAGTACAGCCGGTGCTCCGGCAGGTTGATGACGATACCTTCGCGCGGCGCCATCGGCAGGATCCTGCGCTTCGGGACCAGGACCGGCGTGCCGGCCCCAGGCAGCCAGGGATCGACCCCGGGATTGGCGTTGGTGATCTCCTCGTAGCCGAGCCCATGCCGGCGTGCGAGGTCGAGCAGCGTGTCCTTGGCGCGCGCCTGGTCGCGGCGCAACTCGCCGACCACGTCGCTGCCTGCGGCGGGCACTGCGAACTGCTCCGCCGTCGCCTCCACGCTCACGGCCAGGAATGCCGCAAGGGCCAGTGGCGGCATCCACGACCGGCGGACGGATTCGCGTGGGGTCACGACTGGATGGACCACCGCGGTTGCGCCAGGGTTCCGCATCAGTAGCGGATCAGCGCGGAGCCCCAGGTGAAGCCGCCGCCGAAGGTCTCGAGCAGCAACAGCTGTCCGCGATGGATGCGGCCGTCACGGATCGCGGTGTCGAGCGCCAGCGGGATGGATGCGGCGGAGGTGTTGCCGTGATCCTGTACCGTCACCACGACCTTCTCCATCGGCAAGTCGAGCTTGTCGGCCGCGGCCTGGATGATGCGCAGGTTGGCCTGGTGAGGCACCAGCCAGTCGATGTCGCTGCGCTCGACCCCGTTCTTGGCGAGCGTCTCGTCGACCAGCCGCGACAGCGTGCGGACCGCGACCTTGAAGACCTCGTTGCCGAGCATCTTGAGGCCGTCGGTCGAATTGCTGCGCAGCTTGTCGAAGCCGCTGGAGACCCCGTAGGGAAAATACAGCAGGTCCTTGTACTTGCCATCCGAATGCAGGTGCGTGGCGATGACGCCGGGCTCGTCGGCGGGCGTCAGCACGAAGGCGCCGGCGCCGTCGCCGAACAGCACGCAGGTCGCGCGGTCGGTCCAGTCCACGAACCGCGACAGGCACTCGACTCCGACCACCAGCGCGCACTTCGCCTCGCCCAGGCGCACGTACTTGTCGGCGACCGACAGCGCATAGATGAAACCGCTGCAGGCGGCCTCGAGCGAAAACGCGGGGCAGCCGTGGATGCCGAGGCGCTGCTGCAGCAGCGTCCCGGTATTCGGGAAGATCAGGTCGGGCGTGGTGGTGCCGACCACGATCAGGTCGACGTCGGCCGGCGCCAGTCCCGCGGACTTGAGCGCGCGCCGCGCGGCATGCTCCGCCAGCGAAGAACTGCTCTCTTCGGGGCCGGCGATGTGACGCCGCTCGATGCCGGTGCGGGTGCGGATCCATTCGTCGGTGGTGTCCACCATCCGCTCGAGATCGGCATTCGTCAGCACGCGCTCCGGCAGGTAGCTGCCGGTGCCGGCGATGCGCGAGTAGCGGTTCATGCGGCGATCACCGCGGCCGCGGACCAGCCGCGGCTCACTCCTGGCCGGCGTCCTCGACCGGGGCCTCGATCACGCGCCGGCCGCGGTAGAAGCCGTCGCGGCTGATGCGATGGCGCAGGTGCGTCTCGCCCGTGGTCGGGTCCTTCGACAGCGCCGGCTTGGAGAGGCGGTCGTGCGACCGGTGCATCCCGCGCTTGGAGGGGGTCTTGCGGCTTTTCTGTACGGCCATGGGAATTCAACTCCGGTTCGGTCTCAGTGTTTCAGCAGATCCTTCAATCCCGCGAACGGGCGCCGGGTTGCGCCGGGCTCGTCCGTCACGACCTGTGCAGCGGCCGCATCGGGCAGCGTGCAGGCCTCGCCTGGTGCATGCCGCGCGATCAGCGGCAGCGCCAGCAGCAACTCGTCCTCGACCAGCGCCGCGAGATCCAGCCGGTGCGGATCGCAGGCCACCGCCTCGCGCTCCGCCGGCACCGGCACCTCGTCGGACGCCACGAAGGCCAGGCGCGATGTCGACTCCAGCACCCGGCCGAGCGGCCCCAGGCAACGCTGGCAGGTCAGCAGGACGCTCGCCCGCACGCCCAGTTCGCCCGCGGCGATGCCTTCGATCCGCGACAGGGCGAGCCGCACGGTCGCCGTCCCTTCCGCCCGCGCCAGGCGGTCGGCCAAACGAGCGAACTCGGCGATCCGGAACTCCCTCTCGACGACCCTCCCTGCCGTGGCCAGGCTCTCTGCGTCCAGCAGTGGCTCCCCGGGCCTCGACATGGGGGCGGTATCATAGTGACCGATGCCGGGGGTGTCAAAAAACTTGTCGCGCAAATCCTTGTTTTTCAAGCATTGATCGCTGATGGCGGCGAACCTGTTGCTGGCTTCCACCTCCCCTTACCGGCGCCGGCTGCTGGAACGCCTGGGCCTGCCCTTTGCGGTCGAATCGCCGCAGGTCGACGAGCAACTCCGCCCCGGCGAGGAACCGGCCGCCCGTGCCTTGCGCCTGGCGCGGTCCAAGGCGGCAGCGGTCGCGGCGCGCCATCCGCAGTCCTGGGTGCTGGGATCGGACCAGGTGGCGGACTGCGGCGGAACCGTGCTCGAAAAGCCCGGCAATGCCGCGCGCTGCCGCAGCCAGCTGCGCGCCGAGAGTGGCCGCGTCGTGCGGTTTCATACCGCCGCCGTGCTGATGCGGGCGGACCCGGCGTCGGTGCAGGAGCACCTGGACCTGACGACCGTGCGCTTCCGACCGCTGTCGGACGCAGAGATCGCGCGTTACGTCGAGCTCGAAGCGCCCTGGGACTGCGCGGGCGCGTTCCGCAGCGAGGGCCTGGGTGCCGCCTTGTTCGAATCGATCGACACGCGGGATCCTTCCGCGCTGGTCGGCCTGCCGTTGATCTGGGTGGCCGCGGCGCTGCGTGCCTGCGGTCTCGATCCGCTCACGGGCGCGAGCGCGGGGATCTCTCCCGCAGCACCGTAAGCAGCGCCGCGAGGTCCTGGGGCAGCGGCGCCGTCGCGCGAAACGGAACTCCGGTATCGGGCCAGGCGAAGGCAACCGAGGCGGCGTGCAGGAACATGCGCCGCAGGCCGAGGCCTGCGAGCTGCGCATTTGCCTCGCGAGCGCCGTACTTGTCGTCGCCGGCCACCGGATGACCCGCAAAGGCCGCGTGCACGCGGATCTGGTGGGTACGCCCGGTGTGGATCGCGACGTCCATGAGCGTCGCGAGATCGCCGAAGCTTTCGCGTGGTGCGAACTCCGAGATCGCGAGCTTGCCGCCCGCATGCACGCGCACGACACGTTCTCCGCCCTGGCGCTGCCGTGTCAGGACCGGCGCGTCGATGGTCTTGTGCCCGAGCCGCCATCGGCCCGCCACCAATGCCGAGTAATGCTTCTCGATCCCGCCCTCGCGCAGCAGTGCATGCAGCATGCGCAGCGCCGGTCGCGTGCGCGCCACCAGCAGGCAGCCACTGGTGTCGCGGTCGAGGCGGTGCGCGAGCTCGAGCGGTTCCTCCGGCCGCAGGGCGCGCAGCGCCTCGATCGCGCCGAACGCGAGCCCGGAGCCGCCGTGCACGGCGAGGCCCGCAGGCTTGTTGAGGACCAGCACGCGGGCGTCCTCGTGGAGGATGGCGGCGCGCACCGTGGCCTGCAGCCCATCCGGCGCCCGTCGCGCCGGGGTCGCGCCGGGGGCCTCCAGGCGCACCGGCGGCAGGCGTACTTCGTCGTCCGCCGCGAGCCGGTAGTCGGGTCCCTTGCGCTTGCCGTTGACCCGTACCTCGCCACGACGCAACAACCGGTAAACGCGGCTTTTCGGCACGCCGGCGAGCTCCCGGAGCAGGAAGTTGTCGAGGCGCTGGCCGTCACCCGCCGGCCCGGCGCGCAGTCGGCGCACGCCGCTTGCCGGCGCTCGACCGGACGTCACCGGGTGCCTCTAACATGTTGATTTTCCGGGCGCATGGCTGCTATCGTAGCCGGCAATCAGGTCTTACGGCGCAGGCTTCGCGACGCGAAGCGTGGCCGCTGACCGGTACGCGGTCCCTCCCCACCGACCCAGGTGCATTCCCGGCGTCGCAACGGGCAGGCCGCATGTTAGTTGGTCCGGGATGCCCGGACCATCGCCGGCCGTTCGCACGGATTGTGAATTCCGCGTGTCGATCTCGCTTGTGCGTGCAGGAATACGTTGGTCAGCGGCTCCCCGCCGCGACCCTGTTCCGCGCGCGCGGGATCCGCGCCCGCAGTACACCGGGTATCCCCTCGTGACGCGATCCGCGATCCTGCGCGACACGGCCCCCAGCACCTCGGAAGGGGCCCATGAAGAGAATGCTCATCAACGCAACCCAGCAAGAGGAGTTGCGCGTCGCTCTGGTTGACGGCCAGAAGCTGTACGACCTGTCGATCGACCTACCGTCCCGCGAGCAGAAGAAAGGCAACGTCTACAAGGCGCGCGTCACGCGCGTCGAGCCGAGCCTGGAAGCGGCCTTCGTCGAATACGGCGCCCAGCGCCAGGGTTTCCTGCCGCTGAAGGAAGTCGCGCGCGAGTACTTCCGCTTCCAGCCCGCACCCGGGGCGCGCTTCAACATCCGCGACGTGCTGCAGGAGGGCCAGGAAATCCTGGTGCAGGTCGAAAAGGAGGAACGCGGCAACAAGGGCGCGGCCCTCACGACCTTCATTTCCCTGGCCGGCCGCTTCCTGGTGCTGATGCCGAACAATCCGCGCGCCGGCGGCGTGTCGCGGCGCATCGAGGGCGAGGAACGGGACGTGACCCGGGATTCGCTGGAGGCGCTGCGCGTGCCGGACGGGATGGGCACGATCGTGCGGACGGCGGGCGTCGGGCGCGGCCCCGAGGAACTGCAGTGGGATCTCGACAACCTGCGCGCCAACTGGGACGCGATCGTGACCGCGGCGGGCGAGCGGCCCGCGCCGTTCCTGGTCTACCAGGAGAGCGATGCGGTCACGCGCGCGCTGCGCGACTACCTGTCGGACGACATCGGCGAAGTGCTGATCGACGAGCCGGAGTCGCACGCCCGCGCGCTCGAGTACGTGCAGCGGTTCATGTCCGCCGACGCGCTGCGGCAGATCAAGCTCTACACGGACGAGGTGCCGCTGTTCACCCGCTTCCAGATCGAGAGCCAGATCGAGTCAGCCTATTCGCACACCGTCACCCTGCCCTCCGGCGGCAGCATCGTGTTCGACTACACGGAGGCGCTGGTCTCGATCGACCGCAACGCGGCGCGCGCGACGCGCGGCGCCGCTCGGGAGCGGCCGGCGTGCGGCCGCGAGCTCGAGGCGGG
>CAZYPM010000058.1:0-11161 GCA_964649205.1 uncultured Steroidobacteraceae bacterium
CTTGAGCTCGTGGCCGCCGTCGAGCGTCAGGAAATACTCGCCGTTGGTGTGCGGCTTCAGCTTGCGGATGCGGCGGATGTTGACGATCGTCGAACGGTGGACGCGCTGGAACTGCGACGGGTCCAGGCGCTCCTCGAACTGCTTCATGGTCGCGCGCACCACGTGGGTGCGGCCCTCGGCGTGCACGCACATGTAGTCGCCGGCCGCATCCACCCATTCGATCGCCGTCACCGGCAGCCGCACCGTCTCGCGCCCGAGACGGATCGGCAGCACCTCCGGGAATCGTCGCGGCAGGCCGTCGGCGCCGCGCGCGAGGAGTTCCTCGGCATCCAGCTGGCCGGTCCCGGTGACGCTCGCGAGCAGCGAGACGAGCTGCTCGCGATGCCTGACCGAGCGGCGCTGGGCGAACTGGTCGCGCACGTGGGCGATGGTGCGCTCGAAGCGCTCGTCCACCAGCGGCTTCAGCAGGTAGTCGAGCGCATGCGCCTCGAAGGCCTCGATCGCATAGCGGTCGAACGCGGTCACGAACACGACCATCGGCATGCTGGTCTGCGGGATGCGCCGCAGCACCTCGAACCCGTCGATCCCGGGCATCTCGATGTCGAGGAACATGAGGTCCGGCGAGTGCGCCGCGACCGCCTCGATGGCCTCGCGGCCATTGCCGCACTGCGCGATGATCTCGATGTCCTCGCAGGCGCGCAGGCGCAGCTCGAGGCCGCGCCGGGCCAGCGGCTCGTCGTCCACGATGATCGCGCGGATCTTTCCCGTCATCGCCCTCAGACCTCCAGTGGCAGCCGCATCTCGACGCGCAGGCCCGGTGCGGCGTCGATGACCTCGACCCGGTGCGCCTCGCCGTAAAGGACCTTCAGCCGCTCGCGGGTGTTGCGCAAGCCGACGCCGCGGCCATTGCCGCCGACCGCGGCGGGCGGCAGGCCGGGGCCATCGTCCGCGACCGCGAGCCGCAGCTGCCCGTCCTCGATGCCGGCGATGACCGTGACCGACCCGCCCTCCTCGCGCGGCGAGATCGCATACTTCATCGCGTTCTCGACCAGCGGCTGCAGCAGCAGCGACGGCACCAGCGCGGACTCCGCGCGCTCGTCCACCTCGAACTCGAGCCGCAGGCGGTCACCGAAGCGCAGCTTCTCGATCCCGAGGTAGAGGTTGAGCGCGTCCAGCTCCTGCCGCAGCGTGACCTTCTTCATCGGGTCCTGGTCGAGCGTGTAGCGCAGGAACTCCGAGAGCCGCGAGACCGCCAGGTTGGCGGTGCGGTTCTGGCCGTCCAGCACCAGCGTCGAGATCGCATTCAGCGTGTTGAACAGGAAGTGCGGGTTGAGCTGGTAGCGCAGCATCTTGAGCTGCGCCTCCTGCGCGAGCGCCGAGGCCTTGAGCGTCGCCTCGCGCTCGAGCTGCAGCCGCTCGTAGAACTTGACGCCGAAGTACAGCCCGCTCCAGCACAGCAAGAGCGCCATCGAGGACAGCGTGCCGACGAAGATCTCGAGCGGCTGGGGCGGATGCTCCATCGCCCACTCGGGCTTCACGATCTGCATGTAGGCGGTGTTGATGATGGCGCGCCAGCCGAGCGCGACCACCCAGCAGGCGATCGGCGAACCGACCAGGATCGCCACCGGTCCGCGCGCCCACAGCCCACGGTACAGCAGCCGCAATGGCGCCGACAGCAGGAAGCCGGCCGCCGCCGCGATGCCGATCACCTGGACGTACCCCGGCTCCTTGCCGTAGACCGCGGAGCCGACGTACTGCGCGAGGCCGTAGGCCAGCCAGCCGAGCGTGTGCAGCGCCCAGAACAGCAGGTTGCGGTTGCCGCGCAGGATGTCGAGATTCATCCGGACACCTTAGTCATGGCGGATGCGCCCGCGCAACGCCCTGGCGTGGCCCGGGAACGCCCCGTCGCACCAGGATGCGACTCAGGCGTACTGGCGGGCCGCCGCCGCAAGTTCGCTCGCGACGCGCTCGCGCAGCGCCGGCGGGCCCAGCACCTCGACCCCGGACCCGTGCCGGAGCAGGTCCATGACCAGTTCCGGCTCGCGGCTGTACGGGAGTTCAAGGCGATAGCTGCCGTCGGCCTCGATGCGCCCCAGCTGCCTGGAATGCCAGACCTCGTCCGCCACCCAGCGCGCGGCCTCGGGCGTGAAACGCAGCACCGCGACCTGGGTCTCGGCGCCCGCGAAAATGCCGTAGCCGGCGCCGAGCACGCGATCGAGGCTGTCGTCGGACACCTCGCGGGCGGCGTCCTCGCGCACGGTGGCCGCGCGGATCGCATCCACCGAGAACACGCGCAGGTCCTTGCGCAGGTGGCACCAGGCGTCGAGGTACCAGTTGTAGCGGTAGTGCACGAGCCGCTGCGGCGAGACCACGCGCTCGGTCTCGCCACCGTCGCCGCGCTTGCGGTGCCGGATCCACAGCTGCCGCCGCCGCAGCAGCGCCAGCGAGAGCGCCTCGAACACGTCGCGGTCCACGCGCCGCGTGCCCGGGCCGATCACGCGGATGCGGCGGCGGATCTCGCGGTCGCCGCGGTCGCCGCGCTCGAGCAGCGCGGACAGCCGCGTGCGCAGGGGCTCGAGCTGCCGCCCGAGCAGGCCCGGCGACAGGCTGCCGAGCAGGTGCTCGATCTCGAGCAGCGCGTAGATTTCCGCCGGGCTGAACCACACGCCCGGCAGTTCCGCCGCCTCGGCCGCCGGGTCCAGCACGTAGGCCTGGCGCTCGCGCGACCAGACGATGGGCACGTTGAGCCGGTCGCGCAGGTACTCGATGTCGCGCTTGAAGGTGGCGTGCGAGACCTCGAGGTCCTCCTCGATCTCGCGGCGCGTGAGCGCGCCCTTGTCGACCAGCCGGCGCCGGATCCGGTAGAAGCGCTCGGTCCGGTCCAAAAGGAGGCCTTGCTCAGTCCGCCGGCACGACGCGCAGCAGGCGGCCCGGGTCCTCGTCGGTCAGCAGGTACAACGCGCCGTCCGGCCCCACGCGCACGTCGCGCACGCGCTCGCCGATCGCGATGCGCTCCTCGGCGCGCACCGCGCCATCCGCGGCCAGCTCGAGCCGCACGAGCTGCCGCGCGGCGAGCGCGCCCACGAACAGCTGGCCCTGCCACTGCGGGTAGCCGCGGCCGTCGTGAAACGCCATCCCCGACGGCCCGATCGACGGCACCCAGTAATGCAGCGGCTGTTCCATCCCCGCTTTCGCGGTGCCCTCGCCGATCGCCGGCCCGAAATACTCGCGACCGTAGGTGATGACCGGCCAGCCATAGTTCCTGCCAGCGCGCGTGATGTTGATCTCGTCGCCGCCCTTGGGACCGTGCTCGTGGGTCCAGAGCTCGCCGGTCCACGGATTGAGCGCCGCGCCCTGGATGTTGCGATGGCCGTACGACCAGATCTCCGGCCGCACCCCCTCGCGCCCGACGAAGGGATTGTCCGCCGGGATGTCGCCGTCCGTGCCGATGCGCACCACCTTGCCGATGTCCGTCGACAGGTCCTGCACGGCCTCACGCAGCTTGTTGCGGTCGCCCTGGGTCACGAACAACGTGCCGTCCTTCGCGAACACGAGTCGCGAGCCGAAGTGATGCCCGCTCGCGAACTTCGGTTGCTGCCGGTAGATGACCGTGACGTCCCTGAGCTGCAGGCCGTCGAGGCGCGCGCGCGCGACTGCCGTGCCATTCGCGTCACCCTCGCCGCGCTCGGCGAAAGACAGGTAGATGGTCGAGTTCGAGGCGAAGCCGGGGTCGAGGGCGACGTCCAGCAAGCCGCCCTGGTTCACGGCGTGCACCTCGGGGACGCCCGCGACCGGTTCCGACAGGCTGCCGTCCGGCGACACGACGCGCAGGCGCCCGGGCCGCTCGGTCACGAGCATGCGGCCATCGGGCAGGAAGGCCAGGCCCCAGGGATGCTGCAGGCCGGTCGCGACCGGCGTGACGGTCACCGGCGTCTCGCCGGTCGGCTGCACGTGCCCCGTTTCCTGGCAGGCGCCGGTGCCGGCCAGCAGCGTGAGCAGGAACAGGCTTTGCGCGATGGGCGTCGTTTGCTTCATGTCGTCACCATGATCTTTCCGTCCTTGACCTTGACCGGGTAGGTGCGCAGCGCCTTCTCGCCGCGTACGGCGTTCAGCAGCTGGATGCCGGGCGGGAAATTCGCCCATTCCACGACCTTGCCGGTCGCAATGTCGAAGCGCGCGCGGTGCAGCGGGCAGCGTACCTGGCAGCCGTCCACGATGTCGCCTCGCGCCAGCGGGCCGAAGGCGTGCGTGCACTGCGCCTGGGTCGCGTGGAAGCCGTCCTCCAGGTGGTACACGACCACGCGCACCTCGCCCGCCTTGAACGCCCTCATGCTGCCGACCGGCAGGTCCCGCGCGAGTCCGACCTGGTGCTGGGACATCTCAGCCTGACGCGATACGCGTGATGATGTAGCCGCCGGACTTGGCGTCGAATTCGAGGTCGATGAGCTTGCGGTCGCGCGCCTCCTCGAGCAGGTTGCCGAAGGTCTTGAAGCCGTAGTAGCTCTCGTTGAAACCGGGCTTGCGGCGCTTGATCGCCTGCTTGATCATCGAGCCCCAGACCTTCTCCTCGGCATCGCGCTCGGCGAACAGGTCCTCGGCCGTCTCCATCATCAGGTCAATGCCCTCCTGGCGGCGGTCGTCGGGGGTGGCGGGCGATTTCGACTCGGCCTTTTCCGGCTTCGGGCGCCGCGCACGGCGCGCGCGGCCCTCGCCCCGCACCAGGTCGTCGTAGTAAATGAATTCGTCGCAGCCGCTGATCAGCAGGTCCGAAGTCGAGTTCTTGACCCCGCAGCCGATCACGACCTTGTTGTTCTCGCGCAGCTTGGCGACCAGCGGCGAGAAATCCGAGTCGCCGCTGATGATCACGAAGGTGTCCACGTGCGACTTGGTGTAGCACAGGTCGAGCGCGTCCACGACCATGCGGATGTCGGCGGAATTCTTGCCGGACTGCCGCACGTGGGGGATCTCGATCAGCTCGAAGGCCGCCTCGTGCATGGCGCGCTTGAACTCGTGGTAGCGCTCCCAGTTGCAGTAGGCCTTCTTGACCACGATGTTGCCCTTCAGCAGCAGCCGCTCGAGCACCTTGCGGATGTCGAAGGTCGGGATGTGCGCGTCCTTGACGCCCAGCGCGACGTTCTCGAAATCGCAGAACACCGCCATGATCCGCGTGTCGGCGCGCACCGAGGTGTTCATTCCTCGCCCGCCTGCGGCTTCCAGGCGGCAGCCAGCTCCTGCTGCTTGCGCGGCGGCACCGGATCGTAGTGGGAAAGCTCCAGCGTGAAACTGCCCTCGCCGCCGGTCAGCGCCTTCAGCCGGTTCTGGTAGTCGGTCACTTCCGCCAGCGGCACGAAGGCCGAGACCACGATGCGCCCGCGGGCGCGAGCCTCGTTGCCGTCGATGCGCGCGCGGCGGGTCGCGAGGTCGGCGGTGATGTCGCCCATCACGCCGCCCGGTGCGCTGATCTCGACGTGGACGATCGGCTCGAGCACGGTCGCCCCCGCGCGGCTGACCGCGTCGAGGAAGGCCTTGCGGCCGGCCGAGACGAAGGCGACCTCCTTCGAGTCCACCGAGTGGTACTTGCCGTCGTACACGGACACGCGGATGTCCTGCAGCGGGAAACCTGCGACCGCGCCCTCCACCAGCGCGTGCCGGATGCCCTTCTCGACCGCCGGGATGAACTGATTCGGGATCGCGCCGCCCTTGACGTCGTCGACGAATTCGAAGCCCGCGCCCCGCGCCAGCGGCTCGATGCGCAGGTAGACCTCGCCGAACTGGCCCGCGCCGCCGGTCTGCTTCTTGTGCCGGTGGTGGCCCTCGGCCGGGCGCGTGATGGTCTCGCGATACGGGATCGAGGGCGGGTGCGTCTTCACCGCGACGCCATAGCGCTCGGTCATGCGCTCGGTCATGACCCGCAGGTGCAGGTCGCCCATGCCATAGAGCACGGTCTCGTTCAGCGAAGTGTTGTGCTCGACGCGCACGCAGGGATCCTCGGCAGCGAGCTTGTGCAGCGCCTCCGCGAGCTTGTGCTCGTCGCCACGGCGCTCGGGCTCGATCGCGACGCCCAGCATCGCCGGCGGGAAGCTGATGGATTTCAGGTGGAAGTGGTCCTCGTCGTGCGAGTCATGGAGCACGGCGTCGAAATGCAGTTCGTCGAGCTTCGCGACCGCGCAGATGTCGCCCGGCACGGCCTGCGGGATCTCCACGTGCTCCTTGCCCTGCATGCGAAACAGGTGCGCGATCTTGACCGGCTTGCGGCCGTCGCCGACGAACAGCTGCGCCCCGGTCCTGATCGTGCCCTGGTGCACGCGGAACAGGCCGAGCTTGCCGACGAACGGGTCCATGATGACCTTGAACACGTGCGCGACCGCGTGCCGGCCGGGGTCGGGCACGACCTCGACGCGTGCGGCCGACTCGCCCTCGCCCTTGAGGAAGGGCGGCGGGTTGCCCTCGGCCGGGTTCGGCGCCAGCCGCGCGAGGATCTCGAGCAGTTCCGGGATGCCGGCGCCGGTCTCGGCCGAGACGAAGCAGACCGGCACCAGGTGCCCCTCGCGCAGCGCCTTCTCGAAGGGATCGTGCAGCTGCTCGGGTGCGAGCTCCTCGCCCTGCTCGAGGTAGAGCGCCATGAGATCGTCGTCCACCTCCACGACCTGGTCGATGATCTCCGTATGTGCCTGGCTGACCGAGGAAAAATCCGTGGCCTCGCCTTCATTATGGAAAAAGCAGTCCACCACCTTGCTGCCGCCGCCGGCCGGCAGGTTCAGCGGCAGGCATTCGCGGCCGAACTGGTCGCGGATTTCCTCGAGCACCGCCTCGGGATTCGCCTCGCGCGCGTCGATCTTGTTGACGATCACAAGCCGGCACAGGCCGCGCTCGCGCGCGGAATCCATCATCCGCTGGGTCATCGGCTCGACGCCCGCCACCGCGCTCACCACCACGGCGGCGGTCTCGACCGCCTCCAGGATCGGCAGCGTCCTGCCGATGAAATCGGGGTAGCCCGGCGTGTCGGCCAGGTTGACGTGCGAGGTTCCGGCGGTCAGCCAGCACAGGGTGGCGTCGATGGAATGCAGCAGCTTGCGGGCCTGGGGATCGTGGTCGCAGACGGTCGTCCCGCGGGTCAGGCTGCCCTTGGCACGGATGCTGCCGGCGCCGAACAGAAGTGCCTCGGCCAGCAGGGTTTTTCCGGCCCCGGCATGGCCGACCAGGGCAATGTTGCGTATGTCGCCGGTCGTCGTCGTCATCCCTTCCCCCGCCCGCCCGCTGCCGGGGCGGGTTTTTCAAAAAGAATAACACCGAAGGCCGCGGCTTGCGCCATGCCGGCTTGCCGGGCAAACTGCCTTTTTACAGCACAAGGCCCCGCCGCACGGGGCTCGCGGGGGCATCCATCATGGCAGTTTCGGTCAAGGGCGACAGCGCGGATCCGATGGTCGATCCGAACGTCATTCCGCTGGTCGACATCATGCTGGTGCTGCTGATCATTTTCATCATCACGATCCCGGTGATGACGCACGCCGTCAAGATCGACCTGCCCCGCGACAACCCGAATCCGCCGACCGAGCCGCCGCCGGTGGTGAAGATCTACGTCGATTTCGACGGCACCATCCTCTGGAACGGGTCGCCGATCGACCAGCAGACCTTCCGCGACTACGTCGCGATCGAAAACGCGAGGCCCGAGGAAGAGAAGCCGGAAGTCCACGTGGACGCCGACCGGCGCGCGCCCTACGTGTACGTCGCCAACGTGATGTTCACGCTCCAGCGCGGCGGCCTGCAGAAGGTCGGCTTCGTCTCCGGCGGCGCTCCCGGCGTGGCCGAAGCCCCGGTACCCTGACGCCGGCGACGCCCGCCCGCGGACCATGACCCGGTCCGTCGTCCTGCCTGCACTCCTGTTGCTGCCCCTGGCCTGGGCCGGCGCCGCCATGGCCGAGGACAGCCGGCTGCGACGCTACGAACTGCCGGACTTCGACGCCCTGGAAATGCGGCTGCCGGAGGGTTGGCAGGACAGCGTGGACGTGCAGCCGGGCAGCGCCGAGCTCACGATCGAGCTGCGACCCGAGCTGGGCGCCGCCTTCGAAGCCTATGTGACGCCTGAACCCAACGGCCAGGCGCCGGGCCGGGTGCAGGATGCCGAGACGCTGCGCGAATCGGTCCGGGATGCGGCCCTGCGGCTGCCTCGGCCCGCGGGGGAAGCGCTCGAGATCCGCAGGCTGCAGGGTGCGGACGGCGTCGGCTACTACTTCCTGGCCACCGACTTCGCCCCGCTGCCGGACGAGTTCCGGCACCTGGTGCAGGGCGCCCTGCTCGCGGGCGGACTGGTGCTGCGGTTCGAGATCCTGGTCAACGACGAGACCGACCCCGCGATCGCGCAGGCACTGGCGATGCTGCAGGGCGCCATTCACCGCGATCGCGGACTCGGCCGGCCGTGAGCGCGGACCGCTCGCCACTCATTTGAGGCTGAGGACCATGCGCACCGCGCCGTCCGCCGAGGCGGCCGGCTGCCCGCGGATCAGGAACACCCGCGCCGGGTCCACGGCGCCGTCCGCGAGCAGCGCGTCACGCACGCGCGCCGCGCGCTGCTCGCCGAGCGCGGTGAGTTCGGCCTCGTCCACGACCACGGTGGCCCGCAGCGGCGGCTCCAGGAATGCGATCGCATGCTCGACAGGATCGACCTCGGGTTCGCCCGCGGCCGGCGCCGGCGGCTTCGGAATCTCCGCCCGGCTTCCGAGCCGCTCGCGATGCAGCGCGAGCAGGCGATCGCGGTAGGCGGCGCGGTCGGCCTCGTCGATGCCCGCGAGCAGCGCGCTCCAGCGCTGCGCGGCCAGAGCCTCGCGGTCGGCGGCCGGATCCGCGGCGGAAGGCACGTCGATCTGCAGCCCGGGCCGCTCCACCAGCGCCTTGTGCAGGGCCGCCAGCACGTTCAGCGCCGCCGCATCGGGCTCCGCCGATCCCGGTGCGAAGCGGATCTCCGACAGGTCCTCGCCACCGCCGAACAGGCTGCCCAGCAGCGCGAAGGGCGCGGTCACGATCTTGCCGAGCAGGCCGAGCAGCGCCCTCCAGACGATCGGGCCGATCCGGAACTTCGGGTCGTCGAGCGAGCCGCTCACCGGCAGGTCGATGTCGATGACACCGTTGCGGTCCTTGAGCAGCGCGACCGCGAGCTTGAGCGGCAGCGACACCGCATCCGCCGAGTCCACGCGCTCCCCGAGCTGGAGCTGGTCGAGGACGAAGCGGTGATCCGCGGTCAGGCGCCTGTCCTGCACCTTGTAGGCGGTCTCGATGTTCAGCTTGCCCTTGTCGATGCGGTAACCCGCGAACTTGCCCGAATAGGGGTTGAAGCTGGTCAATTCGATGTTGCGGAAATTCGCCGCGATGTCGAGGTAGGACTGCGCGGCCAGCAGGTTGATCTCGCCCGAGATGCTGGCCGGCGCATAGCGGTCCACCTCGCCGGCGAGCTCGAGCTTTGCATGACCGCCCGGCGCGGAGGACATGCCGGTGATGGTGCCGCCGAGGCGCTCGACCGCGATCGCGAACTTCGGCTCCAGCGTGTAGTCGGTGAAATTGACGTTGCCGTTCGCGATGCGGATCGTGCCGATGCGCGCGGGCATGCGCCGCTTCTCCGGCCGCTCCGCCGGCAGCGCCGCCGGCGCCTCGGCATCGCCCTCGTCGTCCCGCCCGCGCTTGCCCTGTGCACGCGCCGCGCGCTCGGCGGCGACCTCGGCGGCACGACGCGCCGCGGCCTCCGGGTCCAGCACCGAGAGCACGTTGGTGACGCCGTTCGCGGCCAGCACCAGGCGCAGATAGGGATCGCGCGCGGAGATCTCCCGGATCGCGAGGCGCGCGGGCTCGCGGGTGAACTCCAGTCCGCGCAGCTCCAGCCGGGACCAGTTGACGAAGTCCTCGCCGAGCGCGCCGTCCTGCGTATGCAGGCCGCTGACGGTGGCGTCGCCGGCATAGCGCAGCCGCGGGCTGCCTGCGGCGGCGTATTCCAGCCGTCCACGCGTCGACAGCACGCCGCGACGCAGCTTGAGCGCGGTGCCGGCGTCGAGATACGGCTGCAGGGCGCGCAGGTCGGCATCAGCCAGCGTCAGGTCCGCCGCCAGCGACACCGGCCGCAACCGCAACTCGCCCTCCAGCCCCAGCTCGCCTCCCGTCGCCAGCGCGGCCGAGGCTGCCAGCGTGAGCGGATCCCTGGCGGGCCAGGCGAAGCGGCCCACGCGCAACTCCGAAATCACCACCGGCAGCGCCGTGGCGGGCTGCGCGCGACGGTCCTCGAGCGCGATCGAGGAATTCGCCACGCGGACATCGGGAATGTCCAGCTGCCATCGCTGCCGTGCGGGCGCAGCCGGCGCCTCTGCCGCCGGTTCCGGCGCCGCCGGCGCGGCCGCCGGCTCGCGGCGCGGCACCACGCCCGGCGCATGGAATCCCGCCGCGTCCAGCCAGGCCGGTCCGGTGACGTCCCTGACCTCGATCGCGGCGATGCTGGCGCTGCGCGCGGCGACGTCCACGCGCCCGTCCCGCAGCTCGAGCACCGGGACGCTCCAGGACTCCTCGTAACCGCGCGCGACGGTGACGAGGTCGCGTGCGCTGGCCGATGGCAGTTCGAGGACCAGCGTGAATGGTTTACCCGCAAGTCGGAAGTCGTAACCGAGGCGCAGGTCGATACGGCCGGCGCGCAACGACACCGGCAGCGCATCGCCCAGGTAGTCGGTGATCGTCTCGGCCGTGAGGCCGGTCAGGCCGATCGTGCCGCGCGATGCGAATGGCGCCACCTCGACCGTGCCCTGCACCGCGAGCCGGCCCGCGCGGTCGGAGCCCGCGCTGAATTCGAAGGCGCCGCCGTCGCCGCGGCTCGCGAAGTCCTCGAGGCTGAAGGTGATGGGGCGCAGCGAGGTCGCGAACGGCTCCTGCCGCATGCGATCGAGCACGTCGACCTGCCCCTGGTCGATCGCGAGCCGGTCGATCACGAGCGCCGGCACCGCCGCGGGTCCGGCGGCGGCATCCTTCGTTCGCAACCGGGCGAGGTTCAGCGTGCCGTCCTCCTGCTGCACCAGGCGCAGGTAGGGCCTGTCGAGCTCGATCGCGCCGAACGACCAGGCACGGCGCCAGAGCGAGGACGAATCGAAGTCGACGTAGAGACGCTCGAAGCCCAGCAGCCTCTCGCCGTCCG
>CAZYPM010000059.1:0-11006 GCA_964649205.1 uncultured Steroidobacteraceae bacterium
GGGCCGGGCTTCCTCGCTCGTTCAGGCCGGCGACCGGATTCGCTCGCTCGGAACCCGGCCCGGCGCCGGCTCAGTTCGCCAGGCTGCGGTCGCCGTGCTGCAGGCGCGAGATGAGTGCGCGGAGGAAGACCTTGTTGAAGCGCAGCTGGCAGGCCGGCGAGGCCTGCTCGAGCAGCGTCGAGCTCACCTTGAGGATCATCACGCCGTCGCCGGCGACCACGCCGGCCTGGCGTTTGGCGCCGCGCAGGTAGCTGGTCTCGCCGAAGCAGTCGCCGGGCTCCAGGCGGCCGACGATGACGCCGTCGCGCTCGACCGTGCAGCGGCCGGCCACCAGCACGTAGAAGCGGTCGTCGACGCCGCCCGCCTTGACGATCTCGTCGCCGCGCTGCTGCGCCTGGAAAGTGCCGGCGCGCAGCACCTCCCAGATTTCGCCCGACGAGAACTCGTGGAAGAACTTCAGCCGGCGCAGCTGGTTGAACTGCTCCTGCTGCTCGCTGCGGTCGGCCTGCGTGCGCTGCTGGGCGTGGATCTTGGCGATCGCCGCGGCGAATTCCGCGCCGTTCGGGTAGCGCTTGTGCGGGTCCTTGTCGAGCGCCATCGCCACCACGGCCTCGAGCTCGGCCGGCAGCTCGGGACGCAGCGACAGCATTGGCGGCGGCGTCGCGTACACGATCTGGTGCAGCAGCTTCGCCAGCGCGCCGGCGCGGAACGGCCGGTGCCCGGTCAGCAGCTCGTACATGACCGCGCCCAGCGAATACAGGTCGGAGTGGTTGGTCAGCTCGGCCGACTGCACCTGCTCGGGCGACATGTAGCTCGGGCTGCCGGCGATGCCCTCGATGCGCGAGAAGTCCGCGTCGGTGTGCAGCGCGATGCCGAAGTCGATCAGGCGCAGGTCGCTGTCGGTGGTCAGCATCAGGTTGCTGGGCTTGATGTCGCGGTGGATGACGCCGCGCGAGTGCGCGTAGTGCAGCGCCTTGGCGCCCTTGAACATCAGCGTCAGCACGTCCTCGACCGGCAACAGGTTGTCGGGGCGTGTGTAGGCGGCGAGCGTGCGCGCGCCGTGGATGAACTCGGTGACGATGTAGTAGTGCCCGTTTTCCTCGCCGGCGTCGTAGATCGGCATGATGTTCGGGTGCTGCAGCATCCCGACCATGTGCGCCTCGGACATGAACATCTTGCGCGCCACCTTGGCGCGCGCGGGATCGCCGTCGGCGGCGATCCGGTAGGCCTTGATCGCGACGTCGCGGCCGTAGTACGGGTCGTGCGCCAGGTACACGGTGCCGGTCGACCCGCGCCCCACCTCGCGGATCACTTCGTACTTGCCGATGCGGTCGCCGATTCCCGTCGGGCCCTCGTTCGGGGGCACGATCGTCGGTACGGTTGCGGTTACGATGGCGCGTTCCTCCAGGACTGCCGGCGGGCGCTCGCCACCGGATGACCGCGCCAGAGTATTTCGTCAAAACGCGCGGAACCGTGAACCGGATCGCGCTTCGCCGGGGGCCCCGGGGTCACCCCCCGAAGTGGTCGAAACCGTGACCGGCGTCTCGCGGCAGCGCCGCGCCCTGCACCCGCACGCCGCCGCCCGCCGTCACCGTCCCGATCCGGCGGCACACGGCGCCGGCCGCGAGCGCGCCGATCGCCGCGCGCGACCCCGGGGGCGCAGTGAACAGGAGCTCGTAGTCGTCCCCGGATGCCAGCGCGAACCGGGCCGCGGCCTCCGTCCCCGCGGCCCCCAGCAGCGCTGCGGACAGCGGCAGCCTCGCGGCCTCGATCTCGGCGCCGGTGCCGCTGGCGGCGCACAGCTTCGCCAGGTCGCCGGCGAGGCCGTCGGAGACGTCGATGCAGGCGCTCGCGAGCCCGCGCAGGGCGAGGCCGAGCGCCACCCGCGGCTCCGGCAGCAGGAAGCGGCGCAGCAGCTCATCGCGCGCCTCCCCGGCCGCCTGCAGCCGGCCCTGCAGGATCGCGAGTCCTGCGCCGGCGTCGCCCGGCGCACCGCTGATCCAGACGTCGTCGCCGGCGCGGGCGCCGCTGCGCCGCAGCGCGCGGCCCGCAGGCAGGGTGCCCGCCAGCATGACGGACACCGTCAGTGGACCCCGCGTGGTGTCGCCGCCCACGAGGGCAGTGCCGTGACGCCGCGCGAGCTCGTCGAGGCCGCGGGAGAATTCCGCGACCCAGGCCTCGTCGGCCGCGGGCAGCGTCAGCCCGAGCAGCGCCCAGGCCGGTTCCGCACCCATGGCGGCGATATCGCTGAGGTTGACCGCGAGTGCCCGGTGACCGACGAAGCGCGGCGCCATGTCCGCCGGGAAATGGACGCCCGCGACGATGGTGTCGATGGCGAGCACGAGCTCGTGGCCTGCCGGCGGCGCCACGACCGCGGCGTCGTCGCCGACGCCGATGCGCACGTCGGCGCGGCGCGCGCCGCGCCCGGTGAAGTGGCGCTCGATCAGCTCGAACTCGCCGGTCGGCATGGCCCTGCTACGCCACCTCGCCGCGCTCGGGAGCGCGATGCGCGCGCGAGGCGCGGTCGAGCACGGCATTCACGTAGCGGTGGCCGTCGGTCGCCCCGAAACGCTTGGCGAGCTCGACCGCCTCGTTGATCACGACGCGATACGGGGTGTGCGGGCGCGACATCAGCTCCCACAGGCCGAGCAGCAGGATCGCGTGCTCCACCGGGTCCAGGCGCGGGGGCGCGATTTCGGAGTGGCGCGCGAGTTCCGCATCCAGCGACGCCTCGCCCTCGCACACCGCCTCGAGCGCGGCGCGGAAGTATTCCGCGTCCGCGCGCCCGAAGCCCGGGCCGCCGCTGTATTGCCGGTGCAGTTCCTGCCACGGCTGCCGCCCCAGCTGGCGCTGGTAGAGCGCCTGGACCAGCAAGCGGCGCGCCGCACTCACGGCCCGCGGATCGTCATGCACGCTGCGCGGGCTGTTCATGCGGAGATTATACCGGGCGGCTCGCGGGCCGGCCGCGCGTCAGGCCTCGTGGCGGAACCGGCCGGTGGCCAGGTTCGCGTAATCTGCGCCGCGCACCACGCAGGCATTGCGGCCCTGGCGCTTGGCGCGGTAGAGGTTCTCGTCGGCGAGCTGCAGCACGCCCTCCGGCGAGCGGCCGGCCTGCGGCACGACGTGGGCCACGCCGATGCTGACCGTGACGAACGGCGCGCATCCCGATTTCGCATGCTCGATGGCCAGCTGCTCGACCGCCGAGCGGATGCGTTCGGCGAGCGCCGCCGCGCCGGGCTCGTCGAGCCCCAGCGCCAGCATCACGAACTCCTCGCCGCCGTAGCGCGCGACCACGTCGCTGCCCCTGGCGGCCAGGCGCATCGCCCCCGCGACCCGCCGCAGCACGTCGTCGCCGGCCTGGTGGCCGTAATGGTCGTTGAAGGACTTGAAGTGGTCGACGTCGAGCAGCAGCACGGTCAGCGGTTCCCGGCGCTCGAACGCCTGGTCCCAGTAGGCCTCCAGGCGCTCGTCGAAGTCGCGCCGGTTGCGCAGACCGGTGAGCCCATCGTGGGCCGCGGCGGTGACCGCCGTGCCGTGCTCGACGAACGCAACCCGCGCCGCGAACTGGGCGTCGTAGGCGACCGCCGTCGCCATGGTCTGCACCGCGGCGATGGTCAGCACGGCGTACTGGATGATGCCGAAGGGCACCTCGTACCACAGCAGCGCGGCCAGGAAGGTCGCGAGCATCGTGAGCGCGGCGGCCAGCGCATGGTGGTAGAGCAGCCCGGCGAAGAAGAAGTGCCCGAAGGTGCTCGCGGTCAGCAGCGCCGTGCCGGCGCCGCCCAGGTCCACGAAGTCCGCCACGATCACGGCGTAGGCCGCGGATCGCAGCGGCGTCAGCCAGATCGCGGCCCGCAGGTAGTGGCGCAGGCCGTAGCCGAAGTGCGCCAGCAGGAACAGCACGATGGACATGGCCAGCGCGAATGCGGCGCAGGCCAGGATCTCGGGCGGCGCCTCGAGGCTGCCGTGCGCGCGATAGTTGACGAAGACGATGGTCGGGGCGACCAGCAACTCCAGGGTCTGCCACAGCCGCACGCGGTGCCGGGTGCGCGCCAGGTGCGCGGCGCGGAATTCCTGCTCGAGGGCGCCGGCGAACCGCAGCCGGCTGCGCCGCCCGCGCAACGCACCTGCGAATCTCCCGGTCTGTACGTGTCCTCTCATGGCCATGCGCAGTCAGCCCACACGCTCATCGGCGAGGCCCGAGTCCAGGAATGCGGCCGTCAGGGTCGCGCCGGCCTCCACCTGGAGTTCGTTCACCTCCAGCTCCGCGAGGCAGCGTAGCACGGCGATCAGGTCGAGCCCGCCGCGCCCCGGCGGGAGCTGCAGCACGCGCGCGCCGGCACGCTCGAGCGCCGCGCGCCGACCCGCGTCGGCGCTCGCGGTCAGCACCAGGAGCCCGCCCGGCGGAGCGACGATGCTCGCCCGCGGCGAAATGCGCAGCCTCGAGTCGAGCACCACGCGCAGCGGCTGGCGCGCCGCCGGCGGCGCCGCCAGGTCGAGCCGCGGGTCGTCCGTGAGCACCGTGCCGGATCCCGTCAGCACCGCGCTCGAGCGCGCCCGCAGCCGCTGCACGCGGGCGCCGCCCGCCTCGCCGTCGCGCGGCACCGGCAGCAGGACGCGCACCCAGGGCCGGCCGCGCTCGAAGCGCGACAGGAATCCCGCGTTCAGCGCGCGCGCCTCGCGCGCCATCAGCCCGCCCGCGACCTCGATGCCGGCGGCGGCCAGGCGCGCCGCGCCGCCGCCGTTGACGCGGGGATTCGGGTCGCGCAGCGCGTAGACGACGCGCTGCACGCCGGCGGCGACCAGCGCGTCGGCGCAGGGCGGCGTGCGCCCGACATGGCAGCAGGGCTCCAGCGTCACGTAAGCGGTGGCCCCCGCCGCGGAACCGCCGAGCGACGCCAGCGCCATGGCCTCGGCGTGCGGGCCGCCCGCGCGCTCGTGCCAGCCCTCGGCGAGCATGCGCCCGCCGCGGGCGATCACGCAGCCCACGCGCGGATTCGGGTCGGTGCTCGCGAGTCCGCGCGCGGCCAGTTCCAGCGCGCGGGCCATGTGGCGCAGGTCCGGCGCCGGCGTGCTCACTTCTTCTTTCCCCGCGGCTCGCGCGCCTGCGGCGGCAGCAGCGACATCTGCCCCTCGCCTGCGTCGCGCTGCCGGCGCTTGCCGAGCTGCTCGACCTGCTCGCGGAAGGAATCGACGTCGTGGAAGCGGTGGTAGACGGAGGCATAGCGCACGTAGGCGATTTCATCGAGCTGGCGCAGTTCCTCCATCACGATCTCGCCGATCGTGCGCGAGGCGACCTCGCGCTCGCCGAGCGCGCGCAGCCGGTGCCCGATGCGTTCGATCATCGCCTCGACCTGCTCGCGCGCCACCGGGCGCTTCTCCAGCGCCTTCATGATGCCGGCGCGCAGCTTGTGCTCGTCGAAGGGCTGGCGCGTGCGGTCGTTCTTGACCACCTGCGGCATGACCAGCTCGGCGGTCTCGAACGTGGTGAAGCGTTCGCCGCAGGCCTGGCATTCGCGCCGGCGCCGGATCTGGTGGCCCTCGCCGGCGAGGCGCGAGTCCGTGACCTTGGTGTCGGCGTGGTTGCAGAACGGGCAGTGCACTGCCGCCCCGGGTCGCGCTCAGCCGTAGACGGGGTGGCGCCGGCAGATCGCGAGCACCTGCTCGCGCACGCGCGTGACGGCGCCCTCGTCACCGATCGCGTCCAGCACGTCCGCGATCCAGCCCCCGACCTGCCGCGCCTCCGGCTCGCGGAAGCCCCGCGTCGTGGTCGCGGGCGTGCCGATGCGCAGCCCGCTGGTGACGAACGGCGGCCGCGGGTCGTTCGGCACCGCGTTCTTGTTGACGGTGATGTGCGCCCGCCCGAGCGCGGCATCGGCGTCCTTGCCGGTGTACTCGCGCCCGATCAGGTCGACCAGGAACAGGTGGTTGTCGGTGCCGCCCGAGACGATCCGGTACCCGCGGTCCTCGAGCGCCCGCGCCATCGCGCGCGCGTTGGCGACCACCTGGCGCTGGTAGTCCCGGAACTCGGGCGCCAGCGCTTCCAGCAACGCCACGGCCTTGGCCGCGATCACGTGCATCAGCGGCCCGCCCTGGGTGCCCGGGAAGATCATCGAGTTGAGCTTGCGGTGCAGTTCCGGGTTGTCGCGCGCCAGGATCAGCCCGCCGCGCGGCCCGCGCAGCGTCTTGTGCGTCGTGGTCGTCACCACGTCCGCGACCGGCACCGGGTTCGGGTACACGCCCCCCGCCACCAGGCCGGCGACGTGCGCCATGTCCACCACGAACCAGGCGCCGACCTCGTCGGCGATGGCCCGGAAGCGCTGCCAGTCCACGATGCGCGAGTAGGCGGAAAAGCCCGCGAGGATCATTTTCGGGCGGTGCTCGCGCGCCAGCCGCTCGACCTGCCCGTAGTCGATCTCGCCGGTCGCCGGGTCGAGCCCGTACTGCACCGCGTTGAACAGCTTGCCGGAAAAATTCACCTTCGAGCCGTGGGTCAGGTGGCCGCCGTGATCGAGGCTCATGCCGAGCAGCGTCTCCCCCGGCGCGAGCAGCGCCAGGTACACGGCGGCATTCGCCTGCGAGCCGGAATGCGGCTGCACGTTCGCATAGGCGGCGCCGAACAGCTGCTTCGCGCGGTCGATCGCGAGCTGCTCGGCCACGTCGACGTACTCGCAACCGCCGTAGTAGCGCCTGCCCGGGTAGCCCTCGGCGTACTTGTTGGTGAGCACCGAGCCCTGCGCCTCGAGCACGCGCGGGCTCGCGTAGTTTTCGGAGGCGATCAGCTCGAGGTGCTCTTCCTGGCGCCTGCGCTCGGCGGAAATCGCGGCGGCGAGCTCGGGGTCGAACGACTGGATGGTCAGGCCAGGACCGAACATGCAATGCCCCGGGGCGCGGGAAAAACGAGGCGTGAAGTCTACCCGAAAGCGCGCGCGTCAGGCCGATTCGACGAAGGCTTGCACGACCCGGGTCCAGGCGCGCGCGAGATTGCGGCGATTGTAGCCGCCGCCGCCCGTGCCGAGGATGCGCCCGCCGGCGAAACGCTCCGCGATGCCGCACAGCGACCGGGCGGCATGCGCGTGTGCTTCCTCGGTCAGGGCCAGGTGCGTGATCGGGTCGCCGGCCAGGCTGTCGGCGCCGCACTGGAACAGGATGAACTGGGGGCGGTGCCGCTCGAGGTGCGCGACCACCGCGGGCCAGGCCGCGAGGAATTCGCGGTCCCCGGCGCCCGGCGGCAGCGGGATGTTGAGCTTGGTGCCGCGCGCTGCGCCTTCGCCCTGCTCGTTCGCCCCGCCGGTGCCGGGATAGAGGAATCGGCCGTCCTCGTGCAGGTCCGCGAACACGACCGCGGGATCGTCCTCGAAGGCATAGAACACGCCGTCACCGTGGTGCGCGTCGATGTCCACGTAGGCGATGCGCTCGAGGGCGTGCGCGCGCTTGAGGTACTCGATGACCACGCCGCAGTCGTTGAAGATGCAGAAGCCGGCGGCATGCCCGCGGCCGGCGTGGTGCAGGCCCGCGATCGGCACGAAGGCGCGCCGCGCCTGCCCGCTCATGAGCGCCTCGGTCGCGACCAGCGCCGCACCGACCACGTCGCAGGCCGCCTCGTACATGCCCTTCCAGGCGGGCGTGTCGCCGGCATCGAGATAGCCTTCGCCCGTGGCGGATCGCGCCTCGACCAGGTCCACGTACTCCGGCCGGTGGAACAACAGCAGCTCGTCGCGCGTCGCCCGGCGCGGGGCGAGGATCCGCACCCGGCGATCCAGCCCCGCTGCCGCCAGCTCGCGGACGAAGGCGTCGTGCCGGTCGGGGCCGAACGGGTGCCCGTCGCCGAAGGCGTAGCGCGCGATGCGCTCGCCGGCGACCAGGCAGGTGTCCGTCGCGCCGCTCGGTGGCAAGGTCGACTTCCGGGAATCCGAAGCCCGGAGCCTAGCACAGGGCGCCGCGGGCCCCGTCTGGCGGCGGGCCGGCGCATCGCAGATAATCCGCGCCCCTCGTTTCCGGTGGTGCGCATGGCCCAGTACATCTACACGATGATCCGCGTCGGCAAGGTGGTGCCCCCGAAGCGCCACATCCTGCGCGACATTTCCCTGTCGTTCTTCCCGGGCGCCAAGATCGGCGTGCTGGGCCTGAATGGCTCGGGCAAGTCGACGCTGCTGCGGATCATGGCGGGCATCGACACCGAGATCGAGGGCGAGGCGCGGCCGCAGCCCGGCATCAAGATCGGCTACCTGCCGCAGGAGCCCGAGCTCGATCCCGCGGCCGACGTGCGAACGGTCGTCGAGGAGTCGGTGCGGGCGGTCAAGGACGCTCAGGCGCGCCTGGAACAGGTGTACGCGCTCTACAGCGAGCCCGACGCCGATTTCGACAAGCTGGCCGCCGAGCAGGGGCAGCTCGAGGCATACCTCGCCTCGGTGGACGGTCACAACCTCGAGCGACAGCTCGACGTCGCCGCCGATGCGCTGCGGCTGCCGCCGTGGGAGGCGAAGGTGTCGCAGCTGTCGGGCGGGGAGCGCCGCCGCGTCGCGCTCTGCCGGCTGCTGCTGTCGAAGCCGGACATGCTGCTGCTCGACGAGCCGACCAACCACCTGGACGCCGAGTCGGTGGCCTGGCTGGAGAAGTTCCTCGAGCAGTACCCCGGCACGGTGATCTGCGTGACCCACGACCGCTACTTCCTGGACAACGTCGCGGGCTGGATCCTCGAGCTCGATCGCGGCCACGGCATCCCGTGGCAGGGCAACTACTCGTCCTGGCTGGAACAGAAGGAGCAGCGCCTCGCGCAGGAGGAGAAACAGCAGGAAGGCCTGCGGCGCACGCTGCAGCACGAGCTCGAGTGGGTGCGCGCCAACCCGAAGGCGCGGCAGGCCAAGAGCAAGGCGCGACTGCGCCAGTTCGAGGAGCTGTCGTCGGTGGAGTTCCAGGCCCGCAACGAGACCAACGAGATCTACATTCCGCCGGGACCCCGGCTTGGCGACCTGGTGATCGAGGCCGATGGCCTGCGCAAGGCCTACGGCGAGCGCCTCCTGTTCGACGGGCTCGGCTTCAGCCTGCCGCGCGGCGGCATCGTCGGCATCATCGGGCCGAACGGCGCCGGCAAGACCACCCTGTTCCGGATCCTGACGGGCAGCGAGCAGCCCGACGCCGGCACGGTGCGCCTCGGGCCCAGCGTCAGGATCGCGCACGTGGACCAGTCGCGCGACAGCCTCGACGGCGGCAAGACCGTCTGGCAGGAGATCTCGGGCGGCCAGGACATCATCAAGGTCGGCAACTACGAGACCCCGTCGCGCGGCTACGTCGGCCGCTTCAACTTCCGCGGCAACCAGCAGCAGCAGCTGATCAGCGAGCTGTCGGGCGGCGAGCGCAACCGGGTGCACCTGGCGAAGCTGCTGCGCTCCGGCGCCAACGTGCTGCTGCTCGACGAGCCGACCAACGACCTGGACGTCGAGACGCTGCGCGCGCTCGAGGAGGCGCTGCTGAACTTCCCGGGCTGCGCGGTCGTCATCTCGCACGACCGCTGGTTCCTCGACCGCATCGCGACCCACATCCTCGCCTTCGAGGGCGACAGCGAGGTCACCTGGTTCGAGGGCAACTACCAGGACTACGTGGCCGACCTGCGCCGCCGCAAGGGCGAGCTCGCCGACCAGCCGCACCGGCTGCGCTTCCGCCCGCTGCACACGTAGTACACTGCCCGCCATGGCCGTATTCATCGACTCCTCGGGGCGTCTGCACCACGACCAGGAGAGCGGCCTGGCGCTGCACTGCCCGCATTGCCAGGTGCTGGCGCACATCACGCCGGTGTCGGTGCCGGACTTCAACGCCCTGCAGCAGCACAAGCCGGCACAGGTCGGGCTGGTGTACCGCTGCGAGTCCTGCAATGCGCCGGTGTTCCTGCGCTTCGCCGTCAAGGTTTACGCCGGCAGCCGCGTCGAGCTCGCGCCGAACTTCGTCGAGCTCGAGCGTCCGCGGGAGCGCTTCAACTTCACCTACCTGCCCGAGGATGCCGAGGCGCTGCTGAAGGAGGCCTTCGCCTGCTTCTCGGCCGCCTGCTACAACGCCTTCGCCTCGATGTGCCGGCGCGTCGCACAGTGCGTGTTCGCGGACCTCGGGGAGGACGGCAAGCTCGCGCTGTACGGGGAGCTGGCCAACATCCGCCAGCTCGCCGAACTCGACGACGACAGCTTCGCCGTGGTCAAGAAGATCCTGTTCGATCCGGACGCGCCCGGGCGCGCCGCGATGCCCGTGATCGACGCCTTCCAGGCCGGGGTGCTGCTCGAGGTCGTGAAGGACCTGCTCTACCAGGCCTATGTCCGCCGCGGCCGGCTGCAGCAGGCGATGATGGTGCGCCGCTACTTCGCCGAGGACGACTCGAAGGTCACGCCGCTGCCGGGGCGCTCAGCCTAGCCAGACGCGGGCGTTCCGGAAGATCCGCATCCAGCCGCTGTCCTCGCCCGCACCCGCCGGGCGCCAGGAATTCTGCACCGCGCGGAACACGCGCTCCGGGTGCGGCATCATGATCGTGACCCGCCCGTCTTCCGACGTGTACCCCGCCGCGCCCTGCGGCGAGCCGTTCGGGTTGGCCGGGTAGCGTTCCGCCGCCGCGCCGCGCCCGTCCACGAAGCGCATGACCGTCAGCGGCGCCGCCGCGCGTTCCGCGCCGGCGTCGCCGAACACGGCCCGTCCCTCGCCGTGCGCGACCGCGATCGGCAGCCGCGAACCCGCCATGCCGGTGAAGAACGGCGACGGCGACTCCCGGATCTCGACCAGTGACAGCCGGCCCTCGAACTGCTCGGAACGGTTGCGCAGGAAGCGCGGCCAGTGCGCCGCGCCCGGGATGAGTTCCGCCAGCGCCGCCAGCATCTGGCAGCCGTTGCAGACGCCGAGCGTGAGCGCGTCGCCGCGCGCGAACCAGCGCTGGAACTGCTCGCGCGCGCGCGCGTGGTACAGGATGGACTTCGCCCAGCCCTCGCCGGCGCCCAGCACGTCGCCGTAGCTGAAGCCGCCGCAGGCGA
>CAZYPM010000060.1:0-2154 GCA_964649205.1 uncultured Steroidobacteraceae bacterium
CGATCGCGACCAACATGGCCGGCCGCGGCACCGACATCGTGCTGGGCGGCAACGTGGCCAAGCAGGTCGAGCAGCTGCGCAAGGACGGTGCGCTCGGCGACCAGGAGCTGGCGGCGAAGGTGAGCGAACTCGAGGGCGAATGGCAGCGGCTGCACGAGCAGGTGATCGCCGCCGGCGGCCTGCACATCATCGGCACCGAGCGCCACGAGTCGCGGCGCATCGACAACCAGCTGCGCGGCCGCTCGGGCCGCCAGGGCGACCCCGGCTCGAGCCGGTTCTACCTGTCGCTCGAGGACAACCTGATGCGCATCTTCGGCGACCCCGAGCGCACCAAGTCGCTGCTGCGCACGGTCGGCATGCGCGAGGGCGAGGCCATCGAGAGCGGCATGCTGACGCGCCAGATCGAGCGCGCGCAGCGCAAGGTCGAGTCGCACAACTTCGACGCGCGCAAGAACCTGCTCGAGTACGACGACGTCGCCAACGACCAGCGCAAGGTCATCTACCGCCAGCGCACCGAGATCATGTCCACCGACGACATCGCCGGCGTGATCAGGGACGTGCGCGCGGAAGTCGTGCAGGGGATCGTGGACCAGTTCATCCCGCCGGAGAGCGTCGAGGAGCAGTGGGACGTGGCGGGCCTCGAACAGGCGATCGAGCGCGATTTCGGCGTGCGCAACGGGCTCGCGGCCTGGCTCGCCGAGGACCCGTCGCGGCACGGGAGCGAGGCCGCGGAGCGGCTGCTGGCGGCGATCGAGGCCGCGTACGAGGACAAGGTGCAGCAGGTCGGCGCGCCGGTCATGCGCCACCTCGAGCGCGCGGTCATGCTGCAGCAGCTCGACCTGCACTGGCGCGAGCACCTGGCCGCCATGGACTACCTGCGCCAGGGCATCTACCTGCGCGCCTATGCGCAGAAAAACCCGAAGCAGGAATACAAGCGCGAGGCCTTCGCGCTGTTCACCGCGATGCTCGACCGCATCCGCAGCGACACGGTGACGCTGCTGCAGCGCCTGCAGGTGCGCACCGAAGAGGAAATCGAGCGCGAGGAGGCCGAGCGCCGCCGCCGGCTGCAGGCGCGCATGCAGCTGCAGCACGCGCCGCCGCCCGAGCTCGCGGCGCCCGCGCCCGTCCCGGGGCCGGCTCCGGCGCCGGGCCGCATGGCCGCGCCGCCTGCGCCGCCGCCCCCGGAATCCGCCCCGTTCGTGCGCGGCGAGCGTAAGATCGGGCGCAATGAGCCCTGCCCCTGCGGCTCGGGCCGCAAGTACAAGCATTGTCACGGGGCGTTGCAGCACGCCTGAGGCGGGTCGGTCGCTTCCAGGCCGGGGGACCAGGGATGGCCGGTTCGGATGAAATCCATGTCGTGGCCGGCGCACTGCGCGACTCCGCGGGGCGAATCCTGATCGCCCAGCGCCCGCGCGGCCGGCACATGGCGGGCCGCTGGGAATTTCCCGGCGGCAAGCTGGCGGCCGGCGAGGAGGCCCTCGAGGGCCTGCGGCGCGAGCTCTCCGAGGAGCTGGGGGTGGTGGTGCGGGAAGCGCGACCCTTGATCCAGTTGCGGCACGAGTACCCCGATCGCCGCGTGCTGCTCGACGTCTGGCAGGTCACCCGTTACGAGGGCGAACCGCGCTCCCTGGACCAGCAGGCACTGGCCTGGGTGCTGCCCGACGACCTGCCCCGGCAGGACCTGCTGGAGGCCGATCGCGGCATCGTGACGGCGCTGCGGCTGCCGCGCATCGCGCGTGTCCTCGGCAGTCCGGAGGAGCTGGCGGTGCTGGCCGGCGGCGTGCCGCAGGCCGTCTTCTGGCCGCTGGCGGAATCGGGCGAGGGCCTGCCGTTACGTGAAACGGTGCAGTCCCTGCGCGCCGCCGGCCATCGCGTCTTCGTCATGGGCGACGATTTCGAGGCCGTGCGCGCCGCCGCGACGGCGGGCTGCGACGGCGCGGTGCTGCACTGGCACGGCCAGCAGCTGCACGTGGACCAGAGCGGCGCGTTCCTGGTCGGCGTGCATTGCGAGGACATCAAGGGCGCGCTGGAAGCGGTCTCCGAGGGCGCGCATTTTCTCGTGATCGCGCCCGCCGACAGCTACGTGTCCGAGCGCTACCTGCGCCTGCTCAGCGAGCGTGCCGGGGTTCCGGTGTTCTCGGGCTGGCATCCGGA
>CAZYPM010000060.1:2254-9751 GCA_964649205.1 uncultured Steroidobacteraceae bacterium
AGGTGGCGGTCGAAGAAGTCGAGGATCGTCTTCCAGCCGTGGATGCCGGTGTCCTTGAACGACAGCGCCGCGTGGCGGCTGCCCGGATACGCGACCATCTCGAACGGCAGGCCCTTGGCGACCAGCAGCGGAATGAGCTTGGTGGTGTTGGTGAACAGCACGTTGTCGTCGGCCATGCCATGCATCAGCAGCAGGCGGTCGGAGATCGAGCCTGCATGCGTCAGCACGTCCGATAGCCGGTAGCCTTCCGGGTTCTCCTGCGGCGTGCCGAGGTAGCGCTCGGTGTAGTGCGTGTCGTAGAGCGCCCACTCGGTCACCGGCGCGCCGGCGACGCCGGCCTTGAAAGTACCGGGCGATTGCGCCAGCAGCATGAGCGTCATGTAACCGCCGTAGCTCCAGCCGTAGACGCCGATGCGCGCGGGATCCACGAAGGACTGGCGCTTCAGCCACTCGATGCCGGCGAGCTGGTCGGTCACCTCGACACCGCCCAGGCGCCGGTACAGCGCCTCGTTGAACTGGCGCCCGCGGCTGCCCGAGCCGCGATTGTCGAGCGCGAACACGACGTAGCCGCGCTGGGCCAGCAGCTGCACCGCCTGGCCGCCGCGGCGGTCGCCCCAGCGCCGCGTGACGGTCTGAACGGTCGGGCCTCCGTACACCAGCAGCACGGCCGGATAGCGCCGGTCCGGATCGAAGCCGGCCGGCTTGTGCATCTGCCAGTAGAGCGGCGTGCCGTCGGCGGCCGGGATGGTGCCGTACTCGGGCGTCGAATGGCGATCCAGGTACCCGGCATAGGGATGCGCAGCGTCGAGGCGGTTCTCGACCAGCCAGGCGATGCGCCTGCCGTTCGCATCATGCAGCGACAGCTGCGGCGGCTGGCCGGGATCGCTGTAGCCCACGATCATGCGTCGCGCGTCGCGCGACATCGTGACGTTGTGCCAGCCGTCCCGCGTCGTGAGCGCGACCGGTTCGCGCGCGGGCCCGTCGTCGAGGTCCGCGACGTAGAGCTGGCGCTCGAGCGGGGTCTTCTTCGTGGCCATGAAGTACACGCGCCCGCGCCGCTCGTCCACGCCGCGCACCGCCGGCGCCTGCCACTCGCCGTCGACGTCCCAGTCGCCCGCGGTGACCGCGCCCTTCAGCACGCCGTCGTAGTCGTAGCGGTAGAGGTGGTTGTGGCCGCTGCGTTCCGAGGCCCACAGGATCTCGCGCCGCTCGGGCAGGAAGTACAGGTCGCTGTGCAGCGAAACCCAGGTGTCGCTGCGCTCCGAGAAAAGCTCCGCGCCTGCGCCGCCGGTGACCGGGAAGGCAATCGCGTCCAGGCGCTTCTGATCGCGCGACTGGACCTGCACCAGCACCCGGTCGCCGGTGGGAAACCAGTCGACGCGCGCGAGGTAATGGTCCTGGCTCCCAAGCTCGGCCCAGGCGACCTCGCCGCTGGCGAGCGCGAGGATCGCGAGGCGCACCTCGGCATTGGCCTGCCCGGTCGCGGGATAGCGCTGGCGGAAGCTCTTCACGCCGTCGGCGGCGATCTCGAAGCGCTCCACTTCCGCGACCGGCGACTCGTCCACGCGCGTGTAGGCGATGTGCCGCTCGTCGGGCGACCACCAGTAGCCGGTGTCGCGGTTCATCTCTTCCTGCGCGATGAACTCCGCGACGCCGTGGCTCACCAGCCCGCCGCCGCCCGTCGTCAGCCGCCGTTCGACGCCCGTTGCGAGTTCGACCGCGTACAGGTCCTGGTCGCGGATGAAGCTCACGTAACGGCCGCGCGGCGAGTAGCGGGGATCCGTCTCGAACGCCTCGGTGGCGGTCAGGCGGCGCACGGCCTCGCCCGCGGGCTTGCCGAGCGCGTAGTGATACAGGTCGCCGCCGAGCGGGAACAGCAGCGCCTTCGAATCCGGCGCCCACTGGTATTCGACGATGCCGCGCAGCGCCGCGATGCGCTGCCGCTCGCGCCGCGCTTCCTCTTCGGCCGACAGGGCGCCCTCGGCCGGCGCCAGCACGCGCGAGTCCACCAGCAGCCGGTGCCTGCCGGCGGCGATGTCGTAAGCCCAGAGGTCGTAGACGGTCGGGGCGTCGTCGCGCCCGCGCAGGTAGGTGACCAGCCGCCCGTCCGGCGAGAAGCGCGCCAGGCGCAGCGAGGGGCCGGCGAGATCGGGGGCCTCGAACAGCCGCTCGACGGTGAGGTCCGCCGCGAGCGCGGGCCCCAGGGCAAGGCTCGCCGCGAATCCGGTCACGAATGAACGCATCGTCGCTCCGTCCTGTCGCAGGCTGATGTGGGACCGGCGCATGCCTTTGCTAGACTTCTGGCCCGGTCCAGACTGGAGTGTAAGCAACGGTGTCCCGCTATGTCATATCCGGCCTTGCCCTGGCCGCGCTCGCGGCCGGTGCGGGCATGAGCGCGAACGGCGATTCCGAGTCCCCCGGCCTGCGCTATCCGCCCACGGCGCGCGGTACGGTGACCGATGTCTACCACGGCACCACGGTCGCCGATCCCTACCGCTGGATGGAGTCCTCCTCCGAGGATCTCTCACGCTGGGTCGCGGCGCAGAACGAGGTGGCGCAGCCCTACCTCGACGCGATCCCGGCGCGCGCCGTGATCCAGAAGCGGCTGACCGAGCTGTGGGACTACGAGCAGTACGGCTACGCCTGGCTCGACGACAAGTCGCGCATGCCGATCAGGAAGGGCGGGCGCTATTTCTTCGTCGAGAAAAGCGGCAAGCAGAACCAGGGTGTCCTGTACTGGGCGGAGTCGCTGACGGCGACGCCGCGGGTGCTGGTGGATCCCAACATGCTGTCGCAGGATGCGACCGCTTCGCTCGCCAACTACTCGATCAGCCCGGACGGGCGCTACGTCGCCTACGCCGTGTCCGAGGGCGGCAGCGACTGGGACAGCTGGCGCGTGCGCGAGGTCGAATCCGGCCGCGACCTGCCGGATCTCATCGCCGACACCAAGTTCACCAACGTGTCCTGGCTGCCCGATGCCAGCGCGTTCTATTACTCGCGCTACCCGAAGGGCGCGGACGGGAAGGGCGACGACCACAAGCCGGTGAGCGTGTACCGCCACCGCCTGGGCGCGGCGCAGGCGGACGATGCGCTGGTCTACTCGATCACCGACAACGACCGCCACAACCCCTACGGCATCGTGACCGACGACGGCCGCTGGCTGGTGCTGATCATTTCCTACGGCTTCGACAGCAATGCCGTGCACCTGCAGGACCTGTCGCGCCCCGGGGCGCCCGTGGTGCGCCTGCTGGACAAGTGGGACGGCCTGTACGACTTCCTTGGCGCGATGGATGGGCGGCTCTACTTCAAGACCACGCAAGGCGCGACGCGCGGGCGCGTGATCGCCATCGATCCGGCCACCGGCCAGTCGTCGGAAGTCGTACCGGAGTCCGCGACGACGCTCTACCAGGCAAGCCTGGTCGGCGGGCACGTGATCGCGAATTACCTCGAGGACGCGCGCTCGCGGGTGATCGTGTACCGCAAGGACGGCAGCCGGCGCGGCGACCTGCACCTGCCGGGCAGCGGCACGGTCATCGGCTTCCCGGACACGCCGAAGGAGTCCGAGACTTTCTTTGCGTACACCGATTACCTGACGCCGCTCGCGCTGTATCGCTACGACGTCGCCTCCGGCGAGGTCTCGCTCTACCGCAAGCCGACGGTATCCTTCGACGCCTCGCCCTACGTGACCGAGCAGGTCTTCTATGCGAGCAAGGACGGCACGCGCGTGCCGATGTTCATCACGCGGCGCAAGGACGCCAAGCAGGACGGATCGAACCCTACGCTGCTCTACGGCTACGGCGGCTTCGACATCTCGCTGACGCCCACCTACAGCGCGGCGGTCGCGGCCTGGCTGGAGCAGGGCGGCATCTATGCGGTCGCCAACCTGCGCGGCGGCGGCGAATACGGCGCCGACTGGCATGACGCCGGCACGAAGACCCGCAAGCAGAACGTGTTCGACGACTTCATCGCCGCGGCGGAATGGCTGATCGCGGAGCAGTACACGCGCCCGGCGAAGCTCGCGATCCTCGGCGGCAGCAATGGCGGGCTGCTGGTCGGCGCGGTGATGGCGCAGCGCCCGGAGCTGTTCGGCGCGGCGCTGCCCAAGGTCGGCGTGCTCGACATGCTGCGCTATCACACGGCGAGCGCGAATGCCTACGCCTGGTCATCCGACTATGGCACGGTGGAGGACGAGGCGCAGTTCCGCGCGCTCGCGGCGTACTCGCCGGTGCACAACCTGAAGCCGGGGCGCTGCTATCCGCCGACGCTGGTGACGACCGCGGACCATGACGATCGCGTGGTGCCCTGGCACAGCTTCAAGTTCGCGGCGGCGCTGCAGTACGCGCAGGGCTGCGCCAACCCGGTGATCATCCGCATCGAGACGCGCGCCGGTCACGGCGCCGGCAAGCCGACCTGGATGCTGGTGGAGGACTGGGCCAACCACTGGGCCTTCCTCGTCAAGCACCTCGGCATGCAGTAAAGATAAAGGGGACGGGTCCAATTAAAACGGGTCGCGTCTGGCCAGCGAGACGCGACCCGTTTTAATTGGACCCGTCCCCTTTAATGCTTCGGCGCGTCTTCGACGGGGACTTCCGCCGCATCGCCCGGAATCGCGTGGCGTTCCTCCAGCCAGGCGCCGAGGTCCATCAGCTTGCAGCGCTCGCTGCAGAACGGGCGGAACGGGTTGCCGTGCCATTCGCGGCGCTGGCCGCAGCGCGGGCAGGCGACTTCGTGGGCCATGGGTCAGTGGCAGATCGCGAGCACGAAGGTCACGTCCTCGGTCGCCTGCACCGGGCGGCTGTGCACGCTGTTCCAGCGCAGGAAGCGCAGGGAACAGCGGTGGTGGCTGCCGCTGACTTCCGGGTAGAGTTTCGACGCGCCGGGCAGCGTGATGCGCAGCAGTTGCGCCGGGCGCTCGCGCTCGAAGGTGATCTGGAACACGCCGCCGGGCGCCGTCTCCTCGCGCGGGCGCGCATTCTCGCGCGTGATCCACAGCAGTTCCGACACCGACTCGCACAGCGGACGGATCGTCGACAGCCAGCCCGCGAGGTCGGCCTCGCGCGCGTCGGGCTCGAGGTTGAGCCAGTGGTAGAAGTCCGGCAGGTCGAATTCACAGGTGCCGCCCGGAATCGCACTCCTGTGCTTGATGGCGTTCAGGAATTCCGACTCGCGCAGCTTCTGCAGGAAGTTGGCGCCCGCGGCATTCAGCTCTTCGCGCCGGCGCATCAGCGCCGATAGCACCGCGCGCAGGCGCGCGCTGTCCACGCCAGGCCGGTTCTGGAAGTCCCGCAGCGCCGTCATCTGGCGCTCGAGCTCCTTGAGCACGTCGCCGCGCGCATCGCCGCGCGAGGTGATCGCGAGGATCTCGAGCAGGCAGGCGACCGCGGAGCGGCTCGACCAGGCGTTCGGCAGGCCGGCGTGATAGGACAGCTGCTGCCACAGGAACTCGAGCCGCATGAAACCGCGCATCCGCTCGTTGAGCGGCTGCTCGTAGACGATCGGCTCCGATTCCACCCGGGCTTCCGGGACGGGCTCGAACATGGGCCCATTCTGCGTCACGGCTTCCGGCCCCGACAACCCTCGGGATGTGACGCCGGGCACGGAGCGGGGCTGAAAATCACGCCGGCGCGGCCATTTCCCGGTAGCGGCGGTCCAGCGCGGCGACCCTGGCGGCGAGCGCACCGGGCTCGCCGTCGTTCTGGATGACGTCGTCGGCCGCGGCGAGCCGTGCCTCGCGCGGCGCCTGGGCGGCGAGCATCGCCTGTGCGGACTCACGCGTTTCCCCGTCACGCTTCATCAGGCGCTCGAGCTGGGTCGCGGGTTCGCAGTCCACGACCAGCACCCGGTCCACGAGCCCCGCAAGGTGTCGCTCCACCAGCAGCGGGATCACCAGCAGCTGGTAGTGCCCGCCGGCCGCGCGCGATTGCCGCTCGAGCTCGGCCAGGATCGCCGGATGCAGGATGCGCTCGACCGTGCGCCTCGCGTCCGCGTCGGCAAAGATGCGCCGGCGCAGCGAGGTGCGGTCGAGCGCGCCGCCGGTGCCCAGGATGTCGGTGCCGAGCGCGCGCACCAGCTCGGCGAGTGCGGGACGGCCGGGCTCGACGATCTCGCGCGCGATGCGGTCGGTGTCGATGACGGTCGCGCCGAGACCCGCGAACAGTTCCGCGACGGTTGACTTGCCACTCGCGACGCCGCCGGTCAGTCCGACGCGGAACATCGGCGCTGAGCCTTCCTAGCCGAGTCGCGCGGCGGACAGCCACGCATCCACGATCGGCGGGCCCCACAGCATCGCGATCCAGGACGCGCCCGCGAGGTAGGGGCCGAAGGGAATCGGCACGCCGCGCCCGTGACGCCTCGCGACGATCAGCGCGATGCCGGTGACCGCCCCCACGACCGCGGCCAGCAGCATCACCAGCGGCAGCATCTGCCAGCCGAGCCAGGCGCCGGCGGCGGCGAACAGCTTGAAGTCGCCGTAGCCCATGCCTTCCTTGCCGGTCAGCAGCCGGAACAGCTGGAACACGGACCACAGGAAGAGGTAGCCGGCCGCGGCACCTGCGAGCGCATCCCGCGGCGCGACCGGCGGCGCCTCGCCCCCGGCATGCCAGAGGCTCGCGACCAGGCCGATCCAGACCAGCGGTAGCGTCAGGATGTCGGGCAACAGCTGCCGGTCGAGGTCGATGCCGGTGAGCGCGACCAGGTAGGCGGTGAACACGAAACCGAGCAGCGCCTGCAGGCCGAAGCCGAAGTGCCAGGCGACGGCCGCGAAGGCGGCGCCGGTCGCGAGTTCGACCAGTGGATAGCGCAGGGAGATCGGCGCGCGGCAGGCCGCGCAGCGGCCCCGCAGCGCGAGCCAGGACACGACCGGGATGTTGTGGATCGCGCGGATCGGCGCGTTGCAGGCCGGGCAGCGCGAGCGCGGCGTGACGAGGTTGTATTTCTCGCCGGCGGGCGGCGGCGGCTGCCCCGCGAGGTCCGCGCATTCCGCGCGCCAGCGCCGCTCCAGCACCACCGGCAGGCGGTGGATCACCACGTTCAGGAAGCTGCCGATGACCAGCCCGAAGGCCGCGGCGACGCAGGCGAAGAGCGCCGGGCTGGCCGCCAGCAGCGACACGGGCGAGGGCTCGATCAGATCACGGCGCCCAGCTTGAAGATCGGCAGGTACATGGCGATGACCAGGCCGCCGACCAGCACGCCGAGGATCGCCATGATGAGCGGTTCGAGCAGCGAGGAGAGGCCGTCGACGGCCGTGTCCACCTCGAGCTCGTAGAAGTCCGCGACCTTGGCGGCCATGGCGTCCAGCGAGCCCGACTCCTCGCCGACCGCGATCATCTGCACCACCATGTTCGGGAACAGTCCCGTGTTCTCCATCGCGCGCTGCAGGCGCTGGCCGGTCGCGACCTCGTCGCGCATGCGCAGCACGGCCATCTCGTAGACGATGTTGCCGGTGGCGCCGGCGACCGACTCCATGGCCTCGACCAGCGGCACGCCGGCCGAGAACAT
>CAZYPM010000060.1:9851-10997 GCA_964649205.1 uncultured Steroidobacteraceae bacterium
GCCTCGAACTGCGGGATCACGAACAGCAGCAGGATCAGCGTCACGATCACGGCGACCGCGAGCACCGCGGCCGGATAGAACAGGGCCTTCTTGATCTTCTTCTTGAGGGCCTCGGTCTTCTCCTTGTAGGTCGCGACCTTGTCGAGCAGCGACTCGAGCGCGCCTGCCTGCTCGCCGGCTTCCACCAGGTTGACGTACAAGTCGTCGAAGTAGAGCGGGTGCTTCTTGAGCGACTCGTGCAGCGAGCTGCCGCCCTCGATGCTCGTCTTGATGTCGAGAATCAGCTTCTGCATCGCCGGCTTCTCGTGGCCGACGCCCACGATCTCGAAGGCCTGTACCAGCGGGATGCCCGCGGCGAGCATGGTCGCGAGCTGGCGGCTGAAGATCGCGATGTCCTCGGCCGTGATCTTGCCGCCGGAGCGGAACAGGCTCGACTGCTTGCGGATCTTGGTCGGGACGATCGCCTGGCGGCGCAGCTCCGCCCGGACCGCGTTCTCGTTGACGGCCAGGGTCCGGCCCCGGACCTTGTTGCCCTTCTTGTCCTTGCCTTCCCAGTTATAGGGAATGTCCTTGGCGACGGCAGCGGCGCTCGGCGGCATGGTATCGGTCGTCCTCTACCCAGACTGGCGGATGTTAACGCCCGGCCGGATCACTCAACTGTGACGCGGTTGACTTCTTCGAGGCTGGTCAGGCCGTCCAGGACCTTTTTCAGGCCCGAGGTCCTGAGGTCCCAGACCCCGTCCTTGCGTGCCTGGTCACGGATATGGGGGGCGCTGCCGCCCTCCAGGATGATCCGGCCGATGGCCTCCGTGACCGGCAGCACCTCGTACAGGCCCACCCGGCCCTTGTAGCCGTCGGTGCACTGGCTGCAGCCCACCGGCCTGTAGACCTTGAAGTCCGGCGCCGAGACCTGCTCCTCCGTGAAGCCTTCCTTGAGCAGCGCATCGTGCGGCAGCTCGAGCGGCTGCTTGCAGTTGTTGCACAGCCGCCGGCCGAGGCGCTGCGCGATGATCAGGCTCACGGAGGTCGCGATCGCGTAGGGCTTGACGCCCATGTCCACCATGCGGGTGAGCGTCTGCGGCGCGTCGTTGGTGTGCAGCGTCGACAGCACGAGGTGGCCGGTCTGCGCGGCCTTGATCGCGATCT
>CAZYPM010000061.1:0-1981 GCA_964649205.1 uncultured Steroidobacteraceae bacterium
GGGGGCGTATTCGAAGGAGTCGAAGTAGATGCGCTCCGGATCGGCGCCCTGTGGCGGCAGCGCGGCGCGCACGGCATCGATCATCGCGGGCGGACCCGCCGCATAGATGTCGTAGCCCGCGAGACCCGGAATCCTGCGCAGTACGGCTTCGTGCACCAGCCCGTGCTCGCAGCCCGACCCGGCCGATTGCTCCGACAGCACCGGGAAGTACCGGAATCGCGGCTGGCGCGCGGCCAGCAACTGCAGCCAGCCGTGGTCGTACAGGTCGGCCTCGGTGCGCACGCCCCAGAACAGCGTCACCTCGCGCCTGCTTTCTTTCTCCAGCACCTGCCTGAGCATGGCCTTGAGCGGCGCGTAACCGGTCCCGCCGCCAATCAGCAGCATCGGCCGCTCGCCCGGCCGGTAGTAGAACTGGCCCAGCGGCCCTTCCATGTGCAGCAGCGATCCGGGCTTCAGTTCGGTGAACAGCTTTTCGCTGAACGCCCCGCCCGGCACGCGCCGCACGTGCAGCTCGAGCAGGGCGCCGTCGTGCGGCGGGTTCGCGAGCGAAAAGCTGCGCCGCCGCTCGCCGGGGAGCATCACGTCCACGTACTGGCCGCTCTGCCAGGTGAAAGACTCGATCGCCGGCCAGCGCAGCCACACGCCCATGACGTCGGCGGCCAGCTTTTCCATGCGCTCGATCCGGCACGGCAGGCTCTTGATCTCGACGTCGGTGACGTGACGGATCTCCCGCGTCTCGATCACCAGGTCCTCGAGCGCACGGGCCTGGCAGATCAGCGCATGGCCGCTGGTCTCTTCCGCGGCCGAGATGCCGATGGGCCGGCCGTGCGGATACGCAAAGCGCCCGCTCAGCACCCGCACGCGGCAGGTGCCGCAGGAGCCGCCCTTGCAGGAATGCGGGAGATTGAGGTGCTGGCGAAGCGCGGCCGTAAGGACGGGCTCGTCGTCCCGTGCCTCGAAGTCGCGGTTCGACGGCAATACCCTGACCTTCACCCGGTCATTATCGCCGGATCGCGCACGGCGGTCGAAAAAATGCCCCGCGCCGTGAGGCGCGGGGCCAGCCACTCAACGAACGCATGCCGGCGGCCATGGGCGCCGCCGGACGACTCTGGAATCAGTTCTTGCCGCTGTGGTGGTTCGGCACGACCGGCAGCAGGAAATGGTCGGATACCCACTCCGCCACCTGCTCGCCCTGCCTGCGCGCCGCGGTGTCGGCGAAGCGGAAGTGGATGCCGAGCAGCACGCGCGCGTCCACGACTTCCTGCGCGGCCTGCGAGAACTTGCGGTAGCTGCGCGTCCGCTGCACCACGTTCGGCGCGTTGCTGGTCACCTCGAAGTCGAGCCGGTCGCGGTTGAAGAACAGCGCCATCGTCCGCAGCATCGCGGCGGAGATGTTGTTCGCACCCGAGGTGTAGTCCGGGTAGTTCGGATTGTTGACCAGCGACTGCCACGCCGGATCGCCCGCCGTCATCGGGTTGCCGTCGGCGTCGCCCTCGTTGATCGCGGTGATCGGCCGCCAGATGTTGTAGTGCGTCTTGCTGTCCCAGGCGGTGATCAGCGCGTCGGCGCCCGCGAGGTTCATGAGCGCAAACAGCCGTGCGCGATCGCCGATCTTGTGCACGTAGCTGGTGGCAATTGCCCGCGCCGCCCGGTTCCACTGCACGGCGAAGTTGTCGGTCCAGAAATAGGCGACGTCGGTTTCCTCGGCAGTGCGCGTGCTGCCGGTCAAGGCGCCCTTGGCCTTCACCTCGTTGTAGTCGATCGCATAGCGCAGGCTCGTCAGCGCCGGCGGCGGCGGTGCGCGGAACCGCGAAGAACCGGTCATCGTCAGCGGATCGAACGAGCCCATCCACGGCACTGCCATCGGCGAGAACGCCGGCGGTGCGCCCGGCAGGTGGGAAGGTGTCGGCCGCCACTGCCCGATCTCGGTGCTGCCGATATAGGGCGCCGGGAGCGGATTCGGGTTCAGGCGCCGCAGCGT
>CAZYPM010000061.1:2081-4908 GCA_964649205.1 uncultured Steroidobacteraceae bacterium
CGAGATCCACCTGCCCGATCGGTCCCGGGCGCCCGGTGGCGACGGCGGCTGCGGCGATCTCGTTCCATTCCGTTACGGCGTCGGCCGCAGCAAACCCTGGCAGGACGAGCAACATGCTCGCCGCCAGGCCCGCGAATCGAATCCTTGTTTTCATTGCGATTTCCCCCATGTTCGGCCGATTTGTCTTAATCCCGCGGGGCCCCGCGGGACTCCTCGCCGGCCAGCGCAGGAGGCTCCCGCCGGCGGCCTCTCTCCGTCCTGATGAAACCCTGATATCGACCTGATATCGTCCCGACGACACTGTCGACTGGCGCTCGGTCAGCGGGGAGCCGATGGACGCGCCTGCAAGAAACCACCTCGGGCATGCCTTCGAGCACGGCTTCCGGCTCGACGGGCTGCGCATTGAGCCGGTCACCGGGGAAGTCGTCGGTCCCGGCGCCCGCGAGAAGCTCGATCCGAAGGTGATGGGCGTCCTGGTGCTGCTGGCACAGAACGCCGGCCAGGTCGTGTCGCGCGACGACCTCCACGAACAGCTATGGCCGAACGCGGTCGTCACCGACGATGCGCTGACACGCTGCATCCACGAGCTGCGCCGCCAGCTGAGCCGCGCCGGCGGCGACGAGCGTTATCGCGCGATGATCGAGACACTGCCGAAGCGGGGGTATCGGCTCATTGGCGCGGTCTCAGCCGCCGGCGAACCGCAGGCGCCACCACAGCCGGCCCGGCCGAAGCGCATGTGGTTCGCGGCGGCCGCAGCAGTGGCCGTGATCGCGACGGTGATCGCGTTCGCGATCCTGGGCCGCGATGCAGACCCTGGCGCGCCGGTTTCCGCGGCCAGGGCCTCGATCGCGGTGTTGCCCTTCGTGGACATGAGCGAATCCGGGGACACTGGCTACCTCGCCGACGGCATCGCGGAGGAGATCCTGAATGCGCTGGCGCGATCCGGCGAACTTCGCGTCATCGCGCGCACGTCGTCCTTCTCGCTCCGCGACGCCAGGCTCGACATTGCGCAGATCGCCGAAAAACTCGCGGTCAGCCATGTCCTGGAAGGGAGCGTGCGTCGTTCCGGCGACCGCGTGCGGGTCACGGCACAGCTGATCGCAGCCGATGACAGCTCGCACGTCTGGTCGCAGACCTACGATCGCACGTTCGGCGAGCTATTCGCGGTACAGGACGAAATCGCGAACGCGATCGCTGCCGCGTTGCACGTCACTCTGGCGGGTGCTGCGTCGCAGGAGCGGCCTCCGGCGAACGCCGAGGCCTACGACAAATACCTGCGTGGCAAGCTGCTCTATGACCGGCGGACGCCGGGCGACGTGGCGCGCGCCGCCGCCTATTTCGAGGAGGCGGTCGCGGCCGACCCCGCCTTTGGGCGGGCCTGGGCGGCCCTGTCCGGCGCCTACGCGCTCCTGGTCAACGCGGGAGAAGTGCCCGCGGACACCGGCCGTGCGCGGCAGCGCGATGCGGCGTTGCAGGCCGTCGCCACCGATCCCGGCCTGGCTGCGGCTCACTCGCGTCTCGCGCGCTATTACTACGAGATCGGCGACCGGGATCGCGGCCGCGAGCATCGCCTGCGGGCCGAGGCGCTCGATGCTGACGACCCGCTCGTACTGGGCGGCCGAGCCGGCCAGGCGACCTGGCGGCGGGATTTCCAGGAGGCGATCGCCATCGGGCGTCGCGTCGTTGCGCGCGATCCGCTGTCGATCGTCGCCAGGAACAATCTTGCGGTCGATCTGGCCGCAGCCGGGCTGAATGACGAGGCGATCCGGGAACTCGAGGCGCTCCGGGAATTGAACCCCGACATGGCGCCGGAGCACGAGCGGATGCTGGCGCAACTCTACCTGCTGCGCGGCCGCAGCGACGATGCCTACGCGGTCATCCGCCGGATGCCGGATGGCGTGGATCGCGATCGCGTGCTTGCCCAGCTCCATGACGTGCCGGGTCGCGAAGCGGAGGCACAGGAGGCGTACACCCGGCTCGCGTCGGCTGCCGCACGGCACCCCAGCGCCGCAGTGGCAGAGGCGCAGCTTGCACGCGGGGAGCGGGAACTGGCGCTCGCGTCCCTGGAACGGACCTGGGACACCATCACGGCGGACGCCGCAATGCCCCCGGATCCCATCTGGGAACTGCAGCTCGACCTGCGGACTTCCCCGATATTGCGCAGCCTGCACGGCGATCCGCGCTTCGAGGCGCTCATCGTCGAGAAGTTTCCGGCGCATTCGGCTGACAGCATCAGCCAATAAAAGGTGTCAGACACCATTTACGGCAGCAGCAGAGTGCTGCCCGTCGTCCTGCGCGCCTCCAGGTCACGGTGCGCCTGCGCGGCGTCGGCGAGCGGATAGGTCTGGCCGATGTGCACCTTGACCTTGCCGCTGGCGACGATCTCGAAGAGTTCCCGCGCTCCGCGCGCAAGCTCCGGCGCCCTGGCCGTGTAGTGGAAGAGCGTCGGCCGCGTCAGGTAGAGCGAGCCGCGCTTGGTCAGTTCGAGCGGCGCGATCGGCGGCACCGGCCCCGAGGCGTTGCCGTAGCTCACCATCAGCCCGCGCGGCATCAGGCAGTCGAGCGAGGCGAAGAAGGTGTCCTTGCCGACGCCGTCGTAGACGACCGAGACCCCGCGGCGCTTGGTGATCTCGCGCACCCGTTCGACGATGTTCTCGCGCGAGCTCACGATCACGCGCGCGGCGCCGTGGCGGCGCGCGACCTCGGCCTTGGCGTCGCTGCTGACGACCGCGATCACGGCGGCGCCGAGCGAGACGGCCCATTGCAGCGCGATCAGCCCGACGCCGCCCGAGGCGGCGTGCAGCAGGATGGGCTCGCCGCGGCGCAC
>CAZYPM010000061.1:5008-10777 GCA_964649205.1 uncultured Steroidobacteraceae bacterium
GGTGACGAAGATCTTGCCGTCGCCGACCTTGCCGGTCTTGGCGGCGCCGATGATGGCCTCCGTCACCTGGTCCACCAGGTCATCGCGCACCGCGACCTCGATGCGGGTCTTCGGCACGAAGTCCACCACGTACTCGGCGCCGCGGTAGAGCTCGGTGTGGCCGCGCTGGCGGCCGAAGCCCTTCACCTCGGTGACAGTCATGCCGGAGATGCCGATCTCGGACAGCGCGGCGCGCACGTCGTCCAGCTTGAACGGCTTGATGATGGCGGTGACCAGCTTCATGAACGGCTCCTGCGTGCAGATGGGCTACCCGCGGTACTGATGCAGATTCTATGCCGAGACGGCGTCGCGCGGTAAATCAGGCACTTGCGATGACCGCTGCGCTCGAATGCACCGCTGCGGCGCGCGCGCCGGCCGCCCTGCTCCACGCTGGTGCCGTCGTGGCGAATGCAGCCGTTCCCGGCAGATAAGCGGCGAGTCCGGCCCGCCCACCGGGGATAGCGTGACAGCACCCGACAGGAAGTCGGGCAATCCGGGAGACACGGCAATGGAACTGCCCAACGCGCGGCGCTGCGGCGCCTTCATCGTCCTCGCACTCACCCTGATCGCCGCCACCGGCGCGCAGGCCGGCATCGGCAGGACGCCCGGCGCGGCGTTCGTGGACGCCGACGGCGAGGCCGCCTACACGATTCCGATCGCACTGCCGCCCGGCACCAATGGCATGACGCCCGCCCTGTCGCTCGAATACCGCCATCGCTCGACGGGCGGTCTCCTGGGCATCGGCTGGAACATCGGCGGCCTGTCGCAGATCGCGCGCTGCCCGCGCACCTTCGCGCAGGACGGCGTCAATGCCGCCGTGTCCGCGACCAGCGCGGACCGCCTGTGCCTCGACGGGCAACGCCTGGTCGTCGTCAATGGCCTCGCCTACGGTGCGCCCGGCGCGGAGTACCGCAGCGAGATCGAATCCTTTGCGCGCATCCGCTCCGTCGCCGGCGCGAGCTGGGCGCCACGCTACTTCACGATCGAGACCCGCGACGGCCGCGTGCTCGAGTACGGCGCGACGGCAGACTCCCGCATCGACGCGAGCACGGCGGCAGATCCAGCGTACGGCGCGCGTATCTGGGCGCTGAACCGCATCCGCGACCGGTCCGGCAACGTCATCGACTTCCAGTACCTCGAGGACATTGCCAACGGCTCCTTCCGCATTGCGGAGATCCGCTACAACTCCAATCCCGGCGCGGGTGTCACCGCTTCGCACCGCGTCTCATTCATCTACGAGTCGCGGCCGAGCAACGAGGTGGACGTCGCCTGGGTCGCCGGCGCGCCGATCCGCGAGGTGGTGCGCCTCAAGCGTATCGACGTGATGCACGAGAGCGCGGTGCTGCGACGCTACGAGCTGGACTACCAGGCGGCATTGTCAACAGCCGGCCGCAGCCGCCTCGCCGCCGTGCGCGAGTGCGGCAGGAACGCCGCGGACTGCCTCGCCCCGACCACGTTCGCCTGGCAGGACGGCGTCGCCGGCTTTGGCGGCATGGCCACGCTGCCCGCCGTGATGCCGGGAATCACTGCGACGGACGGTCACCAGGTCGTG
Source organism: uncultured Steroidobacteraceae bacterium (assembly GCA_964649205.1). Lineage (GTDB taxonomy): Bacteria > Pseudomonadota > Gammaproteobacteria > Steroidobacterales > Steroidobacteraceae > SCUD01. The sequence goes on from CAZYPM010000061.1 coordinate 6,600, forward strand.
AATACCGGCGACCTGAATGGCGACGGCCTTGGCGACGTCATCTGGGCGGGCGGCAACACGATGCCAGCGAGGACGATCCGCTATCGGCTGGGGCGCCGGGACGGCAGCTTCGGCGCCGAAGTCGATACCGGCATCCCCTGCCCGAGCGGCATCGGCAAGCCCTTCGACTACAACGGCGACGGCCGCAGCGACCTGCTGATGATCTCGCCCACGTTCCGCTGGCAGATTGTCCCGGGCACGGCGGCCGGCGTGGGCGCGCCGATTGCGACCGGCATCGCCGCACCGCAGCAGATGGCGGACTACCGCGGCCTCGACCTGAACGGCGACGGGCTGGGCGACATCGCCTGGTCGGAGATCCCCGACTACAACGGCAACAGCCTGATGGTGCGCGTGAGATACGGCCTGTCATCCGGAGGCTCCTTCGCGGCGCCGCAGACCCTCTACGAGCAGGCGATGGCGGTCGGCTACGAGTACCCGGAGGGCGGGATGTTCCTCGGACCTCCTGGCGAGCGCCTCGATCTCGACATGGACGGGGCCGAAGACCTGCTGATGGACGAGAACTACTCGATTGCGCGCATTTCCGCGGCCACGTACGGAACGGAGCGCTTCGACAGCTCGTTCTACGGCGCCACGCCGCTCGACATGAACGGCGACGGCTGTCCGGAGATCGCCTACAAGCACTACACCGGCCGCCTGCGCATCCGGCTCAACGGCTGCGGCATCGGACCGTCGGGCCAGGAGCTCCAGGGACCCGCCTGGACCGGCGTCGCGCAGCTGAGCGCGCACGACTGGAATGCCGACGGCCGCGATGACATCCTGCTGCAGGGCGCGACGAACTGGCAGGTGGCGCTCTCGAACGGCGATTCGTTCGCGGCGATCGTGGACACCGGCTTGCCGCACGGCGGAGCCGCGCTTGCGCTGGCCCCCGACGTCAATGGCGACGGTTTGCGCGACCTGCTGGAGCGCAGCGGCAGCCAGTTGCGCCTGCGCCTGCGCAATGGGCCGAAGCCGGACCTGCTGCTCTCGGCGACTGACGGTTTCGGTGTCACCGCCGCATTTTCCTACCGGCCACTGACCGATCCGGCGGTCTACGACCCGGGTCCCGACGCGGCCTATCCGGACCAGGTCGTCCGGTCGACTGACCAGGTCGTGGCGGAGCTCTCCCGCACCGACGGCAGCGCGACCGGAGCGCTCGCCGCGACGCACTATTCATATGCAGGTCTGCGCCGGAACCTGCTGGGCCGCGGCAGCCTCGGCTTCGCAAGGCGCACGATCACGGACACGACCGGCGGAATCCCGCTGAGCATCGAGGAGACGCGGCGGCAGGACTATCCGTTCACCGGACTGCCGGTGGCTATCGTGCAGCGGTCGGCGTCGGGCAAGCCGGTCTCGGAGACCTCCTACACCTGGTCCGCGCTCGCGCTCGGCAGCGGCGCGGCGCTGCGGCGATTCCCCTACGCGTCCGCGACCACCATCCGCCGCCGCGAATCCAGCGGCATCCACGACGGCGCCGAGATTGCGACCATGAGCCGTACGGTCGCCGCGGTCGACGCGACCTCCGGCCTCGTCACGGACGAGTCGACCACCATTACTGAAACTGCGAGCGGCGCCAATCCTGGCGCGAGCGCAAGCTTGCGGACGGTACACGGCAGCGTGCTCAACGACAGCGCGAACTGGTGCCTCGGCCGCCCGCAGGCCATGCAGCTCACGTCCAGCCACTCGCTGGCCGGCGGCAGCGCAGTCACCCGCAGCTTCGACCAGACCTGGGACGGCCCGAAATGCCGGCCCACGCAGCTGCGGCGCGAACCCGGCAGCAGCCAGTGGCAGGTGGCCATCAACCTCGCCTACGACGGCTTCGGGAACGTCGCGAGCCGCAGCGTCATCGGCGCCGGGATGAGCCCGCGCACCACCACCACGCAGTGGGGCCCGCGCGGCCAGCTGCCCGTGGGCGTGACGAATCCGTTGATGCATCTGTTCACGCTCTCGTGGGACCTCGGCACCGGCCTGCCGGCCTCGATCACCGATCCGAACGCGCTGACCGTCTCGTGGACCTATGACTCCTTCGGCAGGCTGCTGCAGGAGACACGGCCCGGCGGCGTGATCACGGCCTGGTCCCGCGACCCCTGCACGGGCGCATGCGATTCGCGTAGCCGCTATCGGCTGACGCAGCGCGAGCGTGACAGCACTGGCGTCACGCAGAGCACGACGACGGTGGACATGGACCAGCACGACCGCGGGTTCCGGTTCGCCACGATCGAACCGGGCGGCGGCAGGTCCGTGCAGCTCGTGGACGCAGATGCGCATGGTCGCGTCCGCCGCCAGTACCGGCCGTACTGGGACGGCGGCGCGCCGCCGGGCTATTGGCAGTTCACCTATGACGGTCTCGGGCGCACCACCGGCGTCGCGCTGCACGCCGCGAGTGGCGCCGTGCTGAGGCAGCACTCGATGCGCCACGACGGACTGTCGGTCACCCACGTGGACCCGCTTGGCCGTACGACCACGGGCCTGCGCACGGCCTGGGGCACGCCCGCGCAGGTCACCGATCCGGCAGGCGGCACGACGCGCTACGCATACGACGCCTTCGGCCAGCTGCTGTCGGTGCGCGATGCGCTCGGCAATGTGGCCGCGAGCGCCAGCTACAACGGCGCCGGCATGCTCGTCGCCCAGACCGAGATGAACTCCGGCACCTGGAACTACACCCACAACGCGCTCGGCGAGCTGGTTGCCCTACGCGACGGCAAGGCACAGCAGTTCCAGTTCAGCTATGACGCGCTCGGTCGCCTCACCGGCCGCGCCACGCCCGAGGGCACGAGCACGCTGACCTGGGGCAGCAGCGCCGCGAGCCGGAACATCGGCCGGATTGCCGCCCTGGCAGGGCCGGGCTATGCCGAGAACCTGCTCTATGACGCGCTCGGGCGCCTGTCGCGACGCACGATCGCGGCGGACGAGAGCTTTCAGTTCGATTTCGGCTACGACGCCTTTGACCGCGTTGCCACACTGAGCTACCCCGCCACCGGCAACGGCAGCCGCCTCCGGCTCGCCCTCGCATACGACGCCAACCGGCTGGCGCGTCTTCATGATGCAGACGCCGCCGCAAGCGATTTCTGGCGCCTGGGTGCGGTCGATGCGGCCGGCAATGTCATCGACGAGACGTTGGGCTCATCCGTGCGCGTCGTCAGCGGCTTCGATCCGGTCACCGGTGCGATGGATTACCGGCGTTCGACAACGGCCACGGCGACGATCCAGGATCTCGCGTACTCCTGGGACGCCGGGGACAACCTGGTTCAGCGGCGCGATCTCGCGCGAGGGCTGGTCGAGGACTTTCGCTACGACGCGCTGGACCGTCTGGATGACTCCCGCCGCAATGGCGTGCTCAATCTCGACCTCGACTACGACCTCATCGGCAACATTCGCTGGAAATCGGACATCTGTTCCGGCACCGCGCCCTGCTACGTCTATGACGCGACGCGCAGGCATGCGGCGATCTCCATCGCCGGTCAGTCGTACGCCTACGACGCCAACGGCAACATGACGAGCCGCGCCGGTTCCGCGATCGGCTGGAACAGCGACAACCTGCCGATTTCCATCGCCGGCACCAGCGGTAACAGCAGTCAGTTCTGGTACGGGCCCGTGGGCAATCGCTGGAAGCAGGTCGCCGCCTACGCGGGTTCGGGCGAGACGACTCTCTACGCCGGCGGGCTCATGGAGAAGGTCGTGCGTGGCGGTGTCACGACCTGGCGTCACTACATTCCGGCCCCCGGCGGAATGGCAGCTGTCCATCTGCGCTACTCGGGCACGACGGCACCCGCCACCCGCTACCTGGTGCACGACCATCTGGGGAGCGTCGATGCGATCCTGAACAAGTCCGGCGGAATCATGGTCCGCGAGAGCTTCACGCCCTTCGGCCGCCGCCGCGGCGTCAACTGGTCGGGGCTGCCCAGCAGCAGTCAGCTGACCACGATCGGTTCCAACACGCGCCGGGGCTTCACGGGCCACGAGCATCTCGACAACCTCGGCCTGATCCACATGAACGGGCGCGTCTACGACCCGCATATCGGCCGCTTCCTCAGCGCGGATCCCGGCGTGACCGCGCCGTTCAACGGCCAGTCGCTCAACCGCTACTCCTACGTCTGGAACAATCCGCTCAGCCTGGTCGATCCGAGCGGGTTCGATCCGGA
>CAZYPM010000062.1:0-4622 GCA_964649205.1 uncultured Steroidobacteraceae bacterium
GCGGCGAGGCCCGTCGCCGCGATCGGCAGGGCATGCCGGTGGAACAGCGCGACGCCGGCGAGCGTCAGCCCGAAGATCAGGAATTCATGAGGCAATCGCCCGCCATTATGGCCACGGCCAGTCGGCGGCGGAAGCGCGGCAGCCGCCGTCCGGCCAGCCGGTCCAGGCGCGGCCGCGCACGAAGCGCCCGGGGCGCGCGGCAGTGGGCTCGCCGTTCTCGAGTGCGAGCGTGCCGTTCACGATCACCTGCGAGACGCCGGTCGCGTACTGGTGCGGCTGCTCGTAGCTCGCGTGGTCCTGGATCCTGGCGGGATCGAAGACCACCACGTCCGCAAAGAATCCCGCCCGCAGCAGCCCGCGCTCGCGCAGGCCCAGCACGGCGGCCGGGTGGCCGGTCATGCGGCGCACGGCCTCCTCCATCGGCACGAGCTTTTCGTCGCGCACGTAGCGTGCGAGCACGCGCGCGAAGTTTCCGTAGCCGCGCGGGTGCAGGTTGCTCTTCAGGAACACGCCTTCCGCCGATACCGCCGAGCCGTCCGAGCCGAAGCTCATGAAGGGCAGCGCGACCTTGCGGCGCACCTCGTCCTCGGACATCAGGAAGTAGATGGACTGCACCCGGCTCTGGTCCTCGGCGACCAGGTCCATCGCGGCCACCTCGGGCGCGACGCCGCGCTCCGCGGCGATCGCGGCGAGGGTCTTGCCGATCAGCGGCTTGAGCGCCGGGTTGCGCAAGCCGACGATCAGCACGTTCTCCGGGCCGCCTGCCTCGCGCAGGGTGTTGGACCAGCCCGGCTCGTCGCGCTTCATTTCTTCGGCGACCCGCGCGCGGACCGCAGGGTCGCGCAGCCGCGCATACCAGGCGGCGTTGCCGCCCTCCTGCACCCACGGCGGCATGGCCGCGTCGAGGCCGGTCGACGCCGCGGGGTAGGCGTACATGTCGGTGGTGATGCGCAGGCCTTCCTTGCGCGCCGCCTCGATGCGCGCGATCGCCTGCTCGAGCTTCGGCCAGTTCTCGCGCCCGGCGGCTTTCAGGTGGTAGATCTCGGCCGGCGCGCCCGAGCGCCGCGAGATTTCGATGGTTTCCTCGAGCGCCTCCAGCAACTGGCGCCCCTCGCTCCTCATGTGCGTCGCGTAGATGCCGCCGCAGCGCGCGGCGGCCGACGCCAGCGCCACCAGCTCGTCGGTTTCCGCGAAAGTGCCGGGCACGTAGATCAGCGACGAGGCGACGCCCAGCGCGCCCTCCTCCATTGCTCCTTGCACGACCTGCTGCATGGCGGCCTGCTGCTCCGGCGTCGGATCGACGTCCTCCGAACCCAGCAGGTTGATGCGCGCGGTGGCCGCGCCGATATGCGAGGCGACGTTCTGCGAGACTCCCTTGCGTTCCAGCGTCTCGAGGTATTCGCCGAGCGTGGTCCACTCGACGTCGAACTTCAGGTCGCCCTGCTGCGCGACCATCTCCTCCTTCATCGGCGGCGTGAGCGGGCCCATGGAATCGCCTTCGCCCATCACCTGCAGCGTGACGCCCTGGCGCAACTCGCCCTGGCCGCGCCCGTCGACCAGCAGCGATTCGTTCGACCAGGACAGCATGTTGATGAAGCCGGGCGTCACGGCCTGGCCCGCGGCGTCGATCACGCGCCTGGCATCGCCGGGCGCCCTGGGACCGACGTACACGATGCGGTCGCCGGTGATCGCCAGGTCGCCGGTGTAGCCGGCCGCGCCGGAACCGTCGTAGATCGTGCCGCCGCGGACCAGCAGGTCATAGTCGGGCTCGGGCGCGCAGGAAACCGCGAGCGGCGCGAGCAGCAACAGCGCCCGGAACGGCCGCAGCCCGGCGAACACCGCCATCATTTACAGGCCCCTCGCCACGCGCTCGCGCCAGGTCCGCAGCCAGGCCGGCAGGTCGGCGCCCGGCATCGGCCGGCCGATGAAATAGCCCTGCGCGAGATCGCAGCCGTGCTCCCGCAGGTATCGCCAGTCCTGGGCATTCTCGACGCCCTCCGCGACCACCAGGATACCGAGCTGCCGCGCGAGCGACAGGCTCGCTTCGCAGATGGCGCGCTTCTTGTCGCTGTCGACCGCGCCGTGGACGAAGCCCCGGTCCACCTTCAATTCGTCGAACGGGATGTCGCGCAACTGCGCCAGCGACGAGTGGCCGGTGCCGAAATCGTCCACCGACAGCCGGAACCGCTTCAGGCGCAGGCGCGTCAGCACGTCGAGCACGGCGACGACGTTCGACATGAGTCGCGTCTCGGTGACCTCGAGCACCAGCTCCGACGCGGGCAACCCCGCGCGTGCGGTCAGCCGCTCGAGCAGGTCCGGGAAGGTCAACAGGGTCAGGTTCTCCATCGAGACGTTGACGCTCACGTGCAGCGCCAGCCCGGACTGCCGCCAGGCCCGCGCCTGCCCGATCGCCTCCTCGATCACGATCTCGGTCAGGGCATTGATGTGGCCGTGTTCCTCGGCGATGCCGATGAACTGGTCCGGGAACACGAGTCCGTGCGCCGGATGCTGCCAGCGCACCAGGGTTTCCACGCCCACCAGCGCCCCGGTCGCGACCGACACCTTGGGCTGGTAGTGATTGATGAATTCCCGGTCTGCAATCGCGTTCTCGACGTCGCCGGCGCCGTAGCTGCGCGCGGCGCGGCGCGCGGCTGGCGCTGCGCCCGGGCGCCAGCTGCCGATGAGCGCGGCGAGCGCGTCAGGTTGCACCGGCTTGTGCAGGTGGCCCAGCGCCTCGATACGGTGCGCCCGCACCAGGTTCTCCGCAGCCTGCTGGATGGTCTCGTCCTCCCCGCTCGCGAGGATCACGCCGCCTTCGTAGCGGATCTCGACCAGCTTGCGCAGGAACTCCACGCCATCCATCTCGGGCATGTTCAGGTCCAGCAGCACCAGGTCGACGGCGCAGCCGCTGCCGCGCAGCCAGTCGAGCGCGCTCGCGCCGCGGTCGAACGCCTGAACACTGGCGAAACCGAGGTTCACGAGCATCCGTTCCAGCACCGCGAGCATCACCGGCTCGTCGTCGAGCACCAGGACCCGCAGCGTGGAAGGCGCGTTCACAGTGCCTCCAGCTCGCCGGATACGGCCGCAACCTCAGCCTCGAACTCCGCCAGCAGCGCGGCGAAGCGGGAGACGTCCCCGCTACGTGCTGCACGTTCGAATTCCGCGCACACCTGGCCGAGCCGCAGCGCACCGATCGACCGCGCCGAGGATTTCAGCCGGTGCGCGACCTTGCGCACGCCTTCCGGGTCGGCGGCTGCGCAGGCCTTGCGGACTTCGGTCGAGACTTCGGGAAGCGTGTCGCGGAATACGCCGAGGATGCGATTGATCGCCGCCATGTCGTTGCCCACGAGAGCTGCCAGCACGCCGAGTTCAACCGGGCGGCTGGATGCGGCTGCGGCAGCCGCCATTTTGTGCTCCTGCGGGTGGGTCTCACCGGCCGTCGGCAGCCACTTGTCCAGCACGGCCTGCAGGTCCTTCAGCGGCGCCGGCTTGCTGAGGTAATCGTCCATCCCTGCCGCCCGGCAGCGCTCCGCCTCTCCGCGCAGTGCATTGGCGGTCAGTGCGACGATCGGCGTACGCGCCTGCCCGTGCTCGGCCATGCGGATCGCGCGGGCCAGGTCATAGCCGTCCATGCGTGGCATGTGCAGGTCGGTCAGCACCAGCGCGTAATGACCTTGCTCCCAGCGATCCAGTGCCTCGCGGCCGTCGTCGGCGAGGTCGGCCGCAAAGCCGAGTACTGCCAGCTGTCGCAGGATCACCTGCTGGTTGGTCTCGTTGTCCTCGGCCACCAGGATCAGGCGGCCTGCCTTCGCAGCTTGCGTGCGTTCCGGCGGGCGGAACTGCTCCTCGCCCTTGCCCGGCTGGATCAGCGTCTGGTCCGCCTGGGTGCGCCCCGCCGCGAGGGCGACCGCATTGATGAACGTGCGCCGGGTCAGGGCATTGGCATCCACCGTGACCAGGTCCTGCGCCTCGCTGCGCGGCCGGCGCCGCTGGCCGCGGCCAATCACCACGAACTGGGCCGCCGCCAGACCCATGCGTGCTGCGGCCTCGCGCAGCTCCTCCGGGTCCGGCGGCATCCGCTCGGCATCGATCACGCACACCGGCCCGTCCGCGCCGGCTGCCTTGGCCCCCGCCTGTGCCAGGTCCGGTGCGCGCGTGACCTGCGCGCCCGCATGCCGCAGGTAGCTCGCGAGGTCTTCGGCGACGCCCTCTTCGCCGCCCACGACCACGCAATGCAGTCCCGCGACCGTCGGGTCCTCGGGCGCGACGGGCGCTTCGCCCTCCGCACGCGGCAGTCGCAGCCTGACCGTGAACACCGACCCGGCCCCGGGCCGGCTCTCCACCGAGATGCCGCCCCCCATCGCGTCCACCAGGTGTTTGGCGATCGTCAGGCCGAGACCCGTGCCGCCATACCGGCGCGTGGTCGAGACGTCGGCCTGCGTGAACGGCGTGAACAGCTTGGCCAGGACCGAGTCGTCCATGCCGACGCCATTGTCGGCCACGCGGATCTCCACTGCCGCGCCTGCATCGTCCACGCCGGCGGCCAGCACGCGCAGCGACACCTTTCCCTGTCGCTCCAGGCCGCTCGAGAACTTGATCGCGTTGCTGAGCAGGTTGACCAG
>CAZYPM010000062.1:4722-10731 GCA_964649205.1 uncultured Steroidobacteraceae bacterium
CCGCGCAGGCTGGTCTGCTGCAGGACGTCGACCATGCCGATCACGCCGTTCATCGGCGTGCGTATTTCATGGCTCATGGCGGCGAGGAACTGCGATTTCGCGCGATTGGCCTGCTCCGCGTCACGCCTTGCGCCCTCGAGTTCCGCCGTCAGCCGCAGCCGCGCATCCTCGCTGTTCTTGGCAGCCGTGACATCGCGGGCCGTGGCGAAGATCAGTCCGGCCTCCGGCTGCGGCTGGGCCTTCCACGACAGCCACTTGTAGGAGCCGTCCTTGCAGCTGTAGCGGTTCTCGAACGACAGCGTCGGCATTCCATAAGTCAGCCGCTCGAGTTCGGCCCCGGTCCTGACGCGGTCGTCCGGATGCACGAAGTCGAGGAACGGCCGCGACAGCAGCTCCTGCTCGCTCCAGCCGAGCGTCGCCGTGAACGCCGGATTCAGCCTCTTGAAGTGGCCATCGGTCCCGGCGATGCACAGCATGTCGAGCGGCAGATTGAAGAACTGCTCCCGCTGCACCTCCGCGGCCCGGCGCGCGCTGATGTCCTGCATCATCACCAGTGCCGCCGGCTTGCTCCGGTACACGTAGGGCACGGACGTCGTTTCGCATTCGACGGTGCTGCCGTCGAGCCGCAGCCATTTCGACTCGGCCGCCGGGACGGCGGTGCGCTGTTCCACCAGACGCCGGGCGCGATCGCGAATGAATTCGCGGCTGTCCGGATGGACGAAGTCGAGCACGGTCTTGCCCACGACGTCCGACAGGTTGCGCGCGCCCAGTATCTCGAGCGCACGCGGGTTCGCGAACACGAAGTGCCCGCCGGTGGCCACGAACACGCCGATGGGCGCAAGCTCCACGAACCGGCGGTACTTGCCTTCGCTGTGCGCAAGGGCGCGTACCGCCGCACGTTCGCGTGAAACGTCCCGGAAGATGAGCACCACGCCGCGGATCAGGCCATCGTGGCCGTGGATTGGCGCCGCGCTGTCCGCGATGCTGCGTACCGTGCCGTCCCGCGCGATCAGCGCGGTGTGATTGGCGAGACTCTGTATGGCACCGCTGGCGAGCGCGGCGTCAATCGGAATGCTCGCAGGCTTGCCGCTGTCCTCGTTGACGATCCGGAACACGTCCTCCACCGGGCGCCCCGCCGCATCCGCTCCGGACCAGCCGGTGAGCTGCTCCGCGACCGGGTTCATGCGCAGGACACGCCGGTCCGTGCCGACCACCAGCACCGCATCGCCGATGGAGTCCAGAGTGACGGCCAGGTTGCGCTCGCTCTCGCGCGCAGCGGCCTCGGCGGCGAGCCGCGCCTCCAGCTCGCGCTGCAGTGCCAGGGTCCGCGAATCGACCTCGGCGGCGATCGCCGACGTGCGGCCGGCCGCGGTGAGCGTCACCAGCGCGACCAGCAGCGCGGTCAGCATCGAGATCGCGCGCAGCGTGCGCGACTGCCAGCTCCTGCCGGGGATGGCGCCGAGGTAGTCGCTGCCGAGCGTCACCTGCCAGGTCCGCCCGACGAAGTTCACGTCCCTCGTCAGGACCACGGTTTGCCGCGGCGCCGCTGGACTGCCGGCGATATGGCTCGCTGTCGCGCCGGCGGACCGGTCGCTGACATGGTAGCCGATGCCCCGGCGCCCGGCCTCGCGCGCGAGCGCCGCCAGCAGAACCTCCACGTCGAGCGCGGCCACCGCGAATCCGCGCAGTTCCCCGCCCGGTTCCTGTGTCACGGCAGTGAACACCAGGATGGCGGGCTGCCCCGTCGTGGCGAGGGTGCTGAGCGCCGTGCCGGCCGCTTCGCCACTGGCGATGGCCTGACGCATCGCCGCGCGGCGCGCGGGGTCGGAGCCGTGATCGAGGCCGATGCGCGCGCCGGCACGGTCATGGGGAGCGGCGAACCGGACCGGAAACAGGTCCTCATGCGCGGGCGCCGCCGTGGCACCGGCCGCCCCCGGCACCGGACGGATGCCGACTGCGGCGCCGCTCTCGTCCGCGAGCGTCGCCTCGAACGCTGCGCGTTCAGGCACTGCCACGCGCGGCGCCCAGTCCACCGCCCGCACTCCCGGCAGGGCCGTCACGCGCGCCGTGAATACCGCGAACTCCTCCGCGGTCACATCGCGGCTTGCCGCGAACAGTCGTTCCACCGAACGCAGCGCCTCGACATTGACGTCCAGCGACGCCAGGCCGGCGTCGAAGGCCTCCTCCATTTCGGTCAGGGTGTAGCTGCGCCCATTCGAGATTTCCGTGCGCTCGAGCCAGACCTGGGCGCCCGCAATCAGTGCGGCGGTTGCGGCGAGCGGCACGGCGACCTGCAGCGCGCGCGCGCGCCGCGCAATGCGCAGGCCGGGCAGCAACGCGAACACCAGGGGCGCCGCCAGCAACACACCGATGACGTCTGCGAACCACCAGTCCAGCCAGGTCACCGTCGCGCCGCCTGGCGCGAGCCCGCCGAGCACGGACTGTGCCGCGATCACCAGGCTGGCAGCGACCATGCATGCGACCGGGCCGCCCAGGAGCAGGAACCGCGCTGCGTGCACCGGCGCCGCCAGCGGCACGGCGGCCGACAGCAGCCCCTTCGTCAGCTGCCATCCCGCGAGGGCCTGCAGCGTCGCTGCGCTTGCGATTGCCCCCGCCAGCAGGGCTTCGCTCCCGGCCAGCCCGTCGGGCGATGCCAGCAACCGGTGCAGGAGTTCGGATGCGAGCGATCCCGCCCAGACCCCGGACCAGCACCGCCAGCCGAATACCAGCAGCGCGCCGAGGGCGATACCGGCCGCCGGCCATATGGGCACGGCCGTGCCACCGGCGATCGCCAGCCAACGCGCAAGTTCCGCCGCAAGAAAATAAGCGAGTGCCGTCCCCATGCAGCGGATCAGGGTGGACACGGCGGCGCTCACCTCACGGTGATCGTGATCCGTTCCGAAATGACGGGCGGTTCGTGCGGTATGTGCAGGTGATCGCCGAGCAGCAATTGCAGGCGATGGGTCCCGGGCGCCAGCTCGATCTCGGCCTCGGTCTGGCCCTTGCCGAAATGCAGGTGTTGAGGATCCGACGGGACCGGCAGATCCAGGGGCGGTGGATCGACGTCGATCAGCAGGTGATGGTGCCCGGTGTTCTCGACGGCCACGCCTGCCGGCGCGATACCCATGCCGCGCAGACCGAAGCGCACGGTCACGGGACTGCTGACGGTCGCGCCGTCGCGGGGCGAGATGAAATAGAGTTGCGCGCCGGCGGGCGCCGAGCTGCGTGGCAGTCCTGCCGCGACCGCGCTCGATGCCAGCAGGAGCAAGGTCGCGAGGCGCACGGTCATGCTCCGTCCTCCCATGGCCCGTGGCCATTATGCACAGAAGGGCGGCACTGTGGAGGCTTCCGCTGCTGCCGGGGTGCGGGAAAACCGGGGCTTTGCTAGGGTGCTGCTGTGGCCTCCAACCGGATCGAAACCGCGGAGTTCCCCGGGCGCGTGCTGATGGTCGGCTGCGGCAGCATCGGCCAGGCCGCCCTGCCGCTGCTGCGCCGCCACCTGTCGCTGCCCGAGGACGGCCTGACCGTGCTCGAGGCCAGCGAACAGGGGCGCGCGCTGGCGGCCGCCCACCAGGCGCGCTTCGTCCACTGTCACCTGAAGCCCGCGACCTACCAGCGCGAACTCAAGCGGCGGCTGAAGGCCGGCGACCTGCTGCTCAACCTCTCGGTGGACGTGTCGAGCCTCGACCTGGTCGAGTGGTGCGCGGAGCACGGCGTGCTGTACGTGGACACCTCGATCGAGCCCTGGCCCGGCGTGTTCGACAATCCCATGCTGCCGCTGCGCGAGCGGACCAATTACCTGACGCGCGAGGACATGCTCAAGCTGGGGCGACGCCTGAAGCCAGGCTCGCCGACCGCCGTCGTGGATCACGGCGCCAATCCGGGCCTGGTCTCGCACTTCGTCAAGCAGGGACTGCTCGACCTCGCCACCGGCCTGGGTCGCAATGTCGAGATGCCCGCGGCGACCGCGGGCTGGGCTGCGCTCGCGCGCGACCTGGGCGTGACGCTGATCCAGATCTCCGAACGCGACACCCAGGCCACCGACCGCCCGAAGCGGCCGAACGAGTTCGTCAATACCTGGTCCATCGACGGCTTCGTGGACGAGCTGATGCAGCCCTCCGAGCTGTCGCTCGGCACCGCGGAGCCCGGCAAGCCGCCCGCCTCGCAATGGCACCGCCCGCGCTGCGGCTCCGTCTACCTGCACCGGCCCGGCGGCGCGACCTTTGCGCGCAGCTGGCTGCCTTCCTCCGGTGGTTTCCAGGGCCTCTTGATGACGCACGACGAGGTGTTCTCGATCGCGGACCACCTGACGCTGCGAAATGGCGGCAAGATCGAGTACCGGCCCACGGTGATGTTCGTGTACCACCCCTGCGACGACGCGATGCTGTCGGCGCTCGAGCTCGAGGGCCGCGGCTGGCAGCCGCAGCCGGTGCGCCGGATCATCCGCGCGGAGATCGTCACCGGCATGGACGAGCTCGGCGTGCTGATCGCCGGTCACGCGAAGAACGCCTACTGGTACGGGTCCCAGCTCTCGATCTCGGAAGCGCGCCGCCACGTTCCCTATACCAATGCGACCTGCCTGCAAGTCGCGGCGGGCGCGCTGGGCGCCACGCTGTGGGCCATTCGCCATCCGCGCGAGGGTCTGCGCGAGGCCGACGACCTCGATTTCCGCGAGGTGATCGAGATCGCGCGGCCTTACCTCGGCTCGCTGGTCGGCGCCTACACCGACTGGACGCCGCTGCAGGGCCGCGGCGAACTGTTCACCGAAAAGCTCGTCCCGGAGCAGCCCTGGCTGCTGCAGAACGTGCGCGCCCGCCAATGGAGATGACCATGAGAATGCTGCCAATCGCCCTCGTCCTCATGATGGCCACGCCGGCCGCGGCTGCCGCGGACCAGCCGGCCAAGCGGCCGATCACGCACGAGGACGTCTGGCTGATGAAGCGCGTCGGCTCGCCGGAGCTCTCTCCCGACGGCCGCTGGATCGTGGTGGCCGTCTCGCAGCCGGCCTACGACGAGGCGCAGAAGTCGAGCGACCTGTGGCTGATGCCCGCCGACGGCAGCGCGCCGCCGCGGCAGCTCACGTACACGGCCGGCGCGGAATCGGGTCCCGCCTGGAGTCCGGATTCGCGGCGCATCGCCTTCGCGGCCAAGCGCGAGGGACAGGACGAGAGCCAGATCTGGGTGCTCGACATCGCCGGCGGCGGCGAGGCGGCGCGCGTCACGAACGTGTCGACCGGCGCGTCGCGGCCGCAGTGGCGGCCGGATGGCGAGGCGATCCTGTTCGCGAGCATGGTCTACCCGGGCGCGATGAACGACGCCGACAACCGCGCGCGCATCGAGGAACGCAAGGCGCGCAAGTACAACGCCCGCGCCTACGACGATTTCCCGATACGGCACTGGGACCGCTGGCTGGACGAGCGCCAGCCGACGCTCATGCTGCAGCCGCTGGCGCCGGGCGCCGCAGCCGTCGACTTGCTCGCGGGCACGGAGCTGGCAAGCGGCCGCGGCTTCGGCGGCGATCTCGGCAACGACGGCGAGTCCCTGGACGCGGCCTGGTCGCCGGACGGCAGCGCGATCGCGTTCACGGCGACCACCGAACGCGACCAGGCCGCGCGCGCGCTGGTGCAGCAATCCGTATTCGTGATTCCGGCCGGCGGCGGCGAGCCGCGGCGGCTCACCGGGGCGGAGGCGAGCTACTCGGACCCGCAGTTCGCGCCCGACGGCTCCGCGCTCTATGCGCGCCAGACGCCCCGCAGCCGCTTCGTCTACAACGACGCGCGCCTGGTGCGCTTCGACTGGGGCGATCCGTCGCCGCGGCCAGTCGCTTACGAATTCCATCGCTCGGTGGGCGGCTTCCGGGTCGCCCCGGACGGCGAACGCATCTTCCTGCTCGCCGAGGACGAAGGACACGACCGCGTGTTCGTGGTGCCCGCCACGGGCGGCGAAGTGCGCGAGCTGGGCCGGCTGGAGGCCGGGGGCTACTCGGGATTGGCCGTCGAGGGTTCCGAG
>CAZYPM010000063.1:0-4031 GCA_964649205.1 uncultured Steroidobacteraceae bacterium
GCCAAGGCCCAGGGCCGGACCCTGACGGCCGATCGCAAGCCGGAGGCCGGCTATTTCTACCGGTCCGATCACTTCAACTTTGCCAAGGCCGGCGTGCCGGCGCTGTACATCAAGTCCGGCGCAGTGCTGCGCGAAGGAGGCGAGGCTGCCGGCGTCGCGTGGCAGGAGAAATACGTCGCCGAGCGCTACCACAAGCCGGACGACGAGTACCAGCCGTCGTGGGACGTCGGTGGCTCCATCGAGGACCTTCGCCTGCTGTTCGAAGTCGGCGCGCGCGTGGCCAATTCCGGCACCTGGCCGGAATGGCGCGAGGGCAACGAGTTCAAGGCGGCGCGCGACGCGAGCGCCGCGAGCCGCGCCGCCGATTGACGCGGTTCAGGCGCGGCGCCGCAGCGGCCGCGTCAGCAGGCGCACGGCCATGAACAGCAGGTAGGGGCCGAACACGAGCAGCCAGGCCGAGGGTGCCGCCGTGAAGAAAGCCGCGAGCAGCGAGCCGAGGAACGCCAGCAGGCCGCCCTCGTAGGGGCCGAGCGTCAGCACGCCCGCGAGGTAGATCAGGAACGGCATGACCAGCAGGCCGAAGCCGAACAGCAGGGTCAGGAACCCGAGTTCGCGGCGCCAGAACGGCGGCAGGCCCGCGAACCAGCGGTCGAAGGGATTGCGGATCGCCATCGGGGCAGTCTGACGCGGATGACCGCGGCGCGGCAAGCCGCCGCTATACTTCCTGCAAATGTCCCCATTGCGCTGCGCCGTCGTCGGCGCCGGCTACCTCGGCCGATTCCACGCCCAGAAATACGCCGGCCTCGCGGGCTGCACGCTCGCGGGCATCGCGGATCCGTCAGCCGAGGCGCGCGCGAAGCTCGCCGCCGAGCTCGGCGTGCCGGTGCATGCCGACCACCGCGAGCTGCTCGGGCGCGTGGATGCGGTGAGCGTCGCGACCCCGACCGCGCTGCACCACCCGATCGCGCGCGACTTCCTGCTGGCCGGCGCCCACGTGCTGGTGGAGAAGCCGATCACCACGACCGCGCCCGAGGCGCGGGAACTCATTGCGCTCGCGGCCGCCAGCCGGAAGGTCCTGCAGGTCGGCCATCTCGAGCGCTTCAATCCCGTCATCGTCGCGGTCGCCGGCGAGCTCACCAAACCCCGTTTCATCGAGTCGAACCGGCTGGCGCCGTTCAAGGCGCGCGGCACCGACGTCAGCGTCGTGCTCGACCTCATGATCCACGACATCGACCTGATCGAGCACATCGTGCAGTCGCCGATCGCGTCGATCGACGCCATCGGCGCGCCGGTGTTCACCGACGAGATCGACATCGCGAACGCCCGCATCCGCTTCGAGAACGGCTGCGTCGCCGACGTCACGGCGAGCCGCATCAGCATGAAATCGGAGCGGAAACTGCGCGTGTTCCAGGCCGACAGCTACCTGTCGATCGACCTGCAGCAGAAGCTGCTGACCCAGGTCCGCCGCCCGGGCGCGATCGGGCAGGGCGAGATGCCGGCGGTCTCGGTCGAGGAGCGCAGCTTCGACCAGGGCGACGCCCTGCTGGCCGAGATCGAGGCGTTCGTGGCGGCCATCCGGGGCGGGACCCGCCCGGTCGTCTCCGGCGAAGACGGGTTGCGCGCGCTCGAGACGGCGACCCGCATCGCGGAGCTGGTCACGCGGCCGGTATACTGAGCGGCCGCCATTGACGGGACCCTGCCGGGCATGAAGCCGACCGACACGAGCGACCCCGATTACTACCACAAGGTCGTGGACTGCCAGTGGGCCTGTCCGGCCCATACCGATGTTCCCGAGTACATCCGCCTGATCGCGCAGGGTCGGTACGCGGACGCCTACATGGTGAACCGCGAGTCCAATGTGTTCCCGGGCATCCTCGGGCGCGTCTGCGACCGTCCCTGCGAGCCGGCCTGCCGGCGCGGCCGCGTCGAGGAGAAGCCGGTCGCCATCTGCCGCCTGAAGCGCGTGGCCGCCGACCTGCGCGACGACATCACGCCGCGGCTGCCGAAGCCGCCGGCGCGGAGGAACGGCAGGCGCGTCGCCTGCATCGGCGCCGGGCCGGCGTCGCTCACCGTCGCGAACGACCTGCTGCCGGTCGGTTACGAGGTCGTGATCTTCGAGCAGTACGCCGTCCCCGGCGGCCTGATGCGCACCAACATCCCGGCGTTCCGGCTGCCGGCCCAGGTGCTGGACGAGGAAATCGGCTACATCACCGGCATGGGCGCCGAGCTGCTGCTGGGCACGCCGGTGAACAGCATGCGCCAGCTGCTCGAGGGCGGCGGCTTCGACGCGGTGTTCGTCGGCACGGGTGCGCCGCGCGGCAAGGAGCTGTCGCTGCCGGGCCGCAAGGACAGCGACCGCATCCACATCGGGATCGCCTGGCTCGAATCGGTGGCCTTCGGGCACGTCGAGTCGATCGGCGAGCGGGTGCTGATCATCGGCGTCGGCAACACGGCGATGGACTGCTGCCGGACCTCGCTGCGCCTGGGGGCGAAGAGCGTGAAGGTGATGGCGCGCAAGCCGCGCGGCTTCTTCAAGGCCTCCGAGTGGGAGCTCGAGGACGCGGAGGAGGAGAACGTCGAGATCGTCGTCAACCACGCGCCCAAGGCCTTCGTCGTCGAGGGCGGCAGGCTCAAGGGCATGACCTTCGAGCAGCTCGAGTACGACATGGCGGGCGGCGAGATCCGGGGCCAGCGGGTGCTCGGGGAAGTGTTCCTGCCCTGCGACGACGTGATCCTGGCGATCGGCCAGGAAAACGCCTTCCCCTGGGTCGAGCGCGACCTGGGCATCGAGTTCGACCAGTGGGACGTGCCGAAGGTGGATCCGGCCACGTTCGAATCCACGCGCCCCGGCGTGTTCTTCGGCGGCGACGCGGCGTTCGGGCCGAAGAACATCATCTGGGCGGTCGAGCACGGCCACCAGGCCGCGATCTCGATCCACAAGCACTGCTGCGGCGAGCCGCTGACCGCGCGCCTGCCCCGCGGCGTGAACCTGCAGAGCCGCAAGGTCGGCATGAACGAGTGGTCGTACAAGAACGATTATGACGCCGCGGCGCGGCGGCTGGTGCCGCACGTGAGCCTCAAGGAGCGCTTCCGCAAGCTCAACATCGAAGTCGAGCTCGGTTTCGACGCGGACCGTGCGGCGGAGGAGGTCGGGCGCTGCCTGAACTGCGACATCCAGACCGTGTTCCACGCCAGCCTCTGCATCGAATGCGACGCCTGCATCGACATCTGCCCGACCGACTGCCTGACGATCACCGCGAACGGCGAGGAGGCGGACGTGGTCGCGCGCCTGAAGGCGCCGCGCCGCAATCCCGACCAGCCGCTGTTCGTCTCGGAGCCGCTGAAGCAGACCGCGCGCGTGATGGTCAAGGACGAGGACCTGTGCGTGCACTGCGGCCTGTGCGCGGAACGCTGCCCGACCGACGCCTGGGACATGCAGAAATCCTGGATCAAGATTCCCCACGCCGAAGACGAGGCCCCATGCCCGAGCGCCACAAGAACGCTGCGCCGCGCGTAAACGACTTCACCGTCAAGTTCGCGAACGTCAACGGCTCGGGCTCCGCGAGCGCGAACGCGCTGGTCATGAAGGCGATCTTCCGCATGGGCGTGCCGGTGGTCGGCAAGAATTTCTTCCCGTCCAACATCCAGGGACTGCCGACCTGGTACGAGATCCGCGTCACCCGCGAGGGCTGGCGCGCGCGCGCCGGGCACGTGGACATCATGGTGGCCATGAATGCCGAGACCTATGCGCGCGACGTGCGCGAGGTGGTCCCCGGCGGCTGCCTGCTGTTCGACTCCACCTGGCCGCGCAGCAGCCTGCTGGCGCGCGACGACATCCGCGCCTACGGCGTGCCGTTCGCCCAGCTCTGCAACGAGCACTTCGAGGGCGCGCGCGCCCGCACGCTGATGAAGAACATCATGTACGCGGGCACGCTCGCCGCCCTGATCGACCTCGACCTCGAGGTGATCCGCGGGCTGCTCGCCGAGACCTTCGCGAAGAAGCCGGCGCTGGTGGACTCGAACATGAAGGC
>CAZYPM010000063.1:4131-10689 GCA_964649205.1 uncultured Steroidobacteraceae bacterium
CTGGCCGCGATCGGCGTCGTGATCGGCGCCATGTGGAACGGCGCGCGCGCCTTCACGCCGACCTCGGGCCCCGGCATCTCGCTGATGCAGGAATTCATCGGCCTCGCGTACTACGCCGAGGTGCCGGCCGTGATCTTCGACGTGCAGCGCGTGGGACCCTCGACCGGCATGCCGACGCGCACGCAGCAGTGCGACCTGCTGTCCTGCGCCTACGCGAGCCATGGCGACACGCGCCACGTGCTGTTGTTCCCCGACTCTCCGGAGGAATGCTTCTCGATGGCGGTGCAGGCCTTCGACCTGGCCGAGCGGCTGCAGACGCCGGTGTTCGTGCTGCTCGACCTCGACATCGGCATGAACGACTGGATGGCGCCGGATTTCCGCTGGGACGACGCGTACCGGCCGGATCGCGGCAAGGTGCTGACCCGCGAGCAGGTCGAGGCGCTGCCGAAGTTCCAGCGCTACATGGACCCGGACGGTGACGGCATTCCGTACCGCACGCTGCCCGGCGTCAGCCCGAAGGCGTCCTACTTCGCCCGCGGCTCCGGCCACAGCAAGTTCGGCACCTACACCGAGGACTCCGCCGAGTACCAGGAGGTGCTCGACCGCCTCGCGCGCAAGTTCGAGACCGCGAAGAAGCTGGTGCCGGCCGCCGTCGCGGACGGCCGCGGGTCGGCCGTCGCGATCCTCGGCATCGGCTCCTCCGACGGGCCGGTGCGCGAGGCGCTGGCGTCGCTGCGCCGTTCCGGGCTCGCGATCGACTACCTGCGCGTGCGCGCCTTTCCGTTCGGCGCCGAGGTCGAGGAATTCCTGTCGGCCCACCAGACCGTGTTCGTGGTCGAGCAGAACCGCGACGCGCAGCTGCGCGCGCTGCTGACGCTGGAGACCGGCGTCGACAAGCAGAGGCTGCGCTCGATCCTGCACTACGACGGGCTGCCGATGTCCGCCGCCTGCATCGTCGAGGGCGTCAATCGCGCCCTCGACCGGGGAGTCGCCGCATGAGCTTCATCGCCAAGCCGAAAGTCGCCAACCCGGGCCTGCCGAGGAACGAGCTCGGCCTGAACCGGCGCGACTACGAGGGCAGCATGTCGACGCTGTGCGCCGGCTGCGGCCACGACTCGGTGACGGCCGCGATCGTGCAGGCCTGCTTCGAGCTGGCGCTGCCGCCGCAGAGCGTGGTCAAGCTCTCCGGGATCGGCTGTTCGTCCAAGACCACGGCCTACTTCGTGGCCGGCGGCCACGGCTTCAACTCGGTGCACGGCCGCATGCCGTCGGTCGCGACCGGCGCCAGCGCCGCCAACCGCGACCTGCGCTACATCGGCGTCTCGGGGGACGGCGATTCGCTGTCGATCGGCGTCGGCCAGCTGACGCACGCGATCCGGCGCAACCTCGACATGCTCTACATCCTGGAGAACAACGGCGTGTACGGCCTGACCAAGGGCCAGTTCTCCGCCTCGGCCGACATCGGCTCGAAATCCAAGAAGGGCGTGGCCAACGAGGACCAGCCGATCGATCCGGTGCTGTTCGCGCTCGCGCTCGGCGCCTCGTTCGTGGCGCGCAGCTTCTCGGGCGACAAGGAGCAGCTCGTGCCGCTGATCAAGGCCGGCCTCGCCCACACGGGCTTCGCGATCATCGACGTGCTGTCGCCCTGCGTGACCTTCAACGATCACGAGGGCTCGACCAAGAGCTACGCCTACGTGCGCGGGCACTCGGAGACGCCGGTCGCGGCCGACTATGTCGCGCCGCAGCAGGAGATCCGCGTGCAGTACCGGCCGGGCGAAACACTGGCGGTGCCGATGCACGACGGCAGCCAGGTCGTGCTGCGCAAGCTCGATCCGGATTACGACCCGACCGACCGCGGGCGCGCGGCGGCCTACGTGCAGGAGCGCGCGCTGAAGAACGAGTACGTGACGGGACTCATCTACGTCGACGAGACGCGCGGCGACTTCCACGACCGCCAGCGGACTTCGGAGCAGCCGTTGAACGCCCTGCCGTACGAGCGCCTGTGTCCGGGGGCGGGCACGCTGGCGAAGATCCTGCAGTCGCTGCGATGAGCGGGTAGGGCCGGGGTCAGCGCGGCCCGCCGGTCGTGCCGTAGACCGAGTTCTCGCGCGACTTCTCGAAGTCCCCGCGCTGCGCTTCCATCTGGCGCATCGCGTATTCCGTGAAGCACCGTTCCTTGGCGATACGCTCTCCGGTCGCGACCTCCTTGCGGCAGTAGAGCTTCTCGCCTTGCGGGCCGGTGCGCACGGTCATGCCGGGGTACGGATTGTCGGCCGTCGCAGCTGCCTGCGCCGCGACCTGCGCGTCCGCCGGCGCGCCGCTGGCGGCGGGCGCATCCGGTTTCTGCGGCGCGCTCATGCAGGCCTGGATCCCGATCGCCACCAGCAAGCCGGGCCCAATCCAGCGCGCATCGCCTGGTCGTGGCATCGCCGTCTCCTCGCTGCAGCCTGACAGCCCCATCAGGCTGCACCCTGCAGATCACGGCGTCAAACGGCGGCCCCGGCCGCGCGGCAATCCAGGGCACTGAGGCCGCCCGCAACCATCTCGATTTCCAGCGGCGTGCGGCCGACCAGTTGCCCGTCGGCCTCCACTTCGCAGTCGGGCATGGACGCGATCCGCGCCGCGGTGCAGCGGATCGTGCGAAACGCAGGGTCCGCCGCCGACCTGCCGTTCCACAATCCGGGCACGAGCGCCAGCGCGCGTCGCAGCGGCAGGTCCGCGACGGTCACCAGCTCCAAGGCGCCGTCGTCGGTCTTCGCGCTGGGAGCGAGGCGCATGCCGCCGCCGCAGTCGGGACCGATGGCCGCGATGACCGTGAGGCAGTGCGCTTCCCGGCGTGCGCCCGCGGCGGTGATGGTGAACAGCGGGGCGCGAAACCGCGTGAGCGCGCGCGCCAGCGCGACGGCGTAGGCCACGGCGCGGGGTCCGCGCGCGGACGTCGCGCGGACCACGGCCGCGTCGAGGCCGGCGCCGGCGGCGTTGTGGAACGCCACCGTATGGACCTGGCCGCCAGGGGCGGCGCAGGTCGCCAGTCCGAGATCCAGCCGGCGCGCGCGGTCCGCCGCCATCGCGGCGGCGAGGCGTGCGGGATCGCGCGGCATTCCCTGCGCGCGGGCCCAGTCGTTGCCGCTGCCCTGCGGCGCCACCGCCACCGTGACTTCCGTCGGCGGCACGCGCTGCTGCCGGTGCAGCCCGTTGACCACTTCGTGCAGCGTGCCGTCGCCGCCGACCGCCAGCAGCCGCCGCGCGCCGGACTCGACTGCAGCGCGCGCCAGCGCGCAGGCGTGACCGGGCGATTGCGATTCGCAGGCGCGGAAACGCAGGCCGCGATCCTCGAGCGCGCGCGCAAGGCGCGGCCAGTGCCGCCGCGCGGCGCCGCCGCCCGAGGCGGGATTGACGACGACGAACCAGCCCTGATCGCCCACGCCGACATCATGGGCCATAATGCGCGCCAGTGGCGAAGCTCTATTTCTACTACTCGACGATGAATGCAGGGAAGTCCACTTCCCTGCTGCAGTCGAGCCACAACTACCGCGAGCGCGGGATGCACACGCTCGTCTACACCGCGCAATTCGACCAGCGCGGCGGCGGGCGGGTGCATTCGCGCATCGGCCTGTCGAGCGAGGCGAAGCACTTCGCCGCGGGTTCCGATCTGTTCGAGGAGATCTCGGGCGAGCATGCGCGCCAGTCGGTCAGCTGCGTGCTGCTGGACGAGGCGCAGTTCCTGACGCCCCCGCAGGTCGAGCAGCTCGCGGCGGTCGTCGACCGGCTCTCGATTCCCGTGCTCTGCTACGGGCTGCGTACCGATTTCCGCGGCGAGCTGTTCCCCGGCAGCGCGCGCCTGCTCGCGATCGCGGACGAGCTGTCGGAGCTCAAGACGATCTGCCACTGCGGCCGCAAGGCGACCATGGTGGTGCGCGTCGGCAACGAGGGCACGGTCGAGCGCGAGGGCGAGCAGGTCGAGATCGGCGGCAACGAGCGCTACCTGCCGCTGTGCCGCAGGCATTTCTTCGACGCGATCGGACGCGGCCGCCCGGCCTGACGATGGCTGGCGCGCTCCGGCCGATTGCGATCCTCCTGGTCCTGCTCCTGCCCGCGGCGTCGCTCGCATCCGGGCCGGAGCCGCCTGCGGCATCCGCCGAACCCGCCGCGGGCGACCCGAAAGCCAACGGCTGTCGCGGCGAGAGCGAGCCGGATGCGAAGCGCCTCGACAGCATGCGCGCGGGACTGCGGCGCGGGGTCTGCAGCACGGCCCGCTTCGTGGACCGGCTGTTCGGCGGCGAGCACGAGTATGCCGAGGGCGAGGACGAGACCAATGGCAGGGCCGCTCTGGCGCTCGAGTGGAACGAGCAGGACGGGTTCGAAGTGGACGGACGCTTTCGCGCGAGCGTCGAGCTGCCGGCGCTGAGCGAGCGCTTCAGCGCGACCATCGGCCGCGCCGACCGCGACGAGTACGTCGCCGACGAGATCGCCGACGTGGGCCCGGTCGCTGGCGCCTTCTCCGATGACGACCCGGCGGAGTGGTTCGCGGGCATCGGTTACCGCGTGCTGCGCGACCGCGACAGCCGCTTCGACCTCGGCGCCGGCGTGAAGCTCGAGTCGCCGCTCAATCCCTACTTCAACGCGCGCTACCGGCACTACGTCTATTTCGGCGACGAGCTGCTGCTGACGCTGCGCACGACCGCCTTCGTCGAGAACGACGAGGGCTTCGGCATCACCCAGGCCTTCGACCTCGACCGCGTGATGGGCCGCGACTGGCTGCTGCGTTGGGGCAATTCATTCCGGCTGTCGGAGGAAACCGACGGCGCGCGCTGGCGCACGCGCGTCGCGCTCTACCAGGCGATCGACTACCGGCGCGCAATGCGCTACGAAGTCAGCGCGCGCGGCGAGTCGGACGGCACCCAGCCAGACCTGTACGGGCTGCGCGTGACGCACCGCCGCTCGATGCTGCGCGAATGGCTGTTCTTCGAGTTCGGCGCCGCGCTGTTCTGGGCGGACGGGCCGCTGCCGTCGGACCGCTGCAAGGCCTGCGTCGGCGCGACCGTGGGCTTCGAGGTGCTCTTCGGGGACGCCTACGACCGGGTTCTGCGGCGCCACAGCGACGACGTGGAGCAGCCCGGCCTGCCCTGAAGCAGGCGGGCGCGACGGCGCCGGAGTCAGCCGGCCGCGACCCGCACCGCCCTGGCAATGGCCAGGGCCCGTCGCACGGATTTGTAGTAGCGCAGGCCGACCACGAGCGTGGCCAGGCCCGCCAGCAGCCTTGCCGCCAGGCCTGGCCGACGGGCGAGGAACCGCATCGTCATGCTGCGCGGACCGCCTTCGCTCCTGACGGGAGGCGGGCCGAGCCGGAGCGCGATCAGTTCGCGCTGTGCCTGCATCCGCAGCCGCAGCGCCTGACGCTGTTCGACCAGCGGGGCAGCCTTGCGGGGCGTCACATCCTGCTCCTCAGCAAGGCGAGGTCCGCGGCGATCTCCTCGCGCGTGGCCGCGAAGGACTGACGGCCGCGCGCCGCCAGGACGCGCAGTCGCCACAGGGCCAGACCGGTCACCAGCACGAAGACCCCCACGACCGCGATCGCGGCGGGAATCCGGTACGGCGTATCCCAGGCGAACGCCAGCGCGACGACCCCGGCGAGGATCATGGCGCACAGCAGGGCGATGAAACACAGCAGCGCCGCGACCACCATCTGCAGCAGCCGGCTTCTTTCCTCGGCCAGTTCGATGCGGACCAGCTGGCCGTGCAGCGCGAGCTGGGCGAACAGCGGCTTTCCGGCCGAGCGCAGGGCGGCGATCAGCTCCAGGGGATTGATGGCCGCGTGTGCGGCGCCGGCGCCCACGTCCGGAGCAGGCGACTGCTCCGGAGGCGGCACCGCATTCATGCCGACGGCCTCCAAGCGCTACCTGCTGCGCGAGATCACGACACCAACCAGCAGCCCGATCGCCGCGCCGATGCCGATCGCCTGCCACGGATGGTCGTGCACGTAGCTGTCGGTGGTCCTGGCGGTGGCGCGGGCGCGATCGGCAATCTCGCCGCCCATTTCGTCAACCCGGACCCGGGCGGCCGCGACCCGCTCGTTGAGCCTGGCCTTGGCGCGGGCCAGGTCCTGGCCCGTCAACGCGGTCGTGTTCTTGACGAAATCCTCGATGTCCTCGATGAGATTGTGGAATTCACCGGACAGGGCCGACCGGGAGCCGGATGCTGCCGCCATCGGGGGTGGCATGGAGGTGCCGGACCGGCCTTTCACATCGGCTTCGGAGATGTTGGGCTGGGTATGCATGGCAGATTCCTGGTTGGCGTTGAACCTGAAGACTGTTGTGCAAATATGGACCCGCCTTGCAGGCCGGCAATACGCACAAGCCGCAACGCCTCGGTTGCTGGGCCACCGACATGCCAGTACGCTGGCGCCGCTCAAGGGTCCAGTCATCGTCAAGCGAAAGGAGCGAGTCATGAAATTGCGCGCATTGATCGGCGCCATTCCGGTGGCGCTGGCGTCGGTCCTGCTGGTGGCAGGCTGCTCGAAGAAGGAGCCGGAGCCGGCTGCCCCGTCCGAGGCAGCTG
>CAZYPM010000064.1:0-7493 GCA_964649205.1 uncultured Steroidobacteraceae bacterium
CCGCGGCGCTCTAAATGTACCCGGTAAACCTCAACGCGCTGGCCGCGGCCGGGCTCGTCGACCCGCTGATCGGCCGCCAGCTCGAGGTGCAGCGCACCATCGAGATCCTGTGCCGCCGGCGCAAGAACAACCCGCTCTACGTCGGCGAGGCCGGCGTCGGCAAGACCGCGATCGCGGAAGGCCTGGCGCGCCTCGTGGTCGAGAAGAAGGTCCCCGAGGTGCTCGCGGACTGCACCATCTATGCGCTCGACATGGGCGCGCTGATCGCCGGCACCAAGTACCGCGGCGATTTCGAGAAACGCCTCAAGGGCGTGGTCGGCGAGCTCAAGAAGCGCCCCGGCGCGATCCTGTTCATCGACGAGATCCACACCGTGATCGGCGCGGGGGCGGCCTCCGGCGGCGTCATGGACGCCTCCAACCTGATCAAGCCGGTGCTGGCCTCCGGCGAGCTGCGCTGCATCGGCTCCACGACCTACCAGGAGTACCGCGGCATCTTCGAGAAGGACCATGCGCTGGCGCGCCGTTTCCAGAAGATCGACGTGGTGGAGCCCACCGTCGCCGAGACGATCGAGATCCTGCGCGGTCTCAAGACCCGCTTCGAGGAGCACCATGGCGTGAGCTATGCCGACGAGGCGCTGGTCGCGGCGGCGGAACTGTCCGAGCGTCACATCAACGACCGCCACCTGCCGGACAAGGCGATCGACGTGGTGGACGAGGCGGGCGCGTCGCTCAGGCTCAAGCCCGCAGGCCAGCGCGAGACCCTGGTCACGGTCGCGCACGTCGAGGCGGTGGTCGCCCGTATCGCGCGCATCCCGCCGAAGAACGTGTCGCTGTCGGACCGCGAGATGCTCGCCAACCTGCAGCGCAACCTCAAGCTGGTGATCTACGGGCAGGACGCCGCCATCGACGCGCTGGCGGCCGCGATCAAGATGTCACGCGCCGGGCTCGGCAACGAGCGCCGCCCGGTCGGCAGCTTCCTGTTCGCCGGGCCGACCGGCGTCGGCAAGACCGAGGTCACGCGCCAGCTCGCGATCGCGCTCGGGGTCGAGTTCCTGCGCTTCGACATGTCCGAGTACATGGAACGGCACACGGTCTCGCGCCTGATCGGCGCGCCGCCGGGCTATGTGGGCTTCGACCAGGGCGGGCTGCTGACCGAGGCGATCGCCAAGCAGCCGCACTGCGTGCTGCTGATGGACGAGATCGAGAAGGCCCATCCGGACGTATTCAACCTGCTGCTGCAGGTCATGGACCACGGCACGCTCACCGACAACAACGGCCGCAAGGCGGACTTCCGCCACGTCATCATCGTCATGACGACGAATGCGGGCGCCGCCGAGATGAGCCGCGCCAGCATCGGCTTCACGCAGCAGGACCATGCCCCCGACGGCATGGAGGCGGTGCGGCGGATCTTCTCGCCGGAGTTCCGCAACCGCCTCGACGCCATCATCCAGTTCGCGCCGCTGGACGGACCCACCATCGAGCGCGTGGTGGACAAGCTGCTGCTGGAGGTCGAGGCCCAGCTCGAGCAGAAGGCGGTGGCGCTGTCCGTGGACGACGCGGCGCGGCGCTGGATCGCGGAGAAAGGCTACGACCCCAAGATGGGCGCGCGCCCGATGGCGCGCGTGCTGCAGGAGCACGTCAAGCGACCGCTCGCGGAGGAACTGCTGTTCGGCAGCCTGGCGGGCGGCGGCAGCGTCCGGGTCACGCTTGCTGCCGACGGCAGCGGCCTGGCGCTCGAATGCCGCCCGGCGCGCACGCCGGAGCTGCTCGGCCAGGACTAGCGGGCGCGGTAGACGATGCGGCCCTTGCTGAGGTCGTAGGGCGTCAATTCAACGGTGACGGTGTCGCCGGTCAGGATGCGGATGTAGTGCTTGCGCATCTTGCCCGAGATGTGGGCGGTCACGATGTGGCCGTTCTGCAGCTTTACGCGGAAGGTGGTATTCGGCAGGGTCTCGACGACCTCGCCGTCCATCTGGATTGCTTCTTCCTTCGCCATCCGGTGCTGCCGTTGCGGAAACCGCGCGGATTGTGCCGGA
The DNA here is from genome assembly GCA_964649205.1 of uncultured Steroidobacteraceae bacterium. GTDB lineage: Bacteria > Pseudomonadota > Gammaproteobacteria > Steroidobacterales > Steroidobacteraceae > SCUD01. The sequence goes on from CAZYPM010000064.1 coordinate 2,037, forward strand.
GCCGGTGCTGCGGCGCAATGAAATGTCTCGTCAGCGCCACAGCGGGGCCGGGTCGGCGACCAGGCGGGCCAGCCGCTGCTCGAACTCGCGGCGCGGCAGGCTGCGGCTGCCCAGGCTCGCGAGATGCGGGGAGGGCATCTGGCAATCGATCAGCGGCACGCCGCGGAGCCGGCATTCCTCGACCAGGCGCGCGAGCGCGACCTTGGAGGCATCGGTGCGACGCGTGAACATGGATTCGCCGAAGAACACGCGCCCCAGCGCGACGCCATAGAGGCCGCCGACCAGTTCGTCGCCCGCCCAGGTCTCCAGGGAGTGCGCCATGCCGCGCCGGTGCAGCTCCACGTAGGCCGCATGCATCTCGCGCGTGATCCAGGTGCCGGGGCTGCCGTGCCGGGGACCGGCGCAGGCCTCGATCACCTCTTCGAACGCGGTGTCGATGCGCGTCTGGTAGCCGCGGCGGCGCATGGAGCGCGCGAGGCTCCTCGAAATCCTGAACTCCTCCGGCAGCAGCACCGCGCGCGGGTCCGGCGCCCACCACAGGATCGGCTGCTCGGCCGAGTACCAGGGGAAGATGCCGTGGCGGTATGCATGGATCAGCCACTCGGGTGTGAGCGCACCGCCGACCGCCAGCAGTCCGTTCGGCTCGCGCAGGGCGCGCGAGCTCGGCGGCAATGCGCCGGGCGGGTCAGTCTTCTGCAGCCAGGCAATCCCGGACATCGGCAGGCAGCCTAGCGGGGATGTCCTCGCGCCGGAAGGGCAGGTGTCGCACCGCCTGCGCCAGCCATTGTCGACGCCGGCGGCGCTCGCGCGCCAGCCAGGCGCCGATGGGCGCGGCGAAGCCCGGGTCGGCGATGTCGTGCAGCGACCAGACCGGGGTCGGCACGAAGCCGCGCAGCAGCTTGTGCTCGCCCTGCGTGCCCGGCTCGAAGCGCGCGATCCCCTCGCGCAGGCAGTACTCGATGCCGCGGTAGTAGCAGAGCTCGAAATGCAGGCTGTGGAAATCCCCGGCAGCTCCCCAATAGCGTCCGAACAGCGCCCCGCCGCCGCGCAGCGACACCGCGCAAGCCACCGGCTCGCCGCCGAGCTCGGCGAAATCGACCACCAGCGACTCCGGCATCGTGCGCGCGATGCGTGCGAAGAAATCGGCGTTCAGGTAGGGCGCGTTGCCATAGCGCGCGAAGGTGAGCGCATGCAGGCGATAGAGCGTCTCGATTGCCGCGGCGTCGAGCTCCGGGCCGGCGAGGCGGCGGCACTGCAGGCCGGCCTCCGCCACGCGGCGCCGCTCGCGGCGGATCTTCTTGCGCTTCTCCGCCGTGAGCGACCCGAGCCAGTCATCGAAATCCCGGTGTCCCTCGTGGTGCCAGTGGAACTGGCAGTCGAGCCGCGGCAGGAGCCCCGCGGCCGTCAGCGAATCGCGATCGCCCGCTGCCGGGAACAGCACGTGCAGCGACGAGGCGCCCAGTTCGCGCACCAGCTCGCGCGCCGCGGCCACCAGTCCGGCGCGCACCGGTTGCGAGTGTGCGAGCAGGCGCGCGCCGCTCGCCGGCGTGAACGGCACGGCGCAAACCAGGCGCGGGTAATAGCGCAATCCCGCGCGCTGGTAGGCCTCGGCCCAGGCGAAATCGAACACGAACTCGCCCCAGGAATGCGCCTTCAGGTACAGGGGCATCGCCCCGTCGAGCCTGCCCGCGGCGTCGAAATGCAACAGGTGGCGCGCATCCCAGCCCGTGGCGGGCACCGCGCAGCCGGATTCCTCCAGGGCGAGCAGGAACTCGTGGCGCAGGAACGGCTCGCTGCCGGCCGCCAGCGCATTCCACTGCGCGGCGTCGACGTCGGCGAGCGAGCGTGCGACGCGCGTCGTCATCGCCTGGCGTCAGCCGCCGCCGAGCCGCTCGAGGTACCGGTCGGCGTCGAGCGCAGCCATGCAGCCGGTGCCGGCCGAGGTCACGGCCTGGCGGTAGACGTGATCGGCGACGTCGCCGGCCGCGAACACGCCCGGCACGCTGGTCGCCGTCGCGTCGCCCGCGAGCCCGGTCTTCACCACGATGTAGCCGTTCTTCATCTCGAGCTGTCCCGTGAACAGCTCCGTGTTCGGCGTGTGGCCGACCGCAATGAACAGCCCCGTGACCTCGATTTCGCGCGTCCCGCCGCCGCCGGTCGAGCGCAGGCGCACGCCGGTGACGCCGCCGTCATCGCCCAGGACTTCATCGACCTCGTGGTTCCAGATGAAGGACACCTTGCCCGCATCCGCCAGCGCGCGCAGCCGGTCCTGGAGGATCGCCTCGGCGCGCAGCTTGTCGCGGCGGTGGATCAGGGTGACGTGCGAGGCGAGGTTGGCGAGGTAGATCGCCTCCTCGACGGCGGTGTTGCCGCCGCCGACGACCGCGACCTTCTGGTCGCGATAGAAAAATCCGTCGCAGGTCGCGCAGGCCGAGACCCCGCGCCCGCGCAAGCGGGTCTCGGATTCGAGGCCGAGGTATCGTGCGGAGGCACCCGTCGCGACGATCAGGGCGTCGCAGGTATAGGCGCCGTCCTCGCCGTCGAGACGGAACGGGCGCTGCGACAGGTCCACGCGCGTGACCTGGTCCTGCACGATCTCGACGCCAAAGCGCTCCGCGTGCCGGCGCATGCGCTCCATCAGGTCCGGACCGAGCAGGCCCTCGACGTCACCCGGCCAGTTGTCCACTTCCGTCGTCGTCATGAGCTGTCCGCCGGGTTGCAGGCCGGCGATCAGCAGCGGCTTGCGGTTCGCGCGCGCGGCATAGATCGCGGCCGCGTAACCGGCCGGACCGGAGCCGAGAATGATGAGGCGCGAGTGGCGGGGAGTCGTCATGTATAGTCCTGCATCCTAAGGTCCGTGCATGGGTTCTTGCCGGACCAATTGCAACGTTCTTATAATCAATCGCTTATAGAGCTTTCCTGAACAGGATTCTGAGCCCTTGGCCAAGTCCGCCGCCGAAGCCGCCCGACCCGACGCGAAGCTCGACCCGGTATTCGCGCGCGCGCTGCGCGAGACCGCGTTCTGGCTGCTCGCCGCGCTCGCGCTGGTGGTCCTGATTGCGCTCTCGAGCTATGACGCCTACGACCGCAGCTTCAGCTACACCGGCGAACCCGGCCAGGTCGGCAACCTGATCGGGCCTGCCGGCGCCTGGACCGCGGGATTGCTGCTGCTGCTGTTCGGCTGGCCAGCCTACCTGTTCCCGGTGGCGATCGCATTCTGCGCCTGGATCGGACTCAAGCGCGCGCCTGATGAGCCCGGGCAGAGCCGCTCGACGGTGGCGCTGCGCACCATCGGCCTGGTGCTCGTGCTCGCGACCAGCTGCGGCATGGCGGCGCTGCACTATCCCGGCTCGCCGCTGCCGGCCGGGGCGGGCGGCATCCTCGGCAATCTGGTCGGCGAGGGCCTCGAGAACCTGCTCGCGCTGCTCGGCGCGACCCTCGTGATGCTCGCCCTGTGGTTCGCGGGCGTGCAGCTTTTCACCGGCGTGTCGTGGCCGCGGATCATGGACTTCATCGGCCACTGGGTGCTGGCCGGCGCCGCCTGGATCGGCCGCCGCACGGCGCGCCAGCGCGACCAGGCGGCGGGACGCGAATCGCGCGAGGCGCGCGAGGCCGTGGTGCGCGAGGTGCAGAAGAAGGCGGCTGCCCGCACGCCGCCACGCATCGAGCCGCCGGCGCCGCCGGTGCCGGAGCCCTCCGCGCGCGCCGAGAAGGAAAAGCAGGTCGCGCTCTTCTCCAAACCGGCGACGCGCGACCTGCCGGAGCTCAAGCTGCTGGACGACCCGCCGGCGCGCGAGAAGGGCTATTCGACCGAGGCGCTGGACGCGATCTCGCGGCTGGTGGAGATCAAGCTCAAGGACTTCGGCGTCGAGGTCGAGGTGGTCGCGGTGCAGCCCGGGCCGGTCGTCACCCGCTTCGAGCTCAAGCCGGCGCCGGGCGTCAAGGTCAGCCAGATCAGCGCGCTCGCCAAGGACCTCGCGCGCGCGCTCTCCGCGATCAGCGTGCGCGTGGTGGAAGTCATCCCGGGCAAGTCGGTGGTCGGCCTCGAGATCCCGAACGAGGTGCGCGAGCTCGTCACCCTCGGCGAGATCATCCGTTCGCGCGCCTACGACGAGCTGGCCTCGCCGCTCGCGCTCGCGCTCGGCAAGGACATCGGCGGCGCACCGGTGGTGGCCGACCTCGCGAAGATGCCGCACCTGCTGATCGCGGGGACGACCGGCTCCGGCAAGTCGGTCGCCATCAACGCCATGGTCCTGTCGCTGCTCTACAAGAGCACGCCCGAGCAGGTCCGGCTGATCATGATCGACCCGAAGATGCTGGAACTCTCGGTCTACGAGGGCATCCCGCACCTGCTGGCGCCGGTCGTGACCGATCTCAAGCAGGCGGCCAATGCGCTGCGCTGGTGCGTGGCGGAGATGGAGCGCCGCTATCCGCTGATGAAGGAAGTCGGCGTGCGCAACCTGGCCGGCCTCAACCGCAAGATCCGCGACGCGCAGGCGGCCGGCCAGCCGATCCGCGACCCGCTGATCGCACGGCTGCTGGCGACCGGCAAGTACCAGGGCGAGGTGCCGCTGCTGGAACCGCTCCCCTACATCGTCGTGGTGATCGACGAGCTGGCCGACCTGATGATGATCGTCGGCAAGAAGGTCGAGGAGCTGATCGCCCGCCTCGCGCAAAAGGCGCGCGCTTCCGGCATCCACCTCGTGCTCGCGACGCAGCGGCCCTCCGTGGACGTCATCACCGGCCTCATCAAGGCCAACATCCCGGCGCGCATCGCCTTCCAGGTCTCGGCCAAGGTGGACTCGCGCACCATCCTCGACGGCAGCGGTGCGGAATCGCTGCTCTCGCACGGCGACATGCTGTATCTGCCGCCCGGCACCTCGACGCCGGAACGCGTGCACGGCGCCTTCGTGTCGGACCAGGAGGTGCACCGCGTGGTGGCCGCGCTCAAGGCCGGGCCGCAGCCCGAGTACGTGGACGAGGTGCTCACGGGACCGTCCGGCCCGCTGCCCGGCATCCCGGACGAGCCGGGCGAAGCAGGCGCCGAGGGCGAGGGCAGTGGCGAGCAGGACCCGCTTTACGACGAGGCCGTCCGCATCGTGACCGAGACGCGCCGGGCCTCGGTCTCCGGCGTGCAGCGCCGCCTCAAGATCGGCTACAACCGCGCCGCACGGCTGGTCGAGTCGATGGAAGCGGCGGGCCTGGTCGGCCCGCTGCAGTCCAACGGCAGCCGCGAAGTGCTGGCGCCACCGCCGCCGGAGAATTGATGCGGCGCGCACTGGTGCTCCTGTTCATGCTGGTGGCAACGCCGGCCGCTGCCGATCCGGTCGCGGATGCCGCTGCCGCACGCCGCGTCGAAGACGCGCTCGGCGGTCTCGCCAGCCTGCGGGCGGAGTTTCGCCAGTCCGTCACGGACGCGCAGGGCCGTCTCATCGAGCAGGCCGAGGGCATGATGTC
>CAZYPM010000064.1:7593-10647 GCA_964649205.1 uncultured Steroidobacteraceae bacterium
CTGCGGCGCATGCAGCTGCTCGATCGGCTGGGACAGGTGACACGGCTCGAATTCGCGAAGGTCGAGCGCAACCCGCGGCTCGATCCTTCGATCTTTACCTTCGTGCCGCCCGCCGGCGTCGACGTCGTCGGCCGCGCGCCTTCCGGTTGAAACTTTCCGCCCTCGCTTTCCGGCGCGCCTGGCAGGGGCTCATCCTGCTGCTGGTGCTGGCGATTGCAGGCGGCAGCCTGTTGCCGATACCGTCCATCACGGCGACGCCCGGGGTGGACAAGCTCGAGCATTTCATCGGCTACTTCACGCTCGCGTTGCTGGGGTCCGGGATCGTCACGCGCGAGCGCCTGTGGGTCGTCATGGCGCGCTGCTTCGCGTTCGGGGCCGCAATCGAGCTGCTGCAGGGGATGTTGACGTCCAGTCGGACGGCGGACTGGGCCGACATTGTCGCCAACGGGCTGGGCGTGATCACCGCCTGGGCGGTCGCGGCCGGCGGCCTTGCCGGCTGGGCCCGCCACGTCGAAGCCTGGCTCGCGCGCCGCGGCTCATCCTGAGCCGGCCCGCGAAGGGATAGAATCGGCGCGCATGCGCCAGCAAGCCGAATTGCCGATCGCCGCAGCGCCCGCGGGCGCCTACCGGCCGCTCGCGGACCGCATGCGGCCGCGGACGCTGGCCGAGTTCGCCGGCCAGCAGCAGCTGCTGGCGCCGGGCAAGCCGCTCCATCGCCTGCTGACGGACGGCATCGCGCACTCCATGGTGCTCTGGGGGCCGCCCGGCAGCGGCAAGACGACGCTGGCGCGCCTCGCGGCGCAGGCCTGCCAGGCGCATTTCATCGCGCTGTCGGCGGTGGTGGCGGGCGTCAAGGACATCCGCCAGGCGGTGGAGGAGGCGCGCGCAGCTCGCGCGCATGGCGGCCCGGCGACCGTGCTGTTCCTCGACGAGGTGCATCGCTTCAACAAGGCGCAGCAGGACACCTTCCTTCCGTTCGTCGAGGACGGCACCCTGGTCTTCATCGGCGCCACGACCGAGAACCCGTCCTTCGAGCTGAACTCCGCGCTGCTGTCGCGGGCGCGGGTCTACGTCCTCAAGGCGCTCTCACAGGCCGATCTCGTCGCCCTGGTCGAGCGCGCCCTCGCCGACGCCGAGCGCGGTCTCGGCGCAAGCGGCACCTCGGCCGCGCCGGAAGCGCTCGCACTGATTGCGGATGCCGCCGACGGCGACGCGCGCCGCGCGCTCAACCTGCTCGAGGTCGCCGCCGACCTCGCGGGCGCGGCCGGGGAGGCCGCCATCACGCTCGCGGTGGCCCAGGAGGCCTGCGCAGGCGGGCATCGGCGCTTCGACAAGCGCGGCGAGCTCTTCTACGACCAGATCTCGGCGCTGCACAAGTCGGTGCGCGACAGCGACCCCGACGCGTCGCTCTACTGGGTCTGCCGGATGCTGGACGGCGGCTGCGATCCCGGTTTCATCGCGCGGCGCATGGTGCGGATGGCGAGCGAGGACATCGGCAACGCCGATCCGCGGGCGCTCACGCTCGCGCTGGCCGCCTGGGACAGCTACGACCGCCTGGGCAGCCCGGAGGGCGAGCTCGCGCTGGCGCAGGCCTGCGTGTTCCTCGCCTGTGCGCCCAAGAGCAACGCCGTGTACCGCGCGTTCGGGGAGGCGATGGACGATGCCAGGAAGCTGGGAACGCTGGACGTGCCGCTGCACCTGCGCAACGCACCGACCCGGCTGATGAAGGACCTCGGCTACGGCAGCGGCTACCGCTATGCGCACGACGAACCGGACGCGCTCGCGCCCGGCCAGCGCCACTTCCCGGATGCGATGGAGCCGCGCAATTACTATGATCCGGTGCCGCGCGGTCTCGAACTGAAAATGCGCGAAATGCTGGCGCGCATCCGTGCCAAGCCCGGGCCGCAGGCCGCGCCCGCCAGACAGGAAGACGACCGTGCTTGACCTCCGGCAGCTGCGCAGCGACCCACAGGGCGTCGCGGCCAATCTCGCGCGCCGGGGCTACCGGCTGGACCTGGAACAGTTCACGGCGCTCGAGGGCCGGCGCAAGGAGGCGCAGGTGGCCGTGGATGCGCTGCGCAACGAGCGCAATACGCGCTCGAAGGCGATCGGCCAGGCCAAGGCGAGAGGGGAGGACGTCCTGCCGCTGCTGGCCGAAGTCGAATCGCTGGGCGCGCGGCTGGCGAGCGCAGAGCAGGCGCTCGCCACGCTTCAGGCCGAGCTCGACCGGTTGCTGCTCGACCTGCCGAACCTGCTGCATGAGAGCGTGCCGGACGGCCGCGACGAGAAGTCGAATGTCGAACTGCGCCGCCACGGCGAGCCGCGCCGGCTTGGCTTCCAGCCCGCGGATCACGTTGCGATCGCAGAGGGCCTGGGCGGGCTGGATCCCGCCGCGGCGAGTCGCCTGTCAGGCGCGCGTTTCGCAGTCCTGACCGGGGCGGTCGCTGCGCTGCACCGCGCGCTGGCCCAGTTCATGCTCGACCTGCACACGCGCGAGCACGGCTATCGCGAGGCCTGGGTGCCTTATCTCGTGACGCGCCAGACGCTGACCGGCACCGGCCAGCTGCCCAAGTTCGAGCCGGACCTGTTCCGGCTCGACCGCGATCCGTCGGAGAGCGAGCTGTTCCTGATCCCGACCGCCGAGGTGCCGCTCACCAACCTGGCCGGGGACCGGATCCTCGAGGCCGATGCGCTGCCGATGAAGCTCGTCGCCCACACGCCCTGCTTCCGCTCCGAGGCGGGCTCCTACGGCAAGGACACGCGCGGGTTGATCCGCCAGCACCAGTTCGACAAGGTCGAACTGGTGCAGATCGTGCGGCCGCAGGATTCCTACCCGGCACTCGAGGAACTCACCGGCCATGCCGCCCGGGTGCTGGAGCGGCTCGAGTTGCCGTATCGCGTGGTCGCGCTGTGCTCCGGCGACGTCGGCTTTGCCAGCGCCAGGACCTACGATCTCGAGGTCTGGCTGCCGGCGCAGGGCGGCTACCGGGAGATCTCTTCGTGCAGCAATTGCGAGGCGTTCCAGGCGCGGCGCATGCAGGCGCGCTGGCGCAA
>CAZYPM010000065.1:0-10638 GCA_964649205.1 uncultured Steroidobacteraceae bacterium
TCGGGCGCGCCCTGGCTGGACCTCGTGCAGGTTGGCAGGTTATCGTTCGAAGCACCTGATCTGGAAAGGTTTCCGTGCCTGGCATTGGCCGGGCAGGCGGCCCGGGCAGGGGGCACCGCGCCGGCGGTGCTGAATGCCGCGAACGAGGTGGCGGTAGCCGCCTTCCTTGGCAGGCGGCTGAACTTTGCCGGGATCGCAGGAGTCATTGAGAGCGTGTTGCAGCAGCACCAGACGAGGCCGGTGACGACGCTCGCCGATGCACTGGCCGCGGACGCCTGGGCCCGCGAGCGGGCGCAGGCGCTGCTCGCCACACCGCGGGCAGCCGGCGCATGAGCCTCTCCATCCTGGTCTCCATCGCGGCATTCATCGTCGCGATCGGCGTGCTGGTCTCGGTGCACGAATTCGGCCACTACTGGATCGCGCGGCGCCTGGGGTTCAAGGTGCTGCGCTACTCGCTGGGCTTCGGCCGGCCGATCTGGATGCGCCACGGCCGCGACCCGGACCGTATCGAGTACGTGCTGGCGGCGATCCCGCTCGGCGGCTACGTGCGCCTCCTCGACGAGCGCGAGGGTCCGCTGCCGCCGGGGGAGGAGCATCGCGCCTTCAACCGCCGCCCGCCGCTCGCGCGCATCGCCGTGCTGCTGGCCGGACCCGGCGCGAATTTCCTGTTCGCGATCGTCGCGTACTGGCTGCTGTTCCTGCAGGGCGTGCCGGGGCTCAAGCCGGTGGTCGGGGAGGTGGCGCGGGGCACGCTGGCAGCCGAGGCGGGGCTGGTCGCCGAGGACGAGATCCTGCGCGTAGGCGGCGATGCGGCGCCCACGCGCCAGGCCGCCGTGCTCGCGATCCTGGAACGGGTGGTGGACGACGGCCGCGTTCCGCTCGAGGTGCAGCGCAAGGACGGGGGCATCCGCCGTCTCGAGATCGTGGTGCCGGCATCCGAGCGCCGCGCGCTGACGGAGCCCGGCATCCTGATGCGCGGACTCGGCTTCTCGTTCTGGTATCCGCCGCAGCCGGTGGTGGTCGCGGAATTGACCGAGGGCGAGCCTGCGGCGGGGGCCGGCATCCGGGTCGGTGACCACATCGTGGAAGTGGACGGCATCGCCGTGCCGGATTATCCGGAGTTCGTGCAGCTGATCCGCGCCCGTCCGGGACAGGAGACCCGCATTGCGGCACTGCGTGACGGCGCACGCGTGGAATTCGTGCTGGTGCCGCGCGCGGCGGTCGAGGAAGGCGAGACCATCGGCCGGATCGGGCTCGGCGCCGCGCGCGGATCGGGCGGCTTCCCCGCGGCCATGCAGACGATCGAGCGCTACGGGCCGCTGGGCGCGATCGCACCCGCCGTGCGCGAGACCTGGCACAAGACCGCGCTGACCGTGCGCTTCCTGTGGCGCATGGTCACGGGCGACGTGTCCGCCAAGAACATCTCCGGCCCGATCAACATCGCGCAATACGCGGGCATCACGGCCACCGAGGGATTCGTCTACTATCTCGGCTTCCTGGCGCTGGTGTCCATCTCGCTCGCGGTGCTGAACCTGCTGCCCGTGCCGGTGCTGGACGGGGGCCAGATCGCGTTCCAGCTCGCCGAGATGGCGAAGGGCTCGCCGCTCTCCATGCAGGCGCAGGTGATCGGCCAGAAGGTCGGCATCGCCATGCTGGTCGCGCTGATGGGATTCGCGTTCTACAACGACATCACGCGGCTGTTCGGCTGAGGGCGCGGGGGACCACCGGAACATGCTTCGACGACTGATCGGCGGCATCCTCCTGGCGCATGCGGCGGGCGCATTCGCGCAGGGCAGCGGCGATTTCGTGGTCGGCGACATCCGGGTCGAGGGCCTGCAGCGCATCTCCGAGGGCACGGTCTACAACTACCTGCCGGTCAACATCGGCGACCGCCTCGACCAGCGCCGCATCCAGGAGGCGATCCGGGCGCTGTTCTCGACCGGCTTCTTCAGCGACATCGAACTCAGGCGCGACGGTGGCACGCTGGTGGTCGTGGTGCTGGAGCGGCCCTCGATCGAGAGCTTCGAGATCACCGGCAACAAGGACATCAAGACCGAGGACCTGCAGAAGTCGCTGCGCTCGGTCGGCCTCGCGACCGGCAAGACCTTCGACCGCTCGGTGCTGGAGGAAGTCCGCAGCTACCTGACCGACCAGTACTTCAGCCGCGGCAAGTACGCGGTGCGCATCGACCCGAAGGTCGAGGACGTGCCGGGCAACAAGGTGCGGATCCGCATCGAGGTGGTGGAGGGCAAGCGGGCGCGCATCCGCCAGATCAACATCGTCGGCAACACCTCCTACGACGACGAGGAGTTGCGCGAGGCTTTCGAACTGCGCACGCCGAACTGGCTGTCCTGGTATCGGCAGGACGACCGCTACTCGCGCGAATCGCTGCAGGGCGACATCGAATCACTGCAGTCCTTCTACCAGGACCGCGGCTATGCGAACTTCGAGGTCGAGTCCACCCAGGTCGCGATCGCTCCCGAGAAGGACGACATCTTCATCACCATCAACGTGCGCGAAGGCGACGTCTACAAGGTGGGCGAGGTCAAGGTCGCGGGCACCATGAAGGTGCCCGAGCCGGAGTTGCGGCGCCTGCTGCTGGTTCAGCCCGGGCAGACCTATTCACGCAAGCTCATCACGCAGACCCAGGAGCTGCTCTCGTACCGGCTCGGGGTCGAGGGCTATGCGTTCGCCAAGATCGACCCGGTGCCGCAGGCGAACGACGAGGCGAAGACGGTCGACCTGACCTTCTTCATCGATCCGGGCAACCGCGCCTACGTGCGCCGCATCAACTTCATCAACACCAGCGCCATCGACGACGAGGTGCTGCGGCGCGAGATGCGCCAGATGGAGGGCTCGTACCTGTCGAACACGCTGCTCGAGCGCTCCAAGGAGCGCCTGCAGCGGCTGCCGTACATCGAGAAGGTCGAGTTCGAGACCCGCCCGGTGCCGGGCACGCCCGACCTCGTGGACGTGGACTTCGACGTGAAGGAAGGACTGCCGGGCCAGTTCAGCGGCGGCATCGGTTACTCGGAATCGCAGTCCTTCATCCTGAACGGCAGCTTCGTCCACTCGAACTTCATGGGTTCGGGGGAGCGCCTGGCGGTCGAGCTGCTGTCGGGGCGCTTCTCGCAGTCCTACAGCATCTCGCACACCGACCCGTACACCAACGTGGACGGCCTGTCGCGCACGATGGGACTGCAGTTCCGCGACATCACCCAGTATGTGTCGGCCGCATCCGACTTCTCGACCACCACGATGTCCGGGACCTTCGAGCTCGGCTACCCGATCACGGAGTTCCAGGGCGTGCGCTTCGGCGTGGTGGCGCAGCAGTCCGACCTGATCGTGAATCCCAGGGGCAGCGCCCCGGAAGCGGTGGAATGGGTGCGCAACAACGGCAACCCGTACGAGCGGATCATCGAGAACGAGATACCCGACGGGGACGACCCGGACACCGATCCGGACATCGTCACGACCACGCTGTACGGCACCAAGTACAACAGCTACGAACTGGTCGCGGGCTGGTTCTACGATTCCCGCAACCGCGCGATCTTCGCCGACCGCGGCATGCGGCACTCGCTCTCGGTGGCCGCCACCGCGCCGGGCAGCGAGGTCAACTACTTCGTCGTCAACTACGACTACCTGCAGCTGATCCCGCTGTGGCGCCAGTGGACGGTCGCGCTGTCGGCCGAACTGGGCTATGGCGATGCGCTCGACAACGAGACGACCGCGCTGCCGCCGTATCGCCAGTTCTTCGCCGGCGGACCCGACACGGTGCGCGGCTACCAGGAGAGCCGTCTCGGGCCGAAGGACGGCTTCGGCAACCCGTACGGCGGCAACCTCAAGGTCGTCGGGCGCGCGGAGCTGCTGTTCCCGGTGCCGGCGAAATGGCGCGCGAGCACGCGGATCAGCGCGTTTTTCGACATCGGCAACGTCTTCTCGCAGGGCGCCGGCATCAATTTCGTCGGCCTGGACGGGGTGACGCCGGTGGACTACAAGTTCGATTACAATGAACTGAAGCAGTCGGCCGGCCTGGCCGTTCAGTGGATGGCCCCGCTCGGCATCTTCCGCTTCAGCTACGGCATCCCGCTGAACGAGTTCAAGGGCGACGGCATCCGGTATCCGGACGAGGTCGAGCGATTCCAGTTCTCCATCGGTTCCGCTTTCTGACAGTCGAGGCACGCATAGCATCATGAACAGGCATCTGATTCCGGGCGCGCTCCTGCTCGCCGCCGCGCTCGCGGCGCCGGGCGCCGCTGGGGCGGCCGAGCTCAAGATCGGCTACATCAACTTCGGGCGGCTGCTCGAGGAGTCGCCGCAGGCGAAGTCTGCGCAGCAGACGCTGGAGGGCGAGTTCCTGCCGCGCCAGCGCGACGTGGCCGCGCAGCAGAAGTCGCTGGAGGAGAAGCGCGACAAGCTCAAGCGCGAGGCCGCCGTGATGTCGGAGGCGGACCGGGTCCGGGCCGAGCGCGAGGTGCGCGACCTGGAGCTGAACGTCCAGCGCCGCTTCAACGAGCTGCAGGAAGACCTCAACCTGCGCCGCAACGAGGAAGTCGGCCGCATGCAGCGCGCGCTGCTGATGGAAGTGCAGTCCTACGCGCGCGCCAACGGCTACCAGCTGGTGGTGAGCGAAGGCGTGCTGTTCGCGACCGAGGCGGTGGACATCACGCCGCAGGTGATCGCGGCACTCAAGGCCAAGGCGCCGGCCGCGCCCGCCACGCCGCCCAGGACCTGAGGCGCGCGCCGCAGCCGGCATGGCGACCACGCTCGGCGAGATAGCGGTCCGCTTCGGGCTGGAACTCGCCGGCGATCCCGCGCAGCCGGTGCGCGGCGTGGCGGCGCTCGCCGCGGCCACGCCGGGGACGCTCACGTTCTGCACCGGGGCCAAGCACCGCCGCGCGCTGGCGGCGACGCGGGCGACCGCCGTGGTGCTGCCGCGTGAAATGATCGCCGAGTGCCCGGTCGCAGCCCTGGTCGCCGCGCGGCCCTACGCGAGCTACGCACGCATCGCTGCCTGGCTGAATCCCCCGCCGCCGGTCGCCGCGGGCCGGGACCCGACGGCCTGCGTGGCGCGCTCCGCCAGGGTCGCGGCCAGCGCCTGGCTCGGGCCTGGAGCCGTCGTCGGCGAGCGCGCCGTGATCGGCGAACGCTGTGCGATCGGGCCCCATTGCGTGATCGAGGACGATGCGCGCCTCGGCGACGACTGCCGGCTGCAGGCCGGCGTCACGGTATGCCGCGGCGTGACCCTGGGCGCGCGCTGCATGCTGAAGCCGGGTGCGGTCATCGGCGCCGACGGCTTCGGCTTCGCGCCGGACGCGGATGGATACGTCAAGGTGCCCCAGCTGGGCGCGGTGGTCATCGGCGACGACGTCGAGATCGGCGCCAATACGACGGTGGACCGCGGCACGATCGAGGACACCGTCATCGAGGACGGCGTGAAGCTGGACAACCAGGTCCAGGTCGGACATAACTGCCGGATCGGCGCGCACACGGTGATCGCCGGCTGCGTGGGGATCTCCGGCAGTTCCGTCATCGGCCGTCGCTGCATGATCGGCGGCGCGGTGGGCATCGCGGGCCACCTCGAGATCGGCGACGAGGTGATCGTCACGGGATATTCGCTGGTGTCGCACTCGCTGGCGGGGCCGGGGACGTATTCGTCGGGCATGCCGGCGATCGCGGCCGCCGACTGGCGCCGCGCGGTCGCGCGACTGCACCGCCTCGATGCGGACCGCAGGGGCAGGGGCAAGGGCAGGGAGAAGGGCGGATGAGCGAAGGCTTTTCCATGGACATCCAGGCGGTGCTGGCGCAGCTGCCGCACCGCTACCCGTTCCTGCTGGTCGACCGCGTGGTCGAATGCGTGCCGGGCAAGCGCATCCACGCGCTGAAGAACGTCACCGTCAACGAGCCGTTCTTCCCGGGCCACTTCCCCGGGCGGCCGACCATGCCGGGCGTGATGATCCTGGAGGCGCTGGCGCAGGCCGCCGGGATCCTCGCATTCAAGACCGCGGGCGTGGTGCCGGACGAGAATTCACGCTTCTATTTCGTCGGCATCGACGGCGCGCGCTTCCGGCGGCCGGTCGTGCCAGGGGACCAGCTCGCACTGAAGGCGACCTTCGACCGCGCGATGCGCGGCATCTGGAAATTCACGACGGTCGCCGAGGTGGACGGCGAGGAAGTCGCCTCGGCCACGATGATGGTCGCGCCGGAGGTCAAGCCTTGATCGACCCGCGCGCGATCGTCGCGCCGGACGCCGAGATCGCGGACGGTGTCGAGATCGGCGCCTTCTCGGTGATCGGCGCCGGCGTGCGCATCGGTCCCGGCACCTGGATCGGTCCGCATGCCGTGATCAACGGGCCGACCACGCTCGGCCGCGACAACAAGGTGTTCCAGTTCGCCTCGGTCGGCGACGCGCCGCAGGACCGCAAGTACAAGGGCGAGCCGACGCGGCTCGAAGTCGGCGACCGCAACGTATTCCGCGAGTTCTGTTCGATCAACCGCGGCACCGCGGGCGGCCGCGGCGTCACGCGCATCGGCAACGACTGCCTGTTCATGGCGTACTCGCACGTCGCGCACGACTGCATCGTCGGCGACAACTGCATCCTGTCGAACTGCACGGCGCTGGCGGGACACGTCGAGCTCGGGGACTGGGTGATCCTGTCCGGCTACGCGGGCATCCACCAGTTCTGCAAAGTGGGCGCGCACGCCTTCCTCGCGAACAATGCCGCGGTGACCCGGGACGTGCCGCCGTACCTGCTGGTCGCGGGCTCGCCCGCGGAGCCGAAGGGCGTCAACAGCGAGGGCCTCAAGCGCCGCGGCTTCGACGCCGCCCAGATCGCGAACATCAAGAGCGCGTATCGCCTGTTCTACCGCTCCGGGCTGAAACTCGCCGAGGCGCAGGAACGGCTCGCGGAACTGGCCGCGACCCAGCCCGAGCTCGCGCCCTTCGTGGAGTTCCTCGGCGCCAGCGAGCGCAGCATCATCCGCTGATGACGGCGTCGCGCGCGCTGACCTTCGGCGTGGTCGCCGGCGAGTCCTCCGGGGACAACCTGGGCGCGGCGCTGATCCGCGCCATCCGCGCGCGCGAGCCGCGGGCGCGATTCATCGGCGTCGCCGGGCCCGCGATGCAGGCCGCCGGCTGCGAGGCGCTCGCGGCGTCAGCGGAGCTCGCCGTCATGGGCCTGTTCGAGGTGCTGCATCACCTGCCGCGACTGTGGCGCCTGCGCAGCCGCCTGCGCGGCGAGTTCCTGAAGCTGCGGCCGGACGTGTTCGTCGGCATCGATGCGCCGGAGTTCAACCTGAATCTCGCGCCGGCGCTGCATGCGGCGGGCATCCGCACCGTGCAGTACGTCAGCCCGCAGGTGTGGGCCTGGCGGCGCGGCCGCGCGCGCCGGATGGCGGGATTCCTCGACCTGGTGCTGTGCCTGCTGCCCTTCGAGCGCGAGGTCTACGACCAGGCCGGCCTGCGCGCGATCTTCACCGGCCATCCGCTCGCGGACCAGCTGCCGCTCGAACCCGACCGCGGCGCGGCCTGCGCGGAACTGGGCCTGGATGCCGGAGCGCCGCTGGTCGCGCTGCTTCCCGGCAGCCGCGTCGGGGAGGTCACCCGGCTGGCCGCGGACTTCGCCGGCGCCGCGGCCTGGCTGGCGGAGCGCCGGCCCGGGCTGCAATTCGCCGCGGCGCTGGCGGATGCCCGCACTCACGACCTTTTCACGGCAGCGCTTGCTGCGCACGCTCCGGGACTCACGGTGCATGTCTTCGAGGGCCGCTCGCGCGCGGTGCTGACGGCAGCGACCGTGGCGCTGGTCGCATCCGGCACGGCGACGCTCGAGACGCTGCTGTGCAAGCGGCCGATGGTGGTCGCCTACCGGCTGGGCCGGGCCAGCGCCTTTGCGCTCAGGCGACTCGGGCTCCTCAAGGTGGCGCACTTCGCGCAGCCCAACCTGCTGGCCGGCAGGCGCATCGTTCCGGAGCTCGCGCAGGCGGAGGTCACGCCCGAGCGGCTTGGCCGCGAGCTCGAGCGCTGGCTGGACTCGCCGGACGAGATGGCCGGACTCGTGGCGCAGTTCACCGCCATCCACCGGGAGTTGCGCCAGGGCGCCAGCGAGCGGGCTGCGGAAGCGATCCTGGACCTGGCGCGGAGCGGCGCGAGGTGAACCCGCGACTGCCGCGGCAGGCAGGACGGTCCGGATGCCTGGTGGCGGGCGTGGACGAGGCCGGGCGGGGCCCGCTGGCCGGGCCGGTGGTCGCCGCGGCGGTGATCCTGGATGCGGCCAGGCCCATTGCCGGCCTGCGGGACTCCAAGCAGCTTGCCCCAGCCCGCCGCGAACGGCTGGCGGCGGAGATCCGCGAGCGAGCGCTCGCCTGGGCGCTCGGCTGGTCCGACGCCCAGGAAATCGACGTGCTGGACGTGCTGCAGGCGAGCCTGCTCGCGATGCGCCGCGCGCTGCTGGGACTCGCCGTCGCGCCGGCGCGCGTGCTGGTGGACGGCACGCACTGTCCGTCGCCCTGGCTGCGCGGACAGGCCTGCCGCGTGCAGGCCGTGGTGCGCGGCGATGCCGAGGTCGCCGAGATCAGCGCGGCCTCGATCCTGGCCAAGGTGAGCCGCGATGCCTGGATGGATCGCGTGGCGCCGATCTACCCGGGCTACGGGTTCGAGCATCACAAGGGCTACCCGACCGCCCTGCACCTGGCGGGGCTGGCGCGCCAGGGTCCCTGCCGCCTGCACCGGCAGAGCTTCGCGCCGGTAAGATCAGCCCATGGGACGGGCTGAAAGGACGCCGGCGGACGCGAGTTTCGTCCACCTGCGCCTGCATACCGAATACTCGCTGGTGGACGGCATCGTGCGCGTCCCGCGGCTGATGCGCGCGGTGGCGGATGCGGGCATGCCCGCGGTCGCATTGACCGACCACGGCAACCTGTTCGCGATGGTGAAGTTCCACCGCGAAGCCGAGCGGGCCGGCGTCAAGCCGGTGATCGGCGCGGACCTCTGGCTGCGCGAGCCCGGCGAGCGCGCCGAGCCGTCGCGACTCACGCTGCTGGCGCAGTGCTCCGAGGGCTACCGCAACCTCACCCGGCTGGTTTCGCGCAGCTACCTCGAGGGACAAGCGGGCGGCAGACCGCTGCTCGAGCGCGGCTGGCTGGATCCCGGCTCGACGGCCGGGCTGATCGCGCTGTCCGGCGCGGGGGAAGGCGACGTCGGGCGTGCGCTGCTCGCGGGCCGCGACGCGGAGGCGCAGGCGCTGCTCGGGCAATGGCTCGAGCTGTTCGGCGACCGCTACTACCTCGAGATCCAGCGCACCGGCCGCGCCGGCGACGAAGAGCACATCGCCGCGGTGCTGGACCTGATCGCATCGCAGCCGGCGCCGCTGGTGGCGACCAACGACGTCCGCTTCCTCGAGGCCGGCGAGTTCGAGGCCCACGAGGCGCGGGTCTGCATCCACGGGGGCTGGCGGCTCGACGATCCCGGGCGCCCGCGCCGCTATTCGCCGGAGCAGTACCTCAAGGGCCCGGCCGAGATGCGGCGCCTGTTCGCCGACCTGCCGGAGGCGACGGAGAATACCGTCGAGATCGCACGGCGCTGCTCGCTGCCGCTGACGCTGGGGCGCATCTTCATGCCGGCCTTTGCGGTGCCCGGGGGCGGCAGCGCGACGCAATACCTGCGCACCCTCGCGGCCCAAGGCCTGCAGGCGCGGCTGGCCTCTGCGGCGCCGGTCGCGGATGCGGCGCCCTATGGCGAGCGGCTGGAGCGCGAGCTCGGCGTGATCTGCGACATGGGATTCGAAGGCTATTTCCTGGTGGTCGCGGACTTCATCCGCTGGGCGCGGGAGCAGCAGATCCCGGTCGGGCCGGGTCGCGGCTCGGGGGCTGGGTCGCTGGTGGCCTGGGCGCTCGGGATCACCGACCTCGACCCGCTGCAGCACGAGCTACTGTTCGAGCGCTTCCTGAACCCCGAGCGCGTGTCGATGCCGGACTTCGACATCGACTTCTGCATGGAGCGCCGCGATCGCGTCATCGAGTACGTGGCGGAGCGCTACGGGCGCGACCGCGTGTCGCAGATCATCACCTTCGGCTCGCTGGCCGCCCGCGCGGTGGTGCGCGACGTCGGCCGCGTACTCGGGCTGCCCTACGGCTTCGTGGACGGCGTCGCCAAGCTGATCCCGTTCGAGCTCGGCATCACGCTCGACGAGGCGCTCGACAAGGAGCCCGAGCTTGCGCGGCGCTACCGCGACGAGGACGAGGTGCGCGACCTCGTGGACCTCGCGCGCCGGCTCGAGGGCCTGGCGCGCAATGCCGGCACCCACGCCGGCGGCGTGGTGATCGCGCCGGGCCCGCTCACGGACTTCACGGCGCTCTACGCCGAGTCGGCGGGCGGCAGCGTGGTGACCCAGCTCGACAAGGACGACGTCGAGCAGGTGGGGCTGGTCAAGTTCGATTTCCTCGGCCTGCGCACGCTCACGATCATCGACTGGACGGTACGGACCATCAACGCCGCGCGCACCGCGGCCGGGCAGGCGCCGCTCGACATCGCGCAGCTGCCACTCGACGACGCGGACACCTACCGGCTGCTGAAGTCCTGCCGCACGACTGCGGTGTTCCAGCTGGAATCGCGCGGCATGCGTGACCTGGTGCGCAAGCTGC
>CAZYPM010000066.1:0-3792 GCA_964649205.1 uncultured Steroidobacteraceae bacterium
CGTGGCCGAGCGAGTCGTTGACGTTCTTGAAGTTGTCGAGGTCGAGGAACATGACGCCGACGCGCTGGCCCGAGCGCTGCGCCAGCGCGAGCGCATGCTGCACGCGGTTGCGGAACAGGCTGCGATTGGCGAGCAGGGTGAGCGGGTCGTGGAATGCGAGCTGGCGCAGCTGTTCCTCGAGCGCCTTGCGCTCGCTGACGTCGCGGAAGTTGAGGGCCAGCCCGGCGATGGCCGGGTCGTCCAGCAGGTTGCTGCCCACGCTCTCGAGCGTGCTGCGCCGGTTGCCGGAGCCGACCATGACCTCGACCGGTCCGACAGTGCGTCCGCGCGTGGAAGCCACCTCCGCGAGGAAGGCCGCGAGCCGCTCGCGGTCCGCGTCGCCCCAGAGGTCGAGCAGGTTGCGGCCGACCAGGTCGTCGGGGTTGGTGCCGAAGGTGCGCTCGGCCGCCGGCGACGCGAAGCGCACGCGCCCGTCCACGTCGGCGATCATGATCACGTCGGAGGCATGCCTGATCAGCGAGGCGTAGCGGGCCTCGACGATGCCCGCCGCGCGCCGCTCGCGCACCAGCGCGTCGTCGCGCGACATCACGCCCTGCCGCACCATGACCAGCAGCGTCAGCACGAAGATGATGACGGTCATGGCGGTCGCGGGGCTGGCGGCGGTCCCGGTCTCGACGTACACGAGCACCAGGAACGAGACCAGCATGGCGACGTACGGCATGCCCTGCACCAGGCCGCTGCCGAATGCCGAGGGCGCGGGCTGCACGGCCGGCGCGCCGCGCAGCTGCTCGCGCGCGCCGGCGAGCAGCCACACGTAGCAGGTCAGGTAGATGACGTCGGAGAATCCACCCGGCAGGTAGGAGCCGCTCACCTTGGACATCGCCCAGACGATGTCGGCCAGGAACATCGCCGAGAATCCGATCGTGAGCAGCACCAGCGTGCGGCGGCGCAGCGGCCCGGCGCCGGCGTGCATGAGCAGCACGCCGAAGGCGAGCAGCATCAGGCAGTTGAGCGCGATGTAGCTCTGCGACAGGACATACTTGATGACGTCGGGGTCGCGGTCCGCGGCCGCGGTCGGCGCGATCACGAAGAACCAGAAGAAGGCGCCGAAGCCCAGCATCAGGATGGTGGCGTCGAGCGCGAGCCGTCCCCACTGCACGCGCACCGCGGCCGCGCGCATGACGGTCAGCACGGCGGCGAACAGCAGCGGGTAGAAACCCATGAAGAACACGTCGCCGACCGACGGGAAGGGGTCGACGCCGAACAGCCAGTAGGTGGAGTTCAGCAGGTTGCCGACGCTGTAGATCGCGAGCGACGCGGCAAGGAACTGCCAGGTGCGGCGCACGGCTGGATCGTGCGCGTGCCGCGCCGCGGCGGCCGCCAGGATCGCGGCACCGATGCTGAGCGGGGAATCGGAGTAGAGGTTGAAGATCTCGAACAACCGCCCGTCGCCGTCGACGAACAGCATGAGGACCGCGACCAGCGCATAGCAGAAGAGGCCGACGGCAAGGGCGCCCGTCCAGCCTGCGCCGAACGGCTCGCGCTGCAAGAAGCCCTCGCTGGTTTCCCGGCCTGGAGGCATGATTTTCCCGCGCCAACTCCCACGCGCGATCCCGCCCCCGGGGCAGGCCATCGGCTCGACATATGTAGCCTCAGGCGGTCCCGTTCCAACTGTGAACCAGGTCGGGAAATGCCCCCGGCCCGGTGAACTGGTCCACACAAACGGCCCTGGCGGGGCCGATTTCAGCTGCGCAGGACGGCGAGCGCGGACTTTTCGAGGCGGGGCAGGTCGAGCAGCTCGATCTCGCGCCGCCGCACCCGGATCAGGCGCTCGTCCTGGAAGCGCCGCAGGATGCGGCTGACGGTCTCGGCGGCCAGGCGCAGGTAGTTGGCGATGTCGGCGCGGCTCATCGTCAGCTGGAAGCGGTCCGCGCGGAAGCCGCGCGCCGCGTAACGGCGCGACAGGCCGACCAGGAATGCCGCCAGGCGGTCCTCGGCCGTGTGGTTGCCCGCGAGCAGCGCGGCGTTGCCGATGTCGTGTGACAGCAGCCGGAACAGCTGCTGCTGCAGGCCCGGCATGCGGGTCGCGAGCGCCGCCAGGGTCGGGAACGAGAACCGGCACAGCACGACGGGCTCGAGCGCGATTGCATTGCAGGGGTAGCGCGACTCCGAGATCGCGTCGAGGCCGATGACCTCGCCCGGCAGGAAGAAGCCGCGCACCTGCTCGCGCCCATCGGCGTCCGTCACGTAGGTCTTGACCGTGCCGGAGCGCACCGCCGCGATCGCGTTGAAGGGGTCGCCCTCGCGGAACAGGTGATCCCCGGCCCGGCTGGGGCCGCTGTGCTCGACCAGCATGTGCAGCTCGCGCAGGCGGCCCTTGTCGACGCCGGCGGCCAGGCAGGCGCTCGCGAACGCGCAGGTGCTGCAGAAGCGGAGTTCGTCGCCGTCGTCGGCGATGGGCTGCCCCCGCACCGGCGCCTGTGCGGCCATCAGGCGGCGCCCGCGGCGCGGTCAGGCGCCGGGCCGGGCCTCAGATGGCCTTCGAGTAGCGCGGAGCCTGGGCGGCGGCGAGGTAGCGGTCGAAGCACATGGCAATGATACGCAGCAGGTAGCGTCCGCGAGAAGTGGCGGCGATCCGCAGCGGTTCCACGGTCACCAGCCCATCCGCGGCCAGCGGCGCGAGTTTCGCCAGGGAATCGGCGAAATAGGCCCGGAAATCGATGCCGTAGCGTTCCTCGACGCGCGCGGCGTCGATCTCGCCCTGGCACATGAGCTGCTGGATCACGTCCGCGCGCAGCACGTCGTCGGCGTCGAGCTCGATCCCGCGCCAGACCGGCAGCCGGCCCTCGTCGAGCGCCCGTTCCCAGGTCGGCAGGTCGCGGAAGTTCTGGCTGAAGCTGTCGCCCACGTGGCTGATCGAGCTGACGCCGAAGCCGACCAGGTCGCAGTCGTCGTGGATGGTATAGCCCATGAAATTGCGGTGCAGGCTGCCGGCCGACTGCGCCTTCGAGAGGTCATCCGCCGGCAGCGCGAAGTGATCCATGCCGATGAAGCGATAGCCCGCATCGGTCAGTTTCTGCACCGCCAGCTGCAGCAACTCGAGGCGCAGCGCGGCATCCGGCAGGTCCGCGGCCTCGATCTGCCGCTGGGCCTTGAACAGCTCGGGCAGGTGGGCGTAGCCGTAGACCGCGAGCCGGTCCGGCCGCACCGCGAGCAGCGCATCGAGCGTCCTCGCAAACCCGTCGAGGGTCTGCTTCGGCAGGCCGTAGATCAGGTCCACGTTGACCGAGCGCATGCCGCTCGCGCGGCATTCGTCGATCACGGCGAGCGTCTGCTCGACGCCCTGGATGCGGTTGACGGCCTGCTGCACCTCGGGATCGAAGTCCTGCACGCCCAGGCTCGCGCGGTTGAGTCCGAGTTCCGCGAGGCGCCGCACGTCGCCGGTCGCGAGCGTGCGCGGGTCGAGCTCGATCGAGAAGTCGCGGTCGGCGCGGTCGCTGAAGTGGAAATGCCGGCCGAGGCCGCCGATGAGCGCCGACAGTTCGCCTGCGTCGAGGAAATTCGGCGTGCCGCCGCCGAAATGCAGCTGGATCACGTCGCGGTCGCGGTCGAAGAGCGGGGCGGCGATCTCGATCTCGCGCATGAGCCGGGAGAGGTAGAGCGCGCCGCGCGCCCGGTCGCGCGTGATGATGCGCGTGCAGCCGCAATAGAAGCACGGGCTGAAGCAGAACGGCACGTGCACGTAGAGCGAGAGGTCGCTCGGGATCGGCTCCGAGTTGCTGCGGCGCGCCA
>CAZYPM010000066.1:3892-5041 GCA_964649205.1 uncultured Steroidobacteraceae bacterium
CGCTTCGGCTTCCGGCAGCGCGATCCACAGCTGCGCGAGCTGGACGCGGCCCGGCTCGTCCGGCGGCGATTCCTCGGAGTGGGCGATGCCGCGACCGGCAGTCATCAGGTTCACCTGCCCCGGCCGGATCCACTGCTCGAAACCCAGGCTGTCGCGGTGCTGGATCGTGCCCTCGATCATCCAGCTGAAGGTCTGCAATCCGATGTGCGGGTGCGGTCCGACATTCACGCCGCGGCCGGCGGCGTAGTCGGCGGGGCCCGCGTGGTCGAGGAAGCACCAGGCGCCGACCGTGCGCCGGTGCCGGTTCGGCAGCGCGCGGCGGATCTCCAGGCCCTCGCCGAGCAGCGTGCGGCGGGCCTCGAGGCGTTCGCTCACGGTCGGTCTTGCGGGCATGGGCACATTGTATTCCAGGCCGGCGCGTCTCCCGGGCCGCTGGCAGGGTACCGACCGGCAGGGTAGTCTCGGCCGCCATGGGCGGACTCTGCGTCGCGCCGGAGGTAGGCTGTCATGCGCTCGCTATGCCTGATCACAGGACTCTATTTGGCCGCAGTATCGGCCGCGCCGGCCGCGGCTGAGACTCCCGAGCAACGCCTCGCCGCCGCCGGCTACGCGCTGCCGACGCCGCCCAGCCCGGTCGCGACCTACGTGACCTCTGTGCGCACCGGCAACCTGCTGTTCCTGTCGGGCCACGGCGAATGCGGCCGGCCATTCACGACCGGCAAGGTGGGAGGCGAGCTCACGGTCGAGCAGGGCGCGAAGTCGGCGGAAAAGGTCGGCCTGTGCATGCTCGCGACCATCAAGTCGGCGGTTGGCGAGCTGTCGAAGGTCAAGCGCTTCGTGCGCATCCTCGGCATGGTGCAGTCGACCGAGGATTTCACCGACCATCCGCAGGTCATGAATGGGTTCTCCGACCTGATGGTCGTCGCCTTCGGCGAGGCCGGCAAGGCGGCGCGCGCGGCCGTCGGCATGCAGTCGCTGCCGTCCAACATCGCGGTGGAGATCGAGGCCGTCGTGGAGCTGCACGACGACTGAGCGGCGGTGCGCAACCTGCTGGTCCTGATCCTGTACCCGGCGGGCGTCTACGTCGCGCTCTGCCTGCTGCTGTTCGCCGTCCAGCGCTCGCAGATGTACTTCCCGGTGCGCGAGGCG
>CAZYPM010000066.1:5141-10543 GCA_964649205.1 uncultured Steroidobacteraceae bacterium
CCTGCTGCTGTTCGCCGTCCAGCGCTCGCAGATGTACTTCCCGGTGCGCGAGGCGACGCGGCCGGGCGTGCAGTCGATCCGCGTGCAGAACGGCGAGGAGAGCCTCAAGGTGTGGGTCGCGGATCGGCCTGGTCCGCGCGCGATCCTCTACTTCGGCGGCAACGCCGAGGACGTCTCGCTCAACCTGCCGTCGTTCGAGGCGGCGTTCCCCGGCCACTCGCTGTATCTCGTCAACTACCGCGGCTATGGCGGCAGCAGCGGCCGGCCTTCGGAGCGCGCGCTGCTCGCGGACGCGATCGCGGTCTACGACCAGGTCGCCGCGCGGCACCCGGAAGTCGCGGTGATCGGCCGCAGCCTCGGCAGCGCGGTCGCGGTCCATCTGGCGAGCTCGCGCGACGTGCAGCGCCTCGCGCTGGTGTCGCCCTTCGACAGCATGGTGAACGTCGCGCGCGAGCATTACCCCTGGCTGCCGGTCGGCCTGCTGTTGCTCGACCGTTACGAGTCGGCCGCGAAGGCAGCAGCGATCCGCGCGCCGGTCCTGATCGTCGTGGCCGCCGGCGACGAGATCATTCCGCCGCGGCGTTCCGAGGCGCTGGCGGCGACATTGGCGCCGTCGCAGCTGCAAGTCGTGCGGCTGCCCGGCGCAACCCACAACAGTCTCGACCTTTTTCCTCAATACCTTGAATCGCTTGCAGAATTCATGGCCGAGTGAGCGCGGTGCTATGATCCGCCTGCCCCAGCCGATCGGTTCCCTCCCAGTCGACATCGGGGGTCTGTCTTTCCGATGATTGCCGTGCCCAGAGCCGTCGCCGGCATTGCCGTGCTCATGTTGTTCGCCGGCGCATCAGGATGCTCGGTGCAGCGCTTCGCCGCCAACAAGGTCGCCGACACCCTGGCCGCTTCCGGCACGACCTATGCTTCCGATGAAGACCCGCAACTCATCGCGGAAGCGTTGCCGTTCAGCCTGAAGCTGATGGAGAGTGTGCTGGCATCCACGCCGGAACACCGCGGGCTGCTGGGGGCGACCTGTGCCGGGTTCACGCAGTACGCCTGGGCCTTCGTGCAGCAGGACGCCGACGCGATCGCGCTCGAGGACACCGACCGGGCCTGGGACTCCTGGAACCGGGCCCGGCGCCTGTACCTGCGCGCGCGCGACTATTGCCTGCGCGGCTTCGATGCCGCGCTGCCCGGATTCAGTGCGGCGCTGCGCGCGGGCCCGGCCGCGGCGGCAGCGCGCGCGACCGGCACCGAGGTGGACCTGCTGTACTGGACGGCGGCCTCCTGGGCGGCGGCGATCTCGCTCGGCAAGGACGACCCGGAGCTGGTCGCCGAGTTGCCGATCGTCTCCGCGCTGATCGACCGGGCGCTCGCGCTCGACGAGGGCTGGGACCGCGGCGCGGTCCATTCCTTCCTGCTGACGTACTCGATGGTGCGGCCGGACATCGAGGGCGACCGCGAGGCGATCGCGCGACGGCATTTCGAGCGCGCGGTCGAGTTCGCGCGAGGCAGGTCGGCGGGTCCCCACCTGTCCTGGGCGGAAGCGTACTGCCTGCCGCGCGAGGACCGCGCCTGCTTCGAGCAGGCGCTGCAGGCGGCGCTCGCGATCGATCCGGACGCCGAACCCGCGACGCGGCTCGCGAACAAGGTCATGCAGCGGCGCGCCGCATGGCTGCTCGCGAATGCCGACCACTGGATATTGCCGCCGCTCGCGGACGACGCCGCGGCACAGGAGACGACGCCATGATGATTTCGCGAAGGAACGCCGTGCAGGCGATGCTGGCCGCCGCGGTCTCGGGCCTGGTGCCGGCGGCCGCGCGCGCGGCGGGCCGCAACGAGCTGCGCATCGCGACGGTCGCACCGTCCGGCTCCTCGTTCCACAAGCGCCTGCAGTCGCTGGGAGCGGAGTGGTCGCGCGGGCCGGGCGGCCTGGCGATGAACATCTACCCGGGCACGCAGGGCGGCGAGCTGCAGATCGTGCGGCGCATGCGCGTCGGGCAGATCCAGGGCGCGGCGCTGACGTCCGTCGGCCTGGGCCAGCTCGACCGTTCGGTGACCGCGTTGCAGTTCATGCCGCTCATGTTCAAGGACTGGGAGGACGTGGATCGCGTGCGCGAGCGCCTGCGGCCGGAACTCGAGCGCAGGCTCAGGGAAGCCGGCTTCGTCGTGATGTTCTGGGCCGATGCCGGCTGGGTGCGGTATTTCTCGAAGACCCCGATCCGCGGCGTGAAGGACCTCAAGTCCATGCGCGTGTACGCCAGTTCCGGCGACCCGGACAGCATCGAGATGATGAAGGACTATTACACGCCGGTCGTGCTGGAGCCGGACCAGATCCTGCTGGGACTCCGCA
This sequence comes from uncultured Steroidobacteraceae bacterium, assembly GCA_964649205.1. Taxonomy (GTDB): domain Bacteria; phylum Pseudomonadota; class Gammaproteobacteria; order Steroidobacterales; family Steroidobacteraceae; genus SCUD01. Next base: position 7,489 of record CAZYPM010000066.1, read on the forward strand.
ACGGCATGATCGACGCGCTGCCGGTGCCGGCCTTCCTCGCGAACTTCAACCAGGTCGCGACCTACGCGCCCTACATGCTGGATCTCAACTGGGCGCCGATCACGGGCGCGCTGGTGGTGACCGAGAAGTCCTGGAAGCAGCTCGATCCCGCGACCCAGGCCTGGCTGCGCGAGACCTCCGAGCGCGCCGGCACCGAGATGCGCCGCGCCGCGCGCGCCGAGGACGAGGCCGCGGTGCAGGCGATGAAGGACAAGCACGGTCTCAAGATCGTGGCGCTGTCGCCGGAGGCGGAGCGCGAGTTCAGGCGCGAAGTCGCGCGCATCTATCCGCGCATCCGGGGCGCGCTGGTGCCGGAGACGATGTTCGACACCGCGGTGGCGACGCTGAAGGCCGGCGGCGAAACCACGAAGTGACGGGCCTGCTGCACCGGGCCGAGAACTGGCTGCTGGCGGCGGCGCTCGCCGCGCTGGTGCTGCTGGGTGTCGCCAGCGCCTCGCAGGCGCTCGCCGACACCGACGAGCTGATCCGCCACCTGACGCTGCTGGTCGGGATGCTGGGCGGCATGGCCGCCGCGCGCGAGAGCCGCCTGCTCGCCATGGGAACCGTGGCGCAGGCGCTGCCGGAGCGCTGGAAGCCCGGCATCACGGCCTTCACCGGACTCGTCGCCACCACGGTCACCGCGCTCCTGACGCTCGCCGCCTGGCAGTTCGTGCGCGAAGAGGCGGCGATGTCCTCGACGCTCGCCTTCGGCGTGCCGCGCATCGCGCTGCAGGCGGTCATGCCGGCCGGCTTCCTGTTCATCACGCTGCGCATCGCGCGCCACGCGGCCGCGGGCTGGCCGGCGCGCGCGGCAGTGCTCGCGACCGCAGTCGCCGTGACCTATGCGGTGTCGCAGCTCGACGGCGGCATCGCCGCCGCGCGCACGCCGTTGCTCATCGTGCTCGGGGCCGCGATCCTGCTGGGTGCGCCGATCTTCGTCGGCCTGGCCGGCATCGCGCTGATCTTCTTCATCGCCGCAGGCGACCCGATCGCCTCGGTGCCGCTCGACCACTACGACCAGGTCACCAATCCGCTGCTCGCGACCCTGCCGCTGTTCACGCTCGCGGGCTACGTCGTGGCGGCGAGCGGCGCAGCGCGCCGGCTGGTGTGGCTGCTGCAGGCCTGGTCCGGCCACCTGCGCGGCGGGCCGGCGGTCATCACGGTGCTGGCCTGCGCATTCTTCACCGCCTTCACCGGCGGTTCCGGCGTCACCATCCTGGCGCTCGGCGGACTGCTGATGCCGATCCTGCTGCACTCGCGCTACGCGGACGGCACCGCGCTCGGTCTGGTGACCGGCGCCGGGTCGCTGGGCGTGCTGTTCGCGCCCTGCCTGCCGCTGATCCTGTACTCGATCGTCGCGCAGGTCTCGATCGAGCAGATGTTCCTCGCGGGCGCGGTGCCCGGCCTGCTGCTGGTGGCGCTGGCCTGCGGTTGGGGCATCGCCGCCTCGCCGCGGGGCGGCTTCCGGCCGCGCTTCAGCTGGCGCCGGGTCCGCGCCACGACCTGGCGCGCGAAATGGGAGCTGCTGCTGCCGGTCGTGCCGCTGGTGCTGATCTTCGGCGGCTATGCGCTGCCGGTGCCGGCCGCCGCAATCACGGCCGCCTATGCGATCGCGGTCGCCGCCTTCATCAACCGCGACTTGCCGAAGGGCGAGGCGCTGGTGGAGGTCATGCGCGAGTGCGGGCTGCTGGTCGGCGGGGTGCTGCTGATCCTGGGCGCGGCGATGGGGCTCACCAACCTGCTGATCACGGAGCACGTGCCGGACCGCCTGACCGAGTGGATCTCGACCGCGATCGAGTCGAAGTGGCTGTTCCTGCTCGCGCTCAACGTGTTCCTGCTGGCGGTCGGCTGCCTGATGGACATCTTCTCGGCGATTATCGTGGTGGCGCCGCTGGTGGTGCCGGTCGCGCTGGCCTTCGGCGTCGACCCGGTCCACCTCGGCATCATCCTGCTCGCGAACCTGGAGCTCGGCTACCTGACGCCGCCGGTGGGCCTCAACCTGTTCATGTCGGCCTCGCGCTTCCACCGGCCGGTGCTCGAGGTCGCGCGCGCCAGCCTGCCGATGCTCGCGGTGCTCGCGATCGGCGTGCTGCTCATCACGTTGTTCCCGCAGCTCTCGCTCGCGCTGCCGCAGTGGTTCGCGGCGCGCGGCTGAGGACTCAGCCGGCCGGCGGCAGGGCGTCGACGAATTCCGCCATGCGGCGGCGCGTGGTCTCGTCCGGCAGCCGGCCCATGCCGCCGCCCAGGTTGTCGATCATGTGCTTGGCCTGGCTGGTGGCCGGCGTCACGACCGTGACCGCGGGGTGGCCGAGCACGTACTTGATGAAGAACTGCGCCCAGCTGCCGGCGTCGAATTCCGCCGCCCAGTCCGGCAGCGGCCGGCCCGCGACGCGCCGGAACAGCCGCGTGCGCCCGAACGGCAGGTAGACCATCACCGCGATCTTCCGCTCCTGCGCCAGCGGCAGGATCGTCCGCTCGACGTCGCGGTTGTCCACGGCGTAGTCCACGCCGATGAAGTCGAGCGGCTGCTCGCGCATGACGCGCTCGAGCTGCGCGTACTGGCCCTTGCTGGTGCTGGTGACGCCGAGGTAGCGCACGCGCTTCGTCGCCTTGAGTTCCTGCAGGATGCCGAGCTGGGTCGGCACGTCGCCGAGGTTGTGCACCTGGATGAGATCCATCGTCTCGACGCCGAAGCGGCGGAACGACTCCTCGATCTGCGCGCGTGCGGCCGCCGGGTCGGCCGCGCCGCCGCCGCGCGCAGCAACGTTGACCTTGGTCGCCCAGAAGACCTTCTGCGTGATGCCGAGCTCGCGCGCGAGGCGGCCGGCGACTTCCTCGGAAGCGCCGTAGGAGGGCGCCGTGTCGAACACCGTACCGCCGTGATCGATCATGGCCGCAAACACTTCGCGCAGCGCCGAGACGTCGTCGCTTCGCGCCACGCTGCCAAACGTCGCCGAACTGCCGAGGCCGACCACGGGGATCAATTCGCCGCTCGAGGGGACCGGGCGGTGGATCA